>DATLDA010000068.1:0-9499 GCA_035526135.1 Flavitalea sp.
GTTTATTTGCCTATTTGTCCGGATCGCCTTTTGTATTCATGAAAATTTACCAGGTAGGTGAAAGGGAATATGGCTGGATATTCGGTCTGATCGCTGCCGGATTGATTGCCAGTAGCCAGTTGAACAATCTTTTATTAAGAAAGTACAACAGTGCACAAATTTTTAAAACAACGTTGCTGGTGCAAACTATCATTGGATTTCTATTGATTATAGGAAGTGGTTTTAACTGGCTTAATCTGTATACCACGATCCTTTTGATATTTTTATTTCTAAGCTGCCAGGGATTCAGTTTTCCAAATTCTGCAGCGCTTTCCCTGGCACCTTTTACAAAAGAAGCCGGCAGTGCTTCCGCAATGATGGGGGCATTGCAGATGGGATTCGGTTCGCTGGCTTCTGCATTGGTGGGAGCACTCAGTGATGGCACTGCGTTACCTATGACAGCTGTCATGGCCGGATGTACATTGGTCGGCTTCATTCTTCTCACTATCGGGCGTAAACGAAAAGCATTTACTGCCAGAATTGAAGATGTGGAAGAGCAGGCCTTCGAACAAATTGAGCACTATTAATTGTTTATTCAGGCATAAAGAAATTTTTATGCTCTATCTATGTGTTCCTATGTAACTATGTATCTATGTGGTCTTCCTTCCCTAAATGAATTGATCCTTCTCGGATAGCGTGAAATTTAAAGAAGGAATACCACATAGGCAGATAGATACATAGGAGCACATAGAAACCTATGCTTCTTTGGTGAAATGACTTCGAACTATGAACTAAGAATTCAGAACTATATCGCATGCAAAGCATCTTTATCGATTACGTTTATCTGATCCTGATTATTCTGGCGTTGGTCATGATCGCCAGGAAAATTCGACTGGCTTATCCGATTGTACTGGTTTTAGGTGGACTGGCACTGAGTTTCACTTCCGCGTTTTCGAAAATGACAATTGATCCGGAATTGGTTTTTTTTCTCTTTCTGCCTCCTTTACTCTATGAAGCATCTTGGCAAACATCGTGGAAAGAATTCTGGCGGTGGAAGCGTGTCATCATGAGTTTTGCTTTTCCCATTGTGATCCTCACCTCCTGCGTGATTGCATTTGTGTCGACTGCCATCATTCCCGGCTTCACACTAGCGTTGGGATTTCTCTTAGGTGGTATTATTTCACCGCCTGATGCCATTTCTGCTACAACCATCATGCGGAATGTGAACGTACCAAAATCTCTCGTGAGCATTATAGAAGGCGAAAGTCTTTTGAATGACGCTTCCTCATTGATTGTATTTCGATTTGCATTAGCTGCCGTTATTACCGGACAATTCCATTTTCAACAGGCAGCCGGAAGTTTTTTCCTGGTCATCTTTATGGGAATATTAATTGGTCTTCTTGTAGGTGCCATTTTCTATGGCATTCATCGCTTATTGCCGACCACTTCCAGTATCGAGATCGTGCTGAGCCTGTTAACACCGTACTGTATGTATTATGCAGCAGAGCATTTTCATTTTTCCGGAGTGTTGGCAGTTGTAAGCGGCGGTCTTTTTTTGTCGAGCAAGAGACAAAGTATGCTGAATTACAGAAGCAGGATCGAAGGAGTGAATGTGTGGACAAACATCGTCTTTGTATTCAATGGATTGATTTTTTTACTCATTGGACTACAATTGCCATTAATCACAGCGCAGTTAGGAGATATAGGATTGCCGCGAGCTATCGGATATGGGTTAGCGATTTCTATCGTTCTCGTTATAGCACGTCTGCTTTGTACATTGGGTGCTTCTTTGTTTACCCGTTTTATGAGCAATTTTATCAAGGTGGCAGATCCCAATCCCGGATGGAGGGCACCCGTCGTCCTTGGATGGGCGGGCATGCGTGGAGTCGTTTCATTAGCAGCGGCACTTTCTGTTCCGTTACTCCTTGCTAATGGTCAGCCCTTTCCTTATCGAAACCTGATCCTGTTTATCACGTTCATTGTTATTTTAGTCACACTGGTATTCCAGGGCTTAACGCTGCCGTGGGTGATCCGTAAGGTGAAGATGGAAGACAGGTACACCGCTATTCCGGAAGAAAAGCAGGAGTTCATTATTCAGAAGAAAATCGCAATGGCTTCGCTTAAGTACATCGAAGAGAAATACGGCAATGGAGAAATGCAAAACCAATACCTCAAAAATCTGGTAGCACGATTGCAAATCGACTTGAATTTCTTTCAGGGGAATTTTGAAGTGATCAGTAATCCAAAGGGAAATGCATTATCAACTTATCAGCACATTTATCTGGAATTGTTAGAAGCGCAGCGAACCTTGTTAAACGACATGAATCGCCGCACAGAATTTGATGAAGACCTGATCAGAAAATATCTTTCATTGATTGATATGGAGGAGTTCAAAATACGGGAGAAGCTTTTACAGTAAGATGTTTGTAATTATTGACAACCTACTTCAATAAAAAATTTTCCTGATTTTATGATTTTCATTATCTCCTACGTATACAAAACCATTTATATCTACTGTGATGCCCTGAGGTGTGGAAAATTGAGCGTTTGATGCATTACCGTCAGTAAATCCCTGGTTAGTCCCGGCTAAAGTAATTACTGTTCCAGCCGGTGATATTTTTCGAATCCTATGAGTATTTTGATCAGCAACATAAACATTTCCATCCCGATCCACATCTACAGCCACCGGAGACGAAAATTGTGCAGTTGTGGCATTGCCGTCTGCAGTTCCAGCAGTAGTGCCCGCGAACGTAGTAACATTTCTGAGAATATCGATTTTTCTGATTTTATAATTGAAGAAATCCGCAACATAGACATTACCCTCCTTATCCACCGCAATACCCGCCGGATAATTGAACTGGGCCGACGACCAAATACCGTCTGTGTATCCGGGAGTACTGCCTGCATATGTTGTGACATTCCCGGTTGGATCAATTTTCCGAACCTTATAATTGCGGTTGTCTCCTACAAATACGTTCAGGTTTTGGTCAACCGTTAAACTACCCGGGGCATCAAATTGGGCCGCGGCACCGTTACCATTTGCAAATCCCTGCGTACTACCTGCCATTGTGGTTACATTTCGCGCAGTATCAATTTTTCTTATTTTATGATTCGCCTGATCGCAAACATATATATTTCCGAGTCGATCAATTGCTACATCAGTCGGATATAAAAACATAGCCACATTCCCCGGACCATCAGCGAAGCCACCATTCAAACCTGCACCCGCAACTGTTGTTACGTAACCTGCTGTGTCGATCTTTCGGATGCGGTGATTGTATGTGTCTGCCACGTATACATTGCCACTACTGTCAACTGTTACGCCGCGTAGGGAGAAAAATCTGGCATTTGTCCCCGTGCCATCGGCAAATCCAACAGATCCCCCCGCCAGGGTGGACACGATTACATTCAGCAATTTCGCATTTCCTTGCGCATCAGGGATGAAGCCCGTATATGCATTCCGCCATGTCGTGCCATCGAAATAATAGATTCCTTTAGTACCGTTCGTTTGATAGACCACCAAACCTTCCACCGGTGAAGCGATAGCTGCCCGTTGTAAAGCACTCATGCGAGGTAATAATAACCCTCTGCTTGTACTGTTAATTTCCAGTTGTGCACTGCTATGTGGTGTGGAAGTACCAATACCTACCTGGGCCGTGGCAGCTATCATAAGATGAAAAGCCACTACGAAAAATTTAAGCTTTTTCATAACGCTGGTAAATTGTGAATGATTAGGATGAAATCATCTCAGGCCACAAACAATTTATTCATTTTCATGAATAGATTTTACCAACCATATGAAATACGTAGTAGGGAATATGTCGTCCCGGAGGACGCAGCGTCCGTCTTCAAAAAAAGGAAAACAACATAGGCACATAGATACTTACGAGCACAAAGAATCATCTTTGCATCTTTGCTTCCTTTGCGTCTTTGCGTCTTTGCGCGTCCGATCGTGCGATCTGGCATGCGTGAAACATGCGAGAGATAACTGCTTATCTCACCGAAACCGGAACCTCAAGATTTTCCCATATCAGAGCAAATCCTTTATCATCGATCTTATATTGCAAACCTTCTGTCATTTCGGACGACTTCTTTGGTTTGACTTTTACGACTAGAACATCTTTATCCTGTTTACGGGTTGTTTCACCGGATCTTTCAATCCCCCACTGGCCGGTTTGTGAATTAAAAATCACCTGCCATTCTTTCTCACCGGGGATTGTATACAGACTGTATTTTCCGGCTGGCAATTTTTTACCTTCTACAGTTAACTCTTTGTCGGTTTCAATGAGTGTTGCTTCATTAGCACCGGAACGCCACACTTTGTCGTAAGGAACCAGATCACCCCAGATTTTTCTTCCCTTGACAGATGGACTATTATATGTGATGGTCACATTCGCTTCTCCGATTTTGCCGGTTTCAGTCTTTTTAGGACTTTGTCTTCCTTGCGCTTGTAAATTCGATAATCCGGAAATCATAAACACGGTTGAGAGTAACAGATAAAAAGATGATTTTAGTTTCATATGTAATTTTAATAAGGAATGAATTTACGTTGTTTTTATGAGAGAAGGATCTGCGGAGAATTTTAGATTTTAGATTTGCGATTTTAGATTTGGCATGGCGGGGCTTGGAATATTTATTTACGCTTCATTTTGCCGTACATGAAATCGAGGGCAGCTTCATCTGGTAATGTTTGTGATTGGGGAACTTCACCCAATACCATAATCTTCCCGCCTTTTGTTTTATACACTGGCCACTTCGGAAAACCTTTTCCATTTGGATCGCCGCCTGAAATAAAATTGATCCAGTAAGAAGACATGATATTTGCTAAATGCTGATCGGTTTTTTCCCAGGGCCGGTTAACAAACTTCAAATTATTGTAAGCGTACGGAACCTCTCCCGTATGAAATGCTCCGTATTTTATATACTCGCCGGTAGCCGGCAATTTTCGCGTGAAACGATATACATATACTTTCCTTCCTTTATTGCTTTGCACATTAGCCCAGGTATAATTCTGCACGCCAAAGATCATATCCCTTGACGCTTTCAATTGAGAAGCTGCTGCCTCAATATCATTTGTGGCTGGATAAAATTTTAAAAAAGTTGTCGCATCAGAACCATATTGCTCTTCTGCACTTTTTCGGAAATCTGATGCATTTTTTACCGGGCCAAATATCAGTCCTTCATCTTCATTCCAACCGGTCAACAGTATAACAGGATTATCTTTATTGGCCGCAAAAATTTCAGCAATGGACGCAGGCAATACATACCCATCCACGATGGGCCCGCGTATTCCTTGTGCTTTTTGCATCAATTCTAACGCGGGTTTTTTTCTTAAATCATCAATGGAGGTAAGATTAAATGTTTGCATTAATTTTTGACCATTTTCTTCTGCCTGTTGTAATGTTGAACCAGTAAATCCACCACTGACAAAGCTTGCCCCGCTTTGAGCAATTGCTTTTTTAAAGAGTCCTTTTGCCAATGGGGAGGCCACCAAACAATTTACACTCATAGACCCGGCTGATTGTCCTGCTATGGTGACGTTTTCAGGATCACCTCCAAATGCTGCAACATTTTGATGCACCCATTTAAGTGCAGCGATCTGGTCCATCAATCCATAATTGCCTGATGCATTTTTTCCTGATTCTTTGGTGAGATCAGGATGAGCAAGAAAACCAAAAACGCCCACGCGATAATTAATACTTACAAACAGAACTCCTTTTTCGGCTAACGCTGTTCCATCATAAATAGGCACTCCTGATCCACCGCTTGAAAATCCGCCTCCGTAAATCCAAACTAAAACAGGACGTTTTTCCGCAGCAGTTTTAGCACCGGACCATATATTCAGATACAGGCAATCTTCACTGATAGGTTCTTTAGGGATGAGAAATTCTTCCGTCCACATGCTGAAAGCCGCAGGTGTTGGCTGCATCGGACTGGGACCAAACGCGGTACATTTTTTTACACCTGTCCATGCCGGTGCTGGTTGTGGTTCCCGCCATCTCAAATTGTTAACAGGTGGCGCAGCAAAGGGTATTCCCTTAAAACATCGTACACCATTTTTTTCTACCGTTCCTTCGACAATGCCATTTTTGGTTTTCACCTGATTAGACTGCACTTTTTTTTCACGTTGACCCCATGCAGGCTGGAAGAGTTGTACAGCGAATAAAGCAGCAAGCAGAAATTTGTTCATAATGATTTGAATTGTTGTACAGGTATGTTATGTATTATCATTAAAGTACGGATTTTAACCGCGGCGACGTAAAAAAACAGGAGCACAGAGAAATTTAGATTTTAGATTGGCGATTTTAGATTTAGTATGGAAAGTTGACTCTCGGGAGATTAGATAATCAGATATTAAAAACGGAGAAAATAAAATCTGAGATCGTAAATGAAATTTCTTCACTTAGCTCAAATACTCTTTACGTCTTTGTTCCTGTGCCTGTCGGGCTGCATTAGAAGGGGCGGGGGTGAAACCGCATGAAAACCTTATTTTACATCAATGGGGGAAGACCAGATCCATCAATTGAAAGAGGAAGTTGATCAACTGAATCGCAGGCTTCAATTACAGGAGCAGAAGATAGAAGAATTGCAACGACTGTTGATGGGAAGTAATTACCGGCGGCAGAATTCTCAGCAGACATCCATACCTCCAAAAAAAAGTTCCTGGTCGATGGAGAATTTTATTGGTCTGCGTCTGATCCACTTTATCGGGATCATTGTTCTCGTGATCGGCTTGTCTATCGGGGTGAAATATGCGATAGACCGGAACCTTATCTCCGAAAGTCTGCGGATCATTCTTGCGTATGGTGCCGGGCTTATCCTTTATTTTCTCTCCCGTTATCTGAAAAAAAATTACCCGTTTTTCAGCACGATACTTTTCAGTGGTGCGATGGCGTCGCTTTATTTTACCACTTATGGCGCTCACGTTTATTATTCTATTTTTTCGTTTGCCACTGCTTTCATCATCATGATCATCATGACGGCTTATACTGTTTATGAAGCAATTTCGTATGATCGCCAGGAAATTGCTTTACTCGGATTGGTCGGCGCGTACGGTATTCCGTTTTTAATCAGTAAGAATGAGGAAAGAGCGGATCTTTTTTTTCTATATATCTCCCTGATCAATGCTGCGGTCATTTATTTATCAGTAAAAAAGGGTTGGAAAAATGTAGGAAGGGCTGCCCAACTCATCACCTGGATTTTATTTCTTGGATGGGCCTCCGTGCGGTATCAGGCAGAGCTTCAATCCATGGGCTTATTATTGCTTTCTTTTTTCTTTTTACTTTTTGCATTTCTGGTGGGTTCGGTAAAAATCGTTCACAGAAATACTTTTACGATCAATGATACTTATCAACTTGTACTGAATAGCATCGGTTTGTATATAGGTGCCTTGTTTATTTTTGGCGATTCTTTTGAATCCAGGAATGTTTCGATTGTCACACTTTTTGTTTCTTGTCTGTCAGGTGTTCAGGCCTTCGCGCTGTGGTATTACTGGAAAGAAGAAATTTTTACGCGACGCGTGTTTGCATCTCTTTCACTGATGCTATTTGTGATTTTTGTCGGTTTGAACTGGAATGGATTTATTGTTACACTGCTTTGGCTGCTCACAGCTGTTATTGTATTCATTTCGGGAGTCAGGATTAAATCGGTTACGGCGCGAATGGCAGCTATTCTACTCATCGGGGTCACCCTTATTAAATTAATCGCATTTGACAGTCTCCGGTTCAGTACCGTTGAAAAAGTGATTGCCTATTTAATATTGGGCGTATTACTTTTGCTTGTCTCTTTTTTTTATCAAAAGTTCAAGCAGAAAATTTTTGATGAGAAGGAATAGTTGTTGGGTTGGTGGTTACTGGTTGCTGGTTAATACGTACCCAGCGGACAATCTGCAATCTGAAATCCAATTAGTGTCTTTGCTGAAAAATAATACAGGAACACAGCGGACACGGCGAACCACGGCGGACACAGCGGACACAGCGAACCACGACGAAAAACTTTGCGCTTTTGCGTCTTCAGTGACCACCGCGAACACGGCGACTTATTAATTACCCCATACCCCATACCTCATACCCCATACCTCTTATTCTTTCATCACAGGTAACAGAATGTAACTTGCATATTGTTGATTACAATAAATTGTCTGCGTTGCCCGAATGAAATCACTCTCTTTTGCTAAAAAAATATTTGGAATGTATTTTTGTGGATTGCGATCGATAATGGGGAACCACGTGCTTTGAACTTGTATCATCAATTGATGTCCTCTGAGAAATGTATGGTTAACATCGTGCAGGTCAATAATAAATTCTTCTGCTTTATCAGGAACAAGGGGTGAAGGCGTTTTTAAACTTTTACGAAAACGGCCTCTTATTACTTCCATGGCAACCGGCAATTGATAACCACTCATTTTCCTGTTGGTGTTATCAAATCCGGGATATACATCAATCAGCTTCACTATAAAATCTGCATCAGTGCCAGTAGTAGAGGCGAAGAGATGTGCTACTATTTTGCCGGTGATCGTAAGATCTTCCGTGAGACTGTCCATTATAAAACTTACAACATCAGGTCTGGTACTTACAAAGCGTTGGTCTTCCACATGCCACGTATACCATCTGCTGCCTTCACCATAGGTTGCTTCAATTGGTAAAGTACGATAAGGCACAGGCGTCGCCGGGTCACTCATATAACTTACAGCACCACCGGAAAGCGAAGGTTTTGTAAAGCTGGCTTTACGAGTTGCGGTAGCATATAATTTTTTCGGTTCCGCATTTTTAGGTGGCCATGTGTCGTAATGTTTCCAGGTATTACTACCGGTCTGGAAACAATTGGCTTCAGAAAACTTACCATCCCCAATTCCTTTGAGCCAGTAATCGAACCAACGCTTTTCAAGTGCCTGGAACCATGCAGAAGTGTGGCTGCCAAAATTTATCTGACCCAGACTGTCTCCTTTCGCGCCTTCCCATCCACCATGATTCCAGGGGCCGAGTACGATAAAATTGCGGTTTAAGCTATCTCTCTTTTCAAGCTGACTATACATGATTTGCGGCCCGTTCATATCTTCCTGGTCAAAATAACCACCCACATGCATAATGGGTATCTGAGGAATTTTGATATAGGTAAGAGAAGATGATCTTGTCCAGAAATCATCATAGTTTGGATGCGTTATAAAATCGTTCCAGGAAGGAAGACGGTTTTTGTAATATTTATCGTTTACATTTTTCAAAGAACCTAATTGCAAGTACCAATTATACAGATCATATTGAGGAAAAGGAAAGTCGCTGTTTGATAATTTATCATTCTCAACAAGATAACTGTATTCAAATCCGTAACTCAAACGAAAGGCACCGTTATGATGAAAATCATCCCCCAGAAACATATCAGCAGGTGAAGCTTGTGGTGAACTTGCTTTGAGTGATGGGTGCGGGTCAACAGATGCATGCAGTGCAAGAAAACCGGGGTAAGAAACTCCATTGATGCCGGCTTTGCCATTGTTATTTTTAATATTTTTTACAAGCCAATCAAT
>DATLDA010000079.1:0-6526 GCA_035526135.1 Flavitalea sp.
ATGCCTGTATAAAAACGCTGATTGACTGGCGCATTGGCTGTCAATTCAGGATCCAAAACGATTTGATCGAAAGGTGTGAAATCAGAATTCATTCCCAGTTTTCTCGTCGGTCCGGTAAGTACTGTTGTTCTTGACACCTCCGCACCCGTTCCGCTTAATGTAGGAATGCCCACTTTATAAACTCCCGGGAGTTTTACAAGATCCCATCCCTGATAATCCGCCGATGATCCGGGGTTCGTCATCATCAATCCAACGGCTTTCGCCAGGTCCATGGCAGAACCTCCGCCGATACCAATAATGCCACTTACCGTCCCGAACCTGTTTTTGAGATCACCGGCAAGCTGGTCAACATAGGTAGTTTTAGGTTCGTGGGTGACATCAACAAAAATCACTTCATCTTTTCCTCGCAACGGGATCCTATTCACAAGTTCTCTTTCTTTGAAGTAATGATCAACGAGAAAAATCATCGGTTGATCTTTTTTACGTTTTGGATCGAGAATCTCATCAAGCTGATTGAAGCTTCCGCGTCCGTAGACCACATATCCAACCAGTTTAAAATTTCTAAATTTCATTTATTTGGTTTCTGTTTCTGTCAACCGGTTTAATTCGGCATTTACGAATTATAAATATCAAAATTAAGTGTTACAAAACCGATTGTTGTAAACGAACCGTAAATCACTGTGAGGTTAAAAAAATTTAAGAAACTGAAACGACTCTAACAGAGTCGGGGAAAAGAAATCATTTATAAATCACGCTACCAAAGCGGCAGCTCCGAATACACCTGCGCTGTCACCGAGGGTCGGTTTCAATATTGGCACATCGACCCTATTATTGAAAATGAACTGATGGAGTGAATCAATGCCGCGCGAATAGATCTGTTCAATATTTCCTACTCCACCTCCGACGACAATCACATCCGGATCCAGCATATTTACTACCACCGAAACCGCTTTGCCGAAAAAATGATACAGCCGGTCCATCGTTTTGACTGCAGCCTGGTCTTTTCCTTCGTGTGCTGCATTTGCAATCTCTTTCAGGGTCATTTTCCTATCTGTAAGGGAAGTATAATAGTTTTGCAGAGAAGGCCCGGATAAAACTTTTTCGACGCATCCGCTTTTTCCACAATAACAGGGTCCTCCGGAATCATCCAGAAAATTATGGCCCCATTCACCGGCAATTCCGTGTCGGCCATTCCATACTTTACCGTCGAAAACAATTCCTCCACCAACACCGGTGCCCATTATGATTCCAAAAACAACTTTTGCTTCAGGCTGCTTTTCTTTAACAACACCCCAGTGTGTTTCAGCCAGCGCAAAACAATTGGCATCGTTTGCAAGGATGATTTTTATTTTCAGAGTGTCTTCGAGATCGCGCTGCAAAGGCATTTTATTCAAGGCGGTCGAATTGCAGTTTTTCATGGTTTGTAAAAAAGGATCCAGAACACCGGGTGTGCCAATGCCTATTGCATCGGGTCGTATTCCTGACTCGTGCTGCATTTGAGATACCAGTTTTCCAATCTGGTGCACAATGTGATGATAGCCTTTGTCAGCTTCCGTTGCAATCCGCGTTCTTAAAATCGGTTGGGGATCACTGATAGAAGGAAGGATTACCCCTTCAATTTTGGTCCCTCCGAGGTCGATGCCCCAAATTGGTTGTTGCATGCATTTATTGATAAGGGTGAAAAAATTTCGGCTAACCGATGGGAACGAATAAATTTAATCAATAAACCAACTCGTATGACTGCCTATCCCGTACGTATTGCATTGATAGCCGCTTTAGGAGGATTTCTATTTGGATTTGAAACGGCTGTAATATCCGGTGCCGAAAAAACCATTCAGGGATTGTGGTCGCTGTCATCTTTTTGGCAGGGTTTTACAGTAGCATCCAGTTTGATCGGAACTGTGCTGGGTTCTCTTATTGCCGGTGCGCCGGCCCAGAAATACGGAAGAAAAAAAGTGCTACAAGTGATTGCAGTAATGTATTTATTGTCTGCAATTGGTTGCGCCACTTCACCTGCGTGGCTGCTCTTTATCGGATTCAGGTTTATCGGAGGAATTGCAGTTGGAGCTTCCTCGGTCGTAGGTCCTATGTATATTTCTGAAATTTCCCCATCACGACTGCGCGGAAGACTGGCAGGTTCTTTTCAATTGAATATCGTTGCCGGCATTTTTATCGCGTTTCTTACCAATTTTCTTTTTATTTCCATTGGTGAAGATTCATGGCGGTGGATGTTGGGGATCATGGTGATTCCTGCAGGAATATTCTGGCTGCTTTTGCGCTCCATACCCGAAAGCCCGCGTTGGCTGATCCTCAATCATCGGGATAACGAGGCCATTCCGATCATGGAAAAAATCGGCGAGACAGACACCGTTTCAGCGATTCGGAACATTCAGGAATCCGTTCAGTCTGGTTCGTCCAAAGGACAATCGCTGCATGATGCAAGTGATGAAAACCTTTTTCAACCTAAATACAGGAAGCCAATCGTGTTTGCTGTTGTGCTGGCCATGTTTAACCAATTGTCAGGTATCAATGCGATACTCTATTATGCTCCGCGGATTTTTGAAATGGCCGGATTCAGTAAAGAAGATGCTTTTCTCCAGCCAGTTTATATAGGTGCCGCCAACCTTTTCTTTACCCTGCTTGCTATGACACTGATAGATAAGCTGGGAAGAAAAACCCTCCTTTTGATCGGGTCAGTCGGCATGATCGCATTTCTGGGATTGACTGCACAAGCCTTCAATGAAGGAGCAGAAGGCAACAAGCTGATACTAGTTTACCTGATCGGTTTCATTGCTTTTTTTGCGTTCTCACAGGGTGCGGTGATCTGGGTGTTTATTTCGGAAATTTTTCCCAACAGTGTTCGTTCAAAAGGCGGTTCCCTGGGGAGTTTTACCCACTGGATCATGGCTGCCATTATTTCGTGGACCTTTCCCATCATTGTACAGAACATACCCAACGGCGGTACCTATTCCTTCATATTCTATAGCGGGATGATGTTGTTGCACCTGATTTTTGTTTGGAGATGGCTTCCGGAAACGAAAGGACGAACTTTGGAGGAAATACAAAAAAGGCTTGGGATAAAGTGAAAACGACCACCGACCACGGACCATCGACCACAGAATTTTGGATAATAGGAATAACAACTTCTAAGAATTACTCTTTCAAGTAGGTGTTAGTCAACTGTAAAAATTGTAGATCGTACGCATCATGTCCGTGGTCGGTGGTCTGTCGTCGGCCGTCCTCTTTCACCGTACATCGTACATATCGAATCCGTGGTCGGTGGTCGGTTGACTTTCACAGCATTTTTTCGGCCTTCGCAAGATCTTCCGGCGTATCGATCTCAACACCCATATAGTTTGTTACTACCATTCTAATTGGTACTCCTTTCTCCAGGTATCGAAGACATTCAATTTTTTCAATCAATTCTAACGGTGTTGCTGTCCACGAAGCAAACGCAAGCAAAGTTTCTTTGCGAAATGCATATACACCGATGTGTTCATAATAAACAATTCCATTGTCACGATTCCGCGGATAAGGGATTACGCTTCTGCTAAAAAAAAGTGCGTTCATTTTTATATCAACTGCCACCTTCACATAGTTAGGATCTTCAATTGATTTTAGATCCTTTAGCTCCTGCATGAGAGAAGCTACCCTTACGGCTTCATCATCAAATACCGAAAGCAGTTTTTGTAAGGGATCTTTTTTTACAAAAGGCTCGTCTCCCTGGACATTCACAATTATATCTGCCTTCAGGCCGGCGACTGCTTCTGCAATCCGGTCACTTCCGCTTTCGTGCGTATGCTTGCTCATCATGGCGATTCCACCATGATTCACAATCTCATCGAAAATTATAGTACTGTCCGTTATAACCCGAACCTCGTCAAATAATTCAGTTGCAACTGTATTGTCGTATGTATGGCGGATTACCGTTTTTTCTCCCAGCTTTTGCATCAATTTCCCCGGAAACCTGCTGGCCGCATATCGGGCGGGGATCATAGCAATGACTTTCATTGGTACTAAAATAAAAGAAATAAATTCTTCGTGCGCAATGCGGAGGTTTCAGATTTCCGAATGAACATTTATTGATCGCCAAAAGCTAATAATCGGTCTTTATGGTTTTATCGAAAGGCAGCCTGAACTGGTATCCAACTTTTTCATCTTTGGAATCATCAAGTACATCGAGTCCATACCGGAGATTTTTTGGATCATCGTATGCAAAAGTTCCAAATAACCTGTCCCACAGAGAAAAGATGTTACTGAAGTTGCTGTCGGTATAAGGTCTCACATAATGATGATGCACTTTATGCATATTCGGAGAAACAAAAATCCAACTAAGGGGTTTATCGAACCATAATGGCACCCTGATATTAGCATGGTTCAAATGGCTGAAAATAGCGGCTGTACTCCTGTAGAGGAAATACATACCAACAGGCACACCTAATAAGAAAATCCCAAGAACAGTACCCGCTTCACGAAACAACCATTCACCTGGGTGATGCCTTGTACCGGTGGTTACATCCACTTTGGTATCACTATGATGGATCATGTGGAATTTCCACATCCATTTGATTTTATGCATAGTGAAGTGCGGGAGATATTGTCCGAAAAAGTCCATAAAAAATAAACTGAGGATCACTTTTAACCAAAGCGGCATGTCGAAGAAATTCAATAAACCAAAATCATTTTTCATTACCCACTTGCATACTACAATAGTGGTAACTCCAAAGATCAGATTCAATACAATGGTCGTTGCAAGAAAGATGAGATTTACGCCGGCATGGTGGTATCGCTTGTAGGGGAAAGCGATCAAGGTATAATACCCTTCCAGAATCCAAAACAGCACCATTCCCCCCATGAGGATAAGCAACCGCTCACCGCTCGAGATTTGTTCCCAGAATTTAATGAACGATTCCATGGCCAGGGTTTCAGTTGTAATTTAAACTGAATCTCCGGGATTTGTAAAGCATACGGTAAGAAAGTCAGAAAAAAGAAGCGTCAGGTATTCAGCATCAGGGGCATAACGAGCATCAATAGCTCTTCACCATCGCTTTGCTCTGAAGGCTTAATGATTCCTGCTTTAGTGGGAGTTGATAGTTCAATCGTCACTTCATCGCTGTCAGAAGCGTTCAGCATTTCAATAAGAAATTTCGCATTGAAAGCAATTTGAAGATCTTCACCACTGTACTGACATTTCATGCGCTCATTTCCCTCGAAAGAAAAATCGATGTCCTGGGCAGCAAGCTGTAATTCACTTCCACTGATATTTAATACAACCTGATTTGTGCTTTTATTCGAAAAGATGCTAACACGACGCAATGCGCTTTGAAACTCATTTTTGTTAACAACGAGTTTATACGGATTGTCTGCAGGAATGACAACCTTATAATCAGGGAACCTGGCATCAATCAAGCGGCAACTCATTTGCGTGGTACCATGTTTTACAAAAAGGTGATTGGTATTATAACTGATCGTTAGTTCATCATTGTTCGATGGCATCGCGGCTTTCAGTAGGTTCAGTGGTTTTTTCGGAACGATCATCGATTCATTCTTCGGACACACGACATCATTACGTTTGTACCTCACGAGGCGATGCGCATCGGTAGCTACAAACTGAAGTCCTTTTTTGTCCATCTCAAAAAAGACACCAGTCATCGCGGGCCGAAGATCATCATTGCTTACTGCGAAAAGCGTTTTGTTGATCGCAGTTACCAGCGCTTCAGAAGGGATCGTAAAAGAAGAAGTGTCATCAGCGACAGGCTCTTTTGGAAAGTTGTCCGGGTTTTCCCCCATCACCTTGTATTTACCATTATCGCTGGTTAATTCAATACCAAAATTTTTATCGATCGAAAAAGTTAACGGCTGATCGGGTAAATTTTTAAGGGAATCCATCAGGATCTTTGCAGGGATACAAACTTTCCCCGAATCTTTTGCTTCTACTTCAAGCTGAACTTTCATCACGGTTTCCAGATCTGTAGCAACGACAGTCAGCTTGTTTTTTTCGACTTCAAATAAAAAGTCCTCCAGAATTGGCAAGACAGTATTGGCATTAATAACTCCGCTGATCTGTAGAAGCTGTTTCAGCAACGCTGAAGAAGAGACGATAAACTTCATGCTCGTTAAAAATTGAATTTCAGCAAACCTACAGGAAATTTAGTAATAGTCAAATTGGAGTTATCCTCTTTCAATGAACTTCTGAAACCCGCCACTGGACTGATGTTCCGGGAATATTCCGATATTTCTTAATTCATATGATTCCGGAAATTCTCTTTTTAAAACTCAACACGGCAATTTGATGTTAGCGGACGCGGTTGTGACTTATGGATCGGTGAAGCAGACTCACTGTAAAATAAATAACTTCACCGCCCAAAAGCTTCAGCATATCCAGAACCACGTTGGGCTGCCAGGTAAAAGTAAACTATGGTGTTAGATAAAATATTCGGTTGGGCAAGAAGGAAAGAGCAAGATCCGGCTGTGTACCTGGGGAGGTATTCCGATAATAATAAATCAGTAGAAAAGGTCAATCGCT
>DATLDA010000080.1:0-2652 GCA_035526135.1 Flavitalea sp.
ACTTTTCAATGCCTTTGCTTCAAGCACTGTTACCCTGATCACTTTTTCTGCTTGTTTTGTGAGAGGTAAACTGTTGATATTGGCAATGTTTTTTCCGGTTTTGTCTTTGACTGCCAGTTCTACTTCTTTCCTTAATTCATATAGGTCTATATTAAAGCTTTTAAGTATGCGGACAGCTGTATTATCTCCTTCGCGGATCAGACCAAGCAACAAATGTTCCGTGCCAATGAAATCGTTTCCCAGTCGTAAAGCCTCCTCCCGGCTGAACGAAATGATTTCCTTTACCTGGGCCGAAAAATTGTTGTCCATTTTATAATTTGTTGTGTATGATACAATAATAACGAATATTTTTGATTTTGATTTCTTCCAACTTACTAACGGTTGTTGATAATATTAAGTGTGTCTCATGTTCAAAATTGATACCAGAGAAAGATTTCATGCCATTACAATGACTGGTCCTATTCTCGCTGCTAATATGACAGCGGAGATGGAAAAATGTTTACTTCCGCTGCTTGAAAAGGAAGTTAAAAATGTTGTGCTCTCACTTCGTAACATTGTTTCAGTTGACGTTGCGGCTGCTGAATCGCTTGTCAAGTTGCAGCAAATTTTTTATGAAGCGAACGCATCGTTTATCATCTGCGAAATACATCCAAATGCCGAACAACAACTCGATGAATCAAACCTGCTCGAGTTGATGAACAATACACCAACGCAAAGTGAGGCATGGGATATTGTGCAAATGGAAGAAATAGAACGTGAAATGATGAATGAAGAGGGTTCGGAGGAATAATTCCTTCCTTATAAGCCCAGGCCCTGTATCAAAGAACTCGCTATTGACATGAACAAATTCGCGGTGATCGTTGCTGCTGGTGCCGGTTCAAGAATGGGCACGGCACAACCTAAACAATTCATGCATTTGCTGGGCAAACCAGTGATCTGGTATACTTTACAAACTTTTCTGAAGACAATTCAAGATCTTGAGATCATCCTCGTATTACCGGAAGCTCATTTAAAAACAGGCCATTCGATTATTGATACTACAATCGATCCGACCAGAATCCGGATAGTAACCGGGGGTAATAGCCGGTTTCATTCTGTAAAGCAGGGATTGTCTCTTATTAAACAACCCTCTATTGTTTTTGTTCATGATGGCGTTCGATGCCTGGTTTCGCCGCTATTGATCGATAGGTGCCTGCAGGCTGCCGAATTGAATGGTACTGCAATACCTGCCATTGAGGCTGTGGATACAATACGTCTGGGGACCAGGGATTCCAATAAACAGGTAGAACGCGGGAAAGTATTCATCATTCAAACGCCGCAGACCTTTCAGAGTGGCCTGTTAATTCATGCATATCAAAATGAATACTCCGAATATTTCACCGATGATGCGAGTGTCGTGGAGGCATCAGGTATAAAAATACATCTCATCGATGGCGAACCTACCAACATCAAAATAACCCGTCCAATCGATATCACCATCGCGCAAAAAATACTGGAAGAACGGGGACTTGAATGAAAGGATATTGGCGCAAATTTTCTTTTACCTCTTCAGCCATTTAAACCACCAGGGAAGATGATTCATTTTTACAGCAGGATAAATTTCTGTCGCTGCTCCGAAGGAACTGTAAAAAAAGGCAAGGTTTTCCAGATCACTTCCCTCGAAATCGAGCAGTAGTGACTGATCAGAATGCTCTTCAATAAACCGATCGATGAGGAAATGAGACGCTCCGAGGGTTTTCCCATTTGGGTGATTCCCAACAAGTATATAATAAGCCCGTCCATGCGAGAAAAAAAATACTGCAGAAGCGAGAAGTTGTGATGAAGCAGAAAAGATACCTCGTGTAACTGCCTCCCCATTGTTTTTAAGCAGATTGTATAATCGTTCGAATCTTTCGAGATGGTCAGGGATAGCGCGCCTGTATTGTTTTGCCAGATCAATGACATCCTTTACTGGAATATTCTTATGATAGGTACACCCAGCCTGCATTGACTTTTGCATATTCCGGATAGTATTTTGCCTGTATCCGTTTCGCAGAAGCTGATAAGGATGATTCAAATCAAGTATATAATTAATTCTTCTGTAAATGGAATCTGACCGGATCTCAAAATTGTTTCCAGGATTCAAGGAAATGTCTATCAGTCTGAATTTTGATGGAATCGCATTCCAAAAATCTGTCATTATCTGTTGATCAATTTCATTTCCAAATAAACCCAGCGAAGCTGTGAATGGAGGTTGATAGAGATAACTAATGCCGAATTTCTTATTCCATGTCAAAGGCATTACTCTTTCATAGTCCCCCATAACCAACGCATCCCAGTGACGAGCCATCTGGTCGAGATATGTGGAATAACCATAAATCAATCCATTCTGTACAGAGTCTATACATTGATCCCATTTGACCCGATCAATTTTAGAATTTTTCAGATATTCCACCACCGTGCTCATTGGATAGGGAATTTATCTTCCGTTAGGGAAAGGATATTGAAAAGATGGATGTCGATGGAGAAAGAAATTCTTTTGAAAAAAGTATTCTGTTCCGGTACCGTTTTGAGGTTGTCACGGAATTCTTTACTGAAAACAACAGGTGCATAAATGTTCAGCAGGTTTTTAAACAATGAAAGTTGAAGTCCGGCGACATATAATAAACGGGA
>DATLDA010000087.1:0-8358 GCA_035526135.1 Flavitalea sp.
AGATTTCGGAAAAGAGATCATCCCGCAATCTCTCAAAAATTATAAGGTCTCCAGCTTTCAGTATGAAGGGTATTGGACGGACATAGGAAATATTTATTCGTTTTATGAAGCTAACCTTGGATTGACACAGGACATACCCGATTTTAATTTATTCGATAATAACAGGGCCATTTACACACGCGCCCGGATGTTACCTCCCGCTAAAATCAGCGGTACTACACTGGAGAAAACACTTATAGCGGAAGGTTGTATTGTCAATGCTTCAAGAGTTGAAAATAGTGTGATTGGAATTCGTTCTCGGATTGGATATGGGACAACTATTGTCAGTACTTATATGATGGGAAATGATTATTATGAAACGCTTGCCGAAATGCAACATTCAAAAGATCATGGGATTCCAAACGTGGGCATTGGTCAGCGTTGTTATATAAGGAATGCAATCGTAGACAAAAATGTTCGGATAGGCGATGATGTTCGAATCAACGGAGGCAATCATCTTGAAAATAATGACCATTCGTTGTACACAGTTAAAGAAGGAATTGTGGTAATTAAAAAAGGCGCCGTTGTTCCGAATGGGTTTGTGATTTGAAGTGTATATGTACGGTGTACCATGTACCATGTACGATGTACGATATACAATGTACGGTGTACAATGTACGGTGTACGGTGTACGATGTGTGATCTATTTTTTGTTATAAAATCGAACAATCAACCTAGTAGTTGTTTACGACTGCCGACTGCTGACAAAGCTAAATGCCCTTGCTTATGGATGCTCCTGCCACTAATATCACAAATCGTATTGCACCTGCAAGAAGAAAACTGAGTATGCTGGAAATCTGGAATATGAGTTTCGGATTCTTAGGCATCCAGTTTGGTTTTGCATTGCAAAATGCAAATGTCAGTCGCATCTTTCAGACACTCGGTGCAGAAATCGATAATTTATCAATTCTGTGGCTGGCCGCACCTGTTACAGGACTTCTCATTCAACCGGTCATCGGTTACCTGAGTGACCGGACCTGGCATCCGTATTGGGGCAGAAGAAGGCCTTTCTTTTTTATCGGTGCTATCCTCGCTTCCATTGCACTTTTCCTGATGCCGAATTCCACAGCATTATGGATGGCCGCTTTGTTGTTGTGGATACTCGATGCCTCGATAAATATTTCCATGGAACCATTTCGTGCGTTCGTGGGAGATATGCTTCCTTCTTCGCAACGCACAACTGGTTTTGCGATGCAAACATTCTTCATCGGTATTGGAGCCGTAATTGCTTCTTTGCTTCCTTATATTTTCACCAATGTTTTTGGATTCAGCAATACCGCGCCCGCGGGTGTAATTTCAGATTCCACCAAATATTCGTTTTATATCGGCGCAGTTGTTTATCTCGCTGCTGTGATGTGGACTGTTTTCAGTACCAAAGAATTCCCGCCCGAGGACATTCATAAATGGCAAGCGGAAAAAGCAAAAACGAGTGGGATCGGACACGGTGTGCGAGAAATTATATCAGGCATTGGGACAATGCCAAAAACCATGATGCAACTGGCCTTTGTACAATTTTTTACGTGGCTTGCTTTTTTTTCAATGTGGATCTATACAACTTCAGGTATTGCAGAAAATGCATACGGGACCACAGATACAACTACCAAAGCATATCAGGATGCCGGCGATTGGGTCGGCGTAATGTTCATGGTATATAATGGAATTTCTGCTTTGACGGCTTTCCTTCTTCCCATCCTTGCAAAAAGAACAGGAAAAAAATATACTCACATGCTTTGTCTGATTATTGGCGGCCTTGGTTTGATCAGTATGTTTTTTATCAAAGATCCGATGCTGCTGCTCGTACCCATGATCGGTGTGGGGCTCGCGTGGTCTTCGACACTTACAATGCCATATTCAATCCTTGCGGATGCATTGCCTCCGAATAAAATGGGATTTTATATGGGTGTATTCAATTTTTTTATCGTCATTCCTCAGATCGTCGCAGCCGCAGTACTTGGCTTTTTTGTAAGAACCCTGTTCGACAATCACAGCATATATGCAATGGTTGTGGGTGGTGTTTCATTTATAATAGCCGGTCTCCTGAATTTTATTGTAAATGATAAAACACCGGTTCGCAAATAAATACATGCGAATGAAAAATTTTGTTTCCGTTTTCTTTATTGTATCCCTTCCATTATTCACATTAGGATCACCCTTTGCATTACAGGGAATCTATCCCACCCACTGGTGGGTCGGAATGAAAAATCCAAAAGTGCAGCTGATGATTTACGGCTTTAATGGCTCTGATGTTCAGATCTCCATCTCTTATCCGGGCGTGCGGGTAGAAAAAATTACGCGTGCAAAAAATTCAAATTATCATTTTGTTGACCTGTATATCACTTCCGCCGCAAAGCCTGGTAAAATGTCGATCCGCTTTTCAACAGCGGAAGGAACAGGCATTGTACCCTATGAATTGAAAATACGAAGCAGAGAAAACGGCAAAACAAGGATCCGTGGAATCACTTCGGCAGATTTTATTTATCTCATCATGCCTGACCGGTTCAGTAATGGTGATCCTTCCAATGACAGAATATCCGGTTTTCGTGACCAATCTCTTAACAGGGATTCAATCTTTCACCGGCATGGAGGCGATTTGAAAGGCATTGAAGATCATCTTGATTATCTGCAAGACCTTGGAGTAACCGCTTTGTGGTTGAATCCTGTTCTGCAAAATGATATGCCGACAAGAACAGAACATGGATATGCATTTACAAATCATTATCAGATTGAGCCAAGGCTGGGGGGTGAGAAAGCTTATCATAGTCTTATAAATGCATTACATCGACGGGGAATGAAGATTATTCAGGATGCTGTTTACAATCATATCGGCATTGAGCATTTCTTATTCCGCGATTTACCTGACAGCACCTGGTTTCATTTCTGGCCGCAATACACGAACACTACTTACAAGGATCAGGTTTTGATGGATCCGTATTCGGCAGCCATCGACAGAAAAAAAATGAGTGATGGCTGGTTTGTGCCGAGTATGCCGGATATCAATCAAAACAATCCCTATTTCGCAACATTCCTTATACAGCATGCAGTTTGGAGTACAGAAGAATTCGGACTGGACGGTTGGCGTGTAGATACATATGCTTACAACGACCTTGAATTTATGAATCGTTGTAATAAAGCTTTACTGGAGGAGTATCCGCAGCTGCATATTTTCGGTGAAACGTGGGTGCATGGCGTTCCTAATCAGAGTTTCTTTATGGCTAATGTTTATAACATTCCGTTCAAAAGTAATCTTCCGGCTACCACTGATTTTCAAATGAACCTTTATGGCATCGTACCAGCCCTTACACAACCATTTGGATGGACAGAAGGTGTGAATCGTCTTTATCTCACAGCTACAAATGATTTTGTGTACAAAGACCCGATGAAAAATGTCATTTTTCTTGACAACCACGATCTGAGCAGGTTTTATTCTGTGGTTGGACAGGACAAACAAAAACTAAAAATGGGTTTATCATGGCTACTTACATATCGTGGGGTTCCACAATTATACTATGGTACGGAGATCGGTATGAAAAATTATGCAAATCCTGACGGGCTGGTACGTCTTGATTTTCCCGGCGGATGGCTAGGCGATCCTTACAATAAGTTTTTCTCAGCCGGCAGAAATGAGGAAGAAAATGAAATTTTTAATTATACACGTTCATTGGCCCACTTTCGAAATTCGTCTTCTGCCATTAAATCGGGAAAGATGATGCAGTTTGTGCCCGAAGATGGAGTGTATGTATATTTCAGGTACGATGCAAAGCAGACTGTAATGTGTATTATGAATATGAACACAAACGAAGCTGAAATCAAACGGATGCGATACGAAGAAAGACTAAAAAATTTTACATCAGGAGTTGATATCATTTCCAATCAAATGATTCCGCTGAATCTTATTCGTATACCCGGAAAAACTTTGCTGGTTCTTGAACTTAAATAGCAGGATGAGTGATATTCTTCCTTACAAGTGTGAATATTCTTCGCAGTTTACGGATCTAGACCTGGGAATTTCGAACCTTCCAATTCAATAAAAACAAATCAGCCGAATATCACCTTTCTCTCCGGATAAAATCTTGGGGAATGGAAGTTTTTTGTCGATGGATGATTGGAAAATGCAAAAAAAGAGACTACGGTAGTCTTAAGACTACGGTAGTCTGAAAAAAGCTTTTTTTGATTTCTTCTGTACAAAAAACTTTTAAAAACGGTATTTTCCCTGTTATTTTTAAATGATAATAAACCAGATGTTGCGCTGCATGTATTTACCCCATTCCTTGAAACTGGTTTGCAAGGTTGTTTGAAGAGTTGCGAGATCAGTTTTTTTACCCTTAACTGGTTTTTTGAGTTCTGTTTCCGCAACTTCTGTTAATTCAACTTTTGTTGCGAACCATGTTGTTGAAATGCGAGGAATCGCAACACCGAGGATCATCCCCGGCAACCCGTTAAAACTCTCTGGGCCACCGCTGACAATGATTTCATCGGTATAAAAAGCAAATACATACACGGAATCCATAATGATCGCCGTAGCTTTTCTACATTCAAATCCCGCAATCTTTCGGGTATCCGAAGTTATTTTCCACTGAATTTTTTTTAGAGAATCTTCGACAAGAAAATTCTGCTCAAAAACTTTCTTGAAAGAAGTGAAAGTGTTTTTCGAATAGTCGGCATATACAACATTTTCCTTTGCCGGACCCTCTCCCCAATTATCCCGGCCATTATCAGGGTTCTCTTTACCGGGTTTGTACAAGGATTTGTCACCGGTAAATAAAAAATCAAAGTAGGTAATGTTGTATTGGGGAATATGTTTTTTCAGCTCGTTGAGCCATTCGGCATCTCCATCGAATTGTTTGTGAACATTGATCTTTCTTTCAAATTCGATCTTCCCGCGCACCAGGAATTGTGCGTGTGAAAAAATTGTCGTTGCAAGAAATCCAAAAAGTAACAGCGTTTTTTTCATAAATATTTTTTAATCACCAAACATTGAAGTAGGTGCTTTTCCGTTTTTGGCAAAGTTCCAGGTGAAAGTCAGGAGCCAGTACCGCATCAGCGTATTATACCTTCTTTCGCTGATATAATTGTTAGTGATATCCCGGCTGAACCCAATGTTCTGGTTGAGGATATCATAAATTCCAAATTTGACGAGTCCTGTTTCGTTTTTCAAAATCTTTTTACCAATGGATGCATTCCATTTGATCACGTTATTGTTATCGGCGAATACTGCAGTACGCTGGCGCTGGATAAATTCACAATCCGTTTTGAATTCTATTTTTTTCGGTAGTTGCCAGGTGAGGTCGATATTATGCTCAAATTGCCAGTACTTGGTTACCACATCTTTTCTAATAGAGGATTTTGTTTCTGAATAAGTGGGACTTGAATTGAGGCTGATATCGATTTTCTTTTCTTTCGAATAACTGGCACCCAGACGGAAACCTATGTTCTTATTGTCATTTACATTGTCAATGCCGTTGACGATATTGTTATACCGGCTGACCCTTGCATTTATGCCACCGGATAACCGGAGATTGAGTTTTTTGATTTTGAATCCATAATCTGCATATAAGGAAAGATTGTAATTGCCATCCTTATTGATCGCCTGGTACACTTTCCTTCCGAGCGTATCAATAAAATCCTTACTGCTGATCGCATTATCTGTTTTGGTTCCATAAAAACTGACCCAGATATTTCTCTCATTGAAAACTTTGTAATCATAGAAGAAAACGCGGAGCGTGTGATTGAATTCCTGGCGCAGGTCCGGGTTACCAAGACGGATATTCAATGGGTCGGAATTTTCTCTTACCGGTTGAATCTGTTCGATCGATGGCTGTCGTGTATTTCCGTCATAATTTATCGAGATACGTCTTTGTTGCGTAAAAGTGTAATTGAAACTGCCACGTGGAAACAGATTGACATAATTATAAGTGAGGCTGGTATCCTTTATCACATCTGTCTGCCTGAATCTGCTTCCGGAAACATTTCCACCCACAGAAAAATTATATTTCTTTTTATTTACCCGAAGGTTAAAACCTCCGTTATTAGTCAGGATGTGGTAATCAAATTCATTGCTTAATGAATCTATCAGGGCCTCATATTTGCCGGAGCCGTTTTCCTCAAACGTGCGGCGAAGCGAAGCGCTGTTATTTGTGCCAAGGAGATAATTCAATTCCAGGAAAATAGATTTCGAAAGTGGTTCAGTGTAGGATATTTTGGAAGAACCCGAGAACATCCTGTTCTCAACGACTTTCTTCTGGTCGATCGTGTCAGTTAAGAACAAGCTATTCTTTGTATAGAATTCATTGATTGCATTCAGCATTCCTTCTGAATCGTTGAACGTATATTTCTGTGAAAGATTCAGTGAAATGGTTCGGCCTTTTTTTCGAAACCGCTTTTTGTACAATAGAGAACTGTTCAGATCATTGTTGTTCCCATCTGTTGTCGTAGTTCTATTACTTCTGTTAACAGGCTGCCCGGTTGATGTAAGAGCTTCGGAGAAGAAATTGTTAATCCCTTGGCTCATCGACATTCCGCCGTTCATTGTGATTTTAACTGATGAAAAGGAGTCGATCTGCAACTCATATGATCCATTGGCGCGATTACGGATTTTTTGCGAGAAAGAATTCCGTCTTTCATTGTTGTAATAAAGCGTATCCGGCAAAATAAACTGGGTAAGCGTGCTGCCTCCCGTCTTCACATTTACTTTATTGTAGCGGATACTTCCATTGAAATTATTTTTATCAGAATTCCATTTGTTAGAAAAATGTCCACCTGCCGCCCAACTCTTCGGAACACCTTCTCCATTAAAATTACCTCCGTCAAAATCATCACCCGAATAAAAAAAGATCATACCCGAACCTTCATCCATTTCGGTATTCATATTGTTGCCTCCGTAATTCTGTTGATCACTCCAGTTCAATCCGGTCTTACCCGTATTTGACATTGTCCCGAATGCGGCTATTTTTCTTTTCCCTTTGAATAGATTGATCATAGCTTCATTACTGTAATTATCCTTCAATCCTCCGGCAACTGAAACCTTTCCGAAATAGCCATTCTTTTTATCTTCTTTGAGCTTAAGATTTATCGTTTTTGTTTTCTTCCCATCATCAATACCTGTAAATTCAGCCTGATCACTTTTTTTATCCAGTACCTGAACCTTATCCACTGCATCCGCGCGGATATTTTGTGTCGCAATGGTTGGATCATCGCCGAAAAACTCCTCACCGTCCACTAAAACTTTTTCAACCTTTTCTCCCTGTGCTGTAATTTCCCCCTTCTTGTTTACCGTTAATCCCGGAAGCTTTTTAAGAAGTTCTTCCACATTCGCATTTGCCTGTACCTTAAAACTATCTGCAACATATTCAATAGTGTCTTTCCTGAAACGGATGGCTCCCAATTGTTGCTTGATAATGACTTCCTGCAAAAGCTGGCTTTTTTGTATGAGCATGATCTGGCCGATATCCGTCGCAACACTATCCAATAATTGCAAATCATCCATAAAATCGGCATACGTGGGATGAGTGACCATCAGAAGGTAAGTACCTGGTTTTACGGCTGTAATTTGAAATTTACCCTGACCATCGGAGCGTGTAAAAGCAATCAGTACAGAATCGGTTTTACGTAGTATGGAGACAACAGAATTTGACAGATTTTTCTTTTCTGAAGTATCGATTACAGTACCTTTAAGAGTAGTTTGAGAATACGAAAATTGAAAGGCAAAAAAAAGGATCGTCAGAGAGCAAACGAATTTTTTCATGTTGTTAGTTAAGGTTGGATACGCTTCGCCGGCGATAAAGATAAAATTCTGAAATTGTAAAATTGTGTTAATGGTTCAGGGGTCCCATTGAGGGGCGAATGGTAAATACCGGGTGATCGTAATAGGATAATGAAGCACTTTCACACGCGATTGCATTGAAAAAATACAGGTGTTCATGGCGCAAAATCAAGATAAAACCGCAGACTCAGATACACAGTCACTGAAATATGAGGAGATACATTTTGTTGACAGCACCCTGCGAGTATGGAACTATTCTCTTTTTTCGCCTGATGATATCTCAAACTTCAAACAGGGAACACATTACAGTTTATACAGGTTATTCGGTGCTCATTTGCGTAATGTTTTGGGTACGTCAGGATATTATTTTGCGGTATGGGCTCCCAATGCCACTTATATTTCCGTGATCGGTGAATTTAATAACTGGGATAAGGAGTCACATCCTTTATTCGTACGTCTTGATCATTCCGGGATCTGGGAAGGATTTATTCCAAATCTTCTGCCGGGGGCCTCTTACAAATACCATATTCACGGCTACAAAGGAGTAAAGCTGGATAAAG
>DATLDA010000088.1:0-2883 GCA_035526135.1 Flavitalea sp.
AAGGAAACATCGTCTACTGCCCTGATCGAACGGTAATACTTACGGATATGCTCAACCTCAATCATCGCAGCCATGGGAAAGATTAGCTGGCAAATTAGTCATTACTGCCTTGAAAGGAATGGGAACACCGGATTGAACAAATTGTTGCTGCCTGTAAAACAAAAATTTTGGTGAACACTTGCATCTTCAGAAACTGCGAATTACTTTTGAATGAACCATCCTCTGACAAGTCCGCCCGGTAGTTGGTAACAGCTGCCAAACCCCCCAAAAACCCGGTTTTTTCCCTTGCCGATAGCAGGCATTGTTGCCTATATCTTCCTCCTGTGAATTGCCTGTGTTTACCATTAGGTATTTCAAACGTTGAATTTTACGAAACATGAAAGGCAAATTTTTTCCGGGTTTAGCCCTATGGATTCTGGCTACCATACAGTCTGAGGCCCAAACAACCGAATTTTTCAATTCTCGTCAACAAGTCCGTCCTGAACAATTAAAAAGCTATCTGCAGGATCGGTGCTGGGTGCTTTCCCATTTTGAGATATTGGCTGCCACCTCAGGTTCCATTCCGGAAGGCGATGGCGCACTGGTTAACACGGATGTTTCAGGATCGATAGCCACTCCCTTATTGAATGTGAAAGAACGTTTGTCGGTATCCTTCAAATACAATTATGAGAACAAGTCTGAAGGACAGGGTTCTTTAAAACTCGTATTAACGGACATTGAACATCGCGAAATGAAGGTCCTTGATGTACTACCGATCTCCGCAGCAAATAATCCGCTCCGGTACGATCGGACATTTTCGTTTCCCGCCGAGGGAGTCTACAAACTAATGATCTCTTATTCTGGAGATGCCTCAGCAAAATTTCTGCTCGATGAACTTGCATTTTCTGCTCCTTATTATTTCGCGGGAGGTTGCAATCGGGCGCCGGTTGCCAAAGCCGATTTCATAACGGGAAAAGCTAACCGCACTGCTTCAGGTAACCTGACACAAAATGATAAAGATCCGAATGCAAGCCGGCTCACTGCCTATATCATCAAAGGTTCTTCCGATGGGACGCTGCGCCTCGATGCGGATAATACATTTTATTTCACACCCAACGCCGATTTCACCGGTACCTATACTTCTTTCACCTATCGCGCCTGTGACACGGATGATGGAAATCTCTGCTCTGATGAAACAACGGTGAGAATCAATTTTCCTACTGATGCGATTCCGGCTATCAGCCTTGTTGACCTGGCTGGTAAATATGTAAATCCGGGAAAGGTTGAAGTAAAATGGATTACAGGATTTGAAGAAAATGTTTTACGGTATGAAATAGAAAGAAGTTATAATGGACTCGAATGGAAAAAAGCAGGGGTTCTGAAATCGCAGGGAACTTCGTCTGCAAAATTCACCTATAATTTTATTGATGACGTAGGCACAAGGATCATCAACAAGAAAGATATCTATTACAGGTTGAAACAAGTGAACAATGATCAGCAGGTTTTTTTCAGCCGTCTGCTTATTATAAGAGTATACAATACAAAATCTCTAAAGATGGTGACTGTTGTTCCAAACCCTGTAAAAAAAGATATCGGCTTACAAATGGAATTGAATGAGGACGCCATGGTAGTCATGAAGATCCTGAAAAACAACGGGGTTGAAATGGTTCGGAAGACAGTAAAAACAAAAGCGGGACTCAAATCATGGGTGATCGAAGGCTCCTCCCAATTAACTCCCGGATTTTATGTTTTGGAAATTATTGTCAACAGTAAAGAAAGAATGCTGGTGAAGCTGATCAAGGAATAGAATTATTATCATCACTTCTTTTCGAATTATAAATACCGAACGATAAAATCAGAAAAACTTTAATAATATTTAATGCGCTTTTTTGATTAGTCAATAATTATATTAATTTTACACACCCTTCCATTCCCTTTTCTATACATAGATCGCACTCCCCCGTTCCTATCCTATCAATGTCATATTAAATCATTTTGGTCCTGTGACATGAATCTTCTTTTGAAAAGAAGGTATCAAACTCTCCGTGTCCCGGCATTCTTATTATTAATTATAAACACAGAACACCATCATGAAAAAAGCACTACTTGCCATTGGCATTTTTGCCTTTACGGTACTATCGTGTCAAAAAGACGCGGTAGAATCAAAAACCTCGGAGGAGCGACTCACCGGTACAACCACCACAGCAACAGGTGAATGCCTTCCAACACAAAAAAATCTGTTGGATGTAGGCGGAACCCTGATACCTGGTTTGCTCATTGTCAGCAATGATGCAAACTACATTTACCTCAAAGTAAATTCAATCAAATCTGAATTTACGATTACACGCATTCGTTATATTTATGGAACACAACAGCACGTAAATCAATTCGTTTGTGGAAACATCAATTATGATGGCTGCAGCGGTCCGGCCAATACAGATTTTACGCAGACTTATCCTGCTGGTTCTATTGGTTCGGTAACAGTTCCCATTCCGGTATCAAATTTTGGTACAGACGGATGTTTTTACATCAGCGCATTCGTTACTTTCCAGGATGTGAATGGAAATGTCTCTTGCACATATGCTGAAGTAAGCGACCAGACACTTGTATGCGGTAGTGCACAGTACCAAAGTTCCTTCCGGTATTGCAAACAGAATTGTTCTACACCTCCTCCTCCACCCCCCCCTGCTGAAGAAGATTGCAATAAGGTCGGTAAGAAAGATCATAAAGTAAAAGTTTGTCACCGCGCTGATAGCAGACAATGGATAAATATTTGTGTTGATAACCATGCTGTGCCTGCGCACATGGCACATGGTGATTATCTCGGTCCCTGTGATATTAATCCAAGGCCATTTACAAGCAGAAAATAATTTTATCAAAAGTGTTTTGAATAACATGATAAAA
>DATLDA010000065.1:0-4456 GCA_035526135.1 Flavitalea sp.
GTTTTGTCTCCGATTAACAAACCAGAATTGTCGTATGATTCCTGGAGACATGGAGGGGCGTATTTTTCCAGCCATGCAATAATTTCAGCGATTGTCATTCGCAAATATAAACTGCCGCTTTCATCCAAATAAAGGCAGTTACACAAGTTTGATCCCGAATTTTTGGGGAAAAAGTTGTACCAATCCGTCAGAACCGAAAAGAACTCCTAATTGATAGAAACATGGGATCTGCAGGTATAAATTATGCTACAGTAATCGATCATAAAAATTCTGACAGATGAAAATTTCATTTCATGGCGCCGCACGGAATGTAACAGGTTCAAAACATCTTTTAACGCTTGACGATGGAACAAATATTCTGTTGGATTGCGGTATGTTTCAGGGTATGGGACAAAAAACCGAAGAACTCAACAGCGAATTTGGCTTTGATCCTGCACAGATTTCTTTTGTTCTTCTCTCACATGCGCATATTGATCATTCCGGCTCCTGCCCAAACTAATTAAAGAAGGATTCAAAGGTAAAATTTATTGTACTCCTCCTACGAAAGACCTTACAGAAATTCTGTTGTACGATAGCGCAGAAATTCAGACATACGAAGTGGATTCTGTCAATAAGAAGAGAATAGCCAAAAATCTGAAACCATTTGAACCCTTGTATGATAGCAAAGATGTGGCCATTGTGATGGATTTATTTGAAACGAAATCCTATGATGAACCGTTTGAACCTGCAGAAAATATTAAAATTGTTTTTACAAATACCGGGCATCTCATTGGAAGCGCCGCGATACATATTCGTGTTTTGGAAAACGGTAAGGAAAAAACAATTGCATTCAGTGGTGATGTAGGCAGGTACCGGAGTGTATTATTACAGCCTCCCGCACCTTTTCCACAGTCGGATTACATAATTCTTGAAAGCACATACGGTGATAAGCAGCATGAGGTAGTATTCAACAATATTGAACCCCTGCTCAAATGGATAAAAAAAACCTGTATTGAAAAAAAAGGAAAACTGATCATTCCCGCATTTAGTGTGGGGCGCACACAGGAAGTATTATACGCGTTAAATCAGCTTGACCTTGAAAAAAGATTACCCGAGATCAATTATTTTGTTGATAGCCCGCTAAGTTTAAAAGCCACCGGTGTGATAAAGAAATATTCTGAGCTTTTCAACGACCGGTTACAATCAGTCCTGAAGATAGATGAAGATCCCTTTGCCTTCAGCAAACTGAAATACGTTGAATCAGTTGAAGACAGCAAACAACTTGTGCAATATAATGAACCCTGTGTCATCATTTCTGCAAGTGGTACCGCTGATGCCGGACGTGTTCGTCATCATATTTTCAGCTGCATCGGCGAAAACAATCATACAATTTTGATGGTTGGATATTGTGGTGAGGAATCACTGGGGGGACAATTGTTACAGGGGGTAAAGGAAATAGAATTGATGGGAGATCCCTGCAATGTTGTTGCGGAAATAGGAGCCTTGAGAAGCATGAGCGCGCATGGTGATATGGATGATCTTTGCCAATTCATTTCCTGCCAGGACCCGGAAAAAGTAAAAAAGGTATTCCTCGTTCATGGTGAATATGAAGTCCAGAAAAAATTTGTAGCCCGCCTTGAAAGAAAAGGATTTGAACGGGTTGAAATTCCAGTTCCCCATCAGGAGCATGTATTATAATCAGGGAACGCGTCAACCACTTTTTCTCCATCCGCGAAAAATCAGTACAATTTCTTATCTTTTTGAAATCTTGAAACTGTATAAATAATTGCTTATGCCACGTGCAACGATTTTTCCAATTGTATTTATTCTCTTTTTTAGCGCCTTATCAACAGCACTATACTCCCAACAATCTGCTCCCCTGCGTATCATTGTAATCGGTGCCCATCCCGATGATTGTGATCAAAAAGCGGGAGGAACCGCGATTCTTTTAGCTTCGATGGGTCATAAAGTGAAGTTTGTTTCAGTTACGAATGGAGATGCCGGCCATCAAAAGGATAAAGGACCTTCACTGGCAAAAAGAAGGTTAGCGGAAGCAAAAGAAGCCGGAAAAAGATTTGGTGTTGAATATGACGTATTGAATAATCATGATGGATTATTGATGCCCGACCTGGCGGTTCGTCTGCAGGTGATACGCAAAATCCGCGAATGGAATGCTGATGTGGTATTGGCTCCCCGGCCAAATGATTATCATCCGGATCACAGATATACAGGCATACTTGTTCAGGATGCAGCATACATGGTTGCTGTCCCTAATATTGCTCCCGATGTTCCCGCCCTGAAAAAAAATCCTGTTTTCTTTTATTTCCAGGATAATTTTCAAAAACCAAATCCATTCCGTCCTGATGTTGCCATCGATATTAGCAATGTGTTTCAACAAAAGATATTTGCTCTTGATGCGCATGTTTCTCAAATGTATGAGTGGTTGCCATGGATCGGCGGATACCTGAAAGATGTGCCCGCAGGACAGAAAGAAAGATTGACGTGGCTTGCGTCCACGCGTGGAGGTCGTATTACACCAGAAGTAAGGAAATCGATGGAGAAATGGTATGGCGCTGAAAAGGCAGCCGGTGCCCAGTATGCAGAAGCTTTCGAAATCTGTGAATACGGTCGTCAGCCTGATGAAGAGATGATCAAAGCAATCTTCCCGATGTTGCGATAGACTGATATCTACGAATGTATCAGGTATTTAAATATTACATATGCGTTCTGTAATCCTGGGAGTTGCGGTTAGCCTGGACGGTTACATCGAAGGACCGAACGGAGAATATGACTGGTGTTTCACCGACCGTGATTATGGTTTGAGCGATTTTTTCAAAAAAATTGATGCAATCTTTGTTGGCCGTAAAACTTTCGAGATGGCCGAAAATGCAAACAAAGGGAAAAAGAGAAAAGACCCCTTTGCGCATTTTGACAAATACATATTTTCGAATTCATTAAAAGTGATTCCGGAAGGCTATCATTTAATGAGTGGTGATATCATTTCAAAAGTACGCGAGATAAAGAACAGGGAAGCAAAGGATATCTGGTTATTCGGTGGCAGTGAATTAACAAGTTCCATGATCAATGCTAATCTGGTAGACGAATTGTGGTTAAGCATTCATCCGGTATTACTTGGGGGTGGCAAACCTTTGTTTCATAATCTTCGGTCACGGAAACAACTTACACTGAAACATCATCATATTTATGAGAATGGGTTGATCCAGACGATCTACCGTTTTAGCTGACGACGTTCTGCACGTTGCAACATTTATTGACCCAATGAACTAATAATAAGAATTAATGTGAATGATTGTGCAATTTTGTTTGGTCGTGTTCCGGATCAATGATTAATCTTTGCGTCAGGTGTGGAAATTTCATAGCTCACCGCATACGAATGAGGAAGAATTGGTTTGCCTCTGGCGATGGCCAGGCATTTCGTAAATGCAGCGCCATAATAAAATATCAGGGAAGAATAGAATACAAACAGCAATAACAGAACAATAGATCCCGATGCGCCATAGATCGTTTGAATATTGCCGAATGTAAGTAGCCATCGAAGAGCAAGCTTTCCGAGATTGAAAAGAATACTCGTTACCAGTCCGCCGGCAAGTGCTATCCGCCAGGTGGGCCTCCCATCTGGTAGGTGATGAAACAGAACGGCAAACCACACCGTCACTATAAAAATAGAAAGCAGATAAGTGAATAGGCCGTTGAAGTAAAAGGCAAGGTCCGGCGAAATCACACGAATGTATTTTCCCAGCAATGCCTGAATGGCCTCTGCCAACAAGGCGCCAATAAATAAAAGCCCTGCGAGTAATATAATTACAATAGCGCGGAAACGATTTTGAATTCCGCCCATCATATTCCGTTTCACAGCGATCCGGACCCGCCACAGCTCATTGACAGAAGTGCGGATGACTTTAAACAAGGTAGTGGCCACGAATAATAAAAAAATAAATCCAACACCAGTGAGCATCCAGTTCTTTGTAAGGTTGCGCATACTTTTCAAAATGGAAATGATGTTTTCAACTGTTTCTGTTGCAAGAATGGCTGACAGTGTATGAAACAATTGGACACGGATAATTTCCGGATCGAAAAGCAAGCCAAGAACCTGTATGAGTATAATAAGGATCGGTGGAAGGGCAAACAGGGTAAAAAATGCGGTTGCACCAGCGAGCCGCAATGGATCATTTGCAATCAGACCCCGGTACGCTTCCACGAATAAATGCCCGATGTTTCGGATGGATAGTCGGGTCATGATTGATTCCGTAATGAAAGTTCGTGCTTAATTTTATTGGCTATTTTTTTCCGCGGCCGGTTTTTTGTTGCAATTCATCAATTCGTTTCGAAGCTTCTGCTTTTGTCAATTCTTCATTGAAGGGTTCACCGGCTTCATCGGATAAAGTTTTCAGGTAAGATCTCTGTGCACCGGTCATTTGTTCGTCACCCGTTGTCCATTGATCCGGATCTTTTATAG
>DATLDA010000099.1:0-5949 GCA_035526135.1 Flavitalea sp.
ATTTAGGGCTCCTGTGTTACGTAATCCAGGTAACTTGTTGAATTCAGATTATATTCATCGGAGACGAGTGGTTCAGATTGTTCGTTGTTCGCCACAGCATCATTATCGCGCAAGACAGCAATTGTATTTACACTGATAATGAGGATCACCAAAGTAAGTGAAATTGCAGGCCGGGATAAGGTAGTAACCAAGAAATCCCATGCTGAACGTTTTTGCCTGTTCATCCTGGTTTCGAGCCTTGTAAAAAAGTATGGGCCAGGGCTTGCCTTACGAAGTCCGTCCAGACTATTCAGTGCCGCCTCTGCCAATTCATTAATTTGACTTTTCTGTTCCATAAACACGAATATTAGACGTGAAAACACGAGTGAACTTGTGCCTATAATTGCTCTCTGAAATATTTTTCCAGTGATTTCTTAAGATTGCTTTTTGCCCGGTGCATAAGGGATTCCACCGAAGACAGAGACATATTCATGATCTCACTAACCTCCTGGTAGCTCAACCCTTCCAACTTGTGTAAAGTGAATGCAGTCTTTTGATTTTCAGGTAGTCCTCCGATCGCTTTAAACAAGATAGCGGCCTTTTCCTTATTTTCAAAACGCACCCCCGGATGAAAAAAATCGGGTGGATCGTGTATTAATTCATTGTCGTTTCCAAAAAGGCTTTGGATAAATGCAAAACGTTTCTTTCGCTTTTTTCGCCTGATTTGGTCCATTGCCTTTGTGATGGTGATCCGGTAAAGCCATGTGGAAAATTTGGATTCGCCTTTGAAAGAATGAATGGACTCGAATACCTGAAGGAACACCTCCTGCGCCACATCTTCCGCATCAGAGGGATGCTGAACAATACCAATAGCAGTGTTATAGACCATGTCCTGCCATGTGGCTACAATTGATCGAAAGGCTGATTCATCGCCTTGTTTAAGCTGTTCAATTAAGATCAATTCATTCAATACACTGCATTTAAGACGGGCCTGAAAGATACGCCGCATTCGTATTTTTGAAATCTCAATACGTTCATACCAATTTATAGTGATTACACGGCTAACTTTAATCAAGTCCACTCTGTGTCAATGTCTATTTTCAATTATCTTGCACGTCCTTTATAAAAAAGACAAGAACGAATATGGAATATGGTAAAATCATTGCGATAACAGGAATGCCTGGTTTATATGAACTGGTGACCAGCAAGAACGACGGCGCAATTGTCCGTTCATTGGATGACAAAACAACAAAATTTGTTTCGTCCCGTGTACACAATTTTTCACATCTTGAAAGCATTGAAGTATATACTGTGAGAGAGAATGTGAACCTGATCGAGATTTTTAAAACAATGAATGAAAAAGGAAACCAGCTTCCTGATGCAAAAGACAACAATGCATTGCGTAAATATTTTGACCAGGTTTATCCAGACATTGATTTTGAAAGAGTATATACGAGTGATCTGAAAAAAATGGTGAAATGGTATGAAGGTTTGAAGGCAAATGATGTGGAGCTAAAATTATCTGAGCGGGCGATTACACCAGAAACAGAAGAACAAGATCAACCCGAGGAAGAAGAAGTGAAAGCAGAAGTAATTACAACTGTCGCACCGAAAAAACAAAAAGAGACAAAAAGTAAAAAGGCTGATTCGAAAACTGCTGTAAAAGAAGAAACCCCAAAAAAGAAGGCAGCAAAAAAAGCTGTTAAGAAATCAGCAAAAAAGAAATAGACTTTTATTCTTCAACGGTTTTTTTATCCTGTGTTATCTTTACAGGTGTGAAAAACCGTTTTTATTTATTCCCATATGGAACAGACTCCTACATTGAATGTTACTCCTTTAGACAAGCTTTCGGCAGATATTAAAAAAGTGCCCAGATCGTTTTTACCGGAAGATTTCTCAGTTACCACGTGGGATAAACTGGAGCCTTATTTCAAAGAATTGCTCGAACGTCCGCTTGATTCTAAACCAATGCTTGAAAAATGGCTGCGGGATTCCAGCGAATTGGAGGCTGTGATCAGTGAAGATGCATGCTGGAGGCAAATCCGTATGACATGCGATACGGAAAACAAAGCGCTGGAAGAAGCATTTACTTTTTTTTGCCTCCACATTCAACCACATATACAACCCTATGCAGATAGTTTGAACAGAAAGTTTGTTGAATCACCGTTTACAAAAGAACTTCATAAGGATACTTACTTTACCTACCTCCGTAATGTGAGGAAGAGCATTGAATTGTTCAGGGAAGCAAATGTTCCGCTACAGGCCGCATTAAGTGTACTTCAGCAGCAATACGGTGTCATCTCCGGAAAAATGACTGTAGAAATTGCAGGACGTGAATACACACTTCAACAAGCTGCGAAATTCTTAGAAAATCATGATCGCAAGTTGCGCGAGGAAGTGTATCGGAAAATAAATGAAAGAAGACTCCAGGATAAAATTACTCTTAACCAACTTTTTGATCAACTTGTTTCGAAACGGCAGGAAATTGCAATAAATGCGGGTTTTAATAATTACCGGGATTATCGTTTTCGTGAACTAGGCAGATTTGACTATACGGCAGAAGACTGCTTTCGCTTTCACGAAGCAGTACGTGAACATATCCTTCCGCTTGTTTCTAAAATCTATACAAAAAAGAAGGAGAAACTCGATGTTGATACCCTACGTCCATGGGATCTTGAAGCAGAACCAGCAGGGATCGAACCGCTCACGCCTTTCAAAACGGCGGAAGAATTGCTGGAAAAAACGATCCGCTGTTTTAATGAACTGAATCCTTTTTTTGCCCACTGCCTGAGCCGGATGAATGAAATGAAAAGGCTTGACCTCGAAAGCAGAAAAGGAAAAGCTCCGGGCGGATATAATTGCCCGCTCGCCGAATCCGGAGCTCCATTCATTTTCATGAATGCTGCCGGCCAGATGAGCGATGTAACTACGATGGTGCACGAGGGAGGACATGCAGTCCATTCGTTTCTCTCACATCCATTGCCGTTAAGTTCTTTCAAAGAATATCCAATGGAGATTGCAGAAGTGGCAAGTATGGCCATGGAACTTTTCAGCATGGATAAATGGAATGTATTTTTTCCTGATAAAAAAGATTTGAAAAGAGCCAAAGAACATCAACTCGAAAGAGTTATAACAATTTTCCCGTGGATTGCAACGATCGATCGTTTCCAACACTGGATATATACCAATCCACAACAGACAACAGAAGAACGGCAAATCAAATGGATGGAAATTCTTCAGGAATTTTCGTCACCTGTTATTGATTTCAGTGGTCTTGAAGAATATCGGGCCCAGGCATGGCAGCGACAATTGCATTTATTTGAAGTTCCGTTTTATTATATTGAATATGGTATTGCCCAACTGGGTGCAATCGGCCTTTGGATGCATTTCAAAAAAAATAAAGAGGCCGCCCTGAAAAATTATATCACAGCATTGAGCTTCGGAGGAATGAAAACATTACCTGAATTATATCAGGCAGCTGGCATTGAATTTAATTTTTCTTCAGAGTATATTCAGAAGCTAATGCTTTTTGTCAAAGAAGAAATGGACGCCTTGGAAGAGTTGTGAACTGTCGATCATCTTTGAAAAGATCATTTATCTTTCTGATAAAAAATTGCTTTTAAAAATTATTCTTCTATAAAAAAGAAAGCCCCGATGTGGAAACACCGGGACTTTTGGTTAAGGCTCTGATTAGTAGCAATTTTATACTATAATGATTACAGTGGTTTAAATTGTTGAGATGCCAAAGATATATTTTGTTGTGGTACAACAGATACAACAAAGCGGGTATTTTTATAACGACGCGAAAATGTTTTGAAGCCGGTAGAACCATCCGTATAACTACGGCAAAACCTATGTAATGATTGGAAATATTGGCTCGTACTTTTGCATGGTAATTTTACTGGCGCTCATTCGGCGACCCTATTTATTTACCGGCAAGATCCACACATCCCACTTACCACCATCTGTGCCTCCGAAGGCTTAAACCCTGTCGGAAGTTTCACTTCCGGAATCAGCACATCATCAAGACATGTTGTATTTCCACAGAGAGTGCATACGAAGTGTACATGATTATCGTGATGATGACCCTTCCCGCAAGCTTCTTTGCAAAGCGCATAACGCACTGAGTTGTCAGGGGTGGGAATGGTATGTATAATTCCTTTTTCCAGAAAAGATTGAAGTGTGCGGTACACCGTTACACGATCGATTTTTTCGCCGGCTTTTTTTTCGATGTCGGCATGGGCAAGCGCGCCATTATTTGTCAGAAAAAGTTCTAATATCTTTTTCCGGCTTCCCGTAATACTTAACTGGTTATTCCGAAGCAACTGATCAATTTTTGATTCTGTTGACGGAAACAATGTCCGGGAATTCATATGTCTGTTTTAAATTGCATTAATTGGAGAAAACATTGTTTACAAATCTTTTATGATTCGGCAACTCCCTAAGCAAGGTTTCAATATCCTTTGAAAGTTCTGCGATTTCATCTTTTTTTAACCCATCGTATATTTTTCGTACTCTGCCGCTTTTATCAACGAGGGCAAAATATTGCGTATGAAGGAATTGCTCTTCGATGTTTGTTAGATTGTTTTTAGGATCGTCCAGCAGGTAACTTACTCGCGCAGCATTGTAAAGGTTGTCTTTTTCGCCGGTCAGGAACCACCAGTTCGCATGATTTACATGGAGAGAGTCAGCATATTTACGCAGACGCTCTGCATCGTCATTCACCGGATCGGAAGTATGGGATAAAATGGCAAATGCCGGTTCTGCTCTGTATTTATCAAAAACTGTTTTGAGGTTTCTATTCAGATTTGGACAAATACCCTGGCAGGTCGTAAAAAAGTATTCAGCCACATACACTTTCCCTTCCGTATCTCTTTCGGTCATCGTCTTACCATCCTGGTTAATAAAAGAAAACGGCTTTACATAATTAAGTACCGGCAACCTTACTTCGCCATATCCCGGAATAATCTGTGTCAACACAACATAAAAAGCAATGCTGAGTCCGGTAAAAAAAAGTACATAAAACCATGCTTTTTTGCTCATCATCTCCGTATTTAACATCCAAAGGTAAACCTCCATTCCCCGGCTTTCATTGGGCAAATACATTAACAATCATAAATGCAACTTTGTTGCATTTATGCCTTCCCAGCCCTTATCTTTGCGTGATGAATCCGCGGTTCAACTGGGATATGTTAGGCATTGCCGCTTCGATGGCTTGCGCAATCCATTGTGCGATTCTACCTCTATTGCTTACTTCTTTGCCATTGTTCGGCATGGAAGTTATTGACAATAACGTTTTTGAAATCGCGATGATCGTACTTTCTCTTATTATTGGCATCAATGCGTTGTGGCATGGCTATAAGAAACATCACCATTCAGTAATTCCAATATTAATCTTTTCAGCAGGAATTATTCTATTGTTTGCCAAACAGGTGTGGCATCAATACCAGCTTTGGATCCTGCCATTTGCGGTAATTCTTATAGTAGGAGGCCATTTGTTAAATTATCGTTCCTGTCGGATTCATAACCACGCACATGCTGATGATTGCGATCATTAAGCGGTCACCTTTTCCCAAAAACACAAACAATTAGGGATCGCTTTTGTTATTTTTACAGTCAAATCAAACGCTCATGATCAAAACTGGAAACCCGGTTATCAGTATATATACAGAAATGACACCCAACCCGGAAACGTTGAAGTTTGTCGCTAACAAGCTGCTCTATCCCGGGAAGAGCCTTGATGTGCCGGATGTGGAAAGCGCCAAACCGTCTCCTCTTGCCACTGAATTATTTGGTTTCCCTTTTATAAAAGCGGTATTCATTGCGTCGAATTTTGTGACCCTTACCAAGACATATGATACGGAGTGGAATGACGTGACCCCTACGATCCGCCAGTTCCTGAAGGAGTACCTGGAAGAAGGAAAGGCAGTTGTTAATGAAGATGAACTGGCTACAATAAAGCAACAGAGC
>DATLDA010000101.1:0-5482 GCA_035526135.1 Flavitalea sp.
TTTTAGATTTTAGATTTGCGATTTTAGATTTGTTTCACGCAAAGAGGCAAAGGTAGCAAAGACGCAAAGGATAACGTTTCTATGTGTCCCTATGTTTCTATGGGTCTATGTGTTCGTTTTTTGAAAACAATCTGAAATCGCAAATCTAAAATCTAAAATTACCTTGCTCTATTCCAATAAATCTTTACATTCTTCGTACTTCGGCCTGATGCTATGATATCGGGCTTGCCATCACCATTCAGATCTTTTATCAACAAGTCTTCACAAGCCATTCCGTTTTCGTCGATCCATTGTGACTTCCATTGCTGATCAGCATTCGATTTCCAGTAAATTTTTATCCCGACTTTTCCCTGAGCGTTTGGGGTCCGCCAGCCGGCAACCACCATATCGGATCCTGTTCCCAAAAAATCGCCCGTCGCAAGTGCATGTCCTTCCTTTAACTCATCATCGAGTATAAGTTTGTTTGCAGATGAACCCTTTTCATATACCACCAATTGGTTACCATGCATAGGTTCAATGGTTGAGAAAAATGTTTCGGTTCCCAGATGCCCCGTCCTTATTTCACCTGTCGGATTATACATGGATAATTTACCACCGCTTCGCCTTGTATCCATTGGTACAAACCGAACGCCTTCCTTTCCTCCCAGGTAAAATCCAGTGGTGGATACACTTCCCGTTTCAATGATCTCAAAATTATGTGTCAGGTGCATACTACTATCCAGTAAGGTGATTGGCCATTGTGATGTATTGGCGGGCGTATATTGATAAGCGTAAACTTTTACACCGTTGCCTTCTCCGCCTTTATTACCGCGGCCATGAAGTGGAACAACAACCAACTGAAAATTTCCCGGTGAAGATTGAATCCATTTCATGCGATGCACGGTCGGTTCATGTGAAAGTTTTATCGGTCTCCATTGCACAGTGGGATCATTGGTTCTTTCGAGATAAAATACGGCACCGGAGGCAACCGTATCTGTTGTTTCACCCGGATTCCACTGCGCTCCCACGGCGACTTCAACTTTTCCATCTCCGTTAATATCACGCGCGGCAATACACACATTATCTGATTCCGTCAGGTTTTCCGCGATCAGAAATTTTTTCCAGTCACTGTTCCGATACCAGACAATTTGTTTTTTATCTGCCAGCAGAATGTCCTGCCTTCCATCTCCATCTACATCACCGGTGGTAATCCCGTACCCGATACTGATAGCACTGTCAATTGTTTGCGCTTCAAAAGCAAGTTGCGCGGATAGTGACTTTTGTTGTGCATTGCGTGTTGAACAGGACGAAAAGAATTGTGGAACCAAAATGGAGCCGGCAAGCAGATAAATCAGAAACCGGTAAGTGATAGATTGAGACATGTCGTACATTATGAAGTGAAAGTTGACACCTTACCAAAAACGATTTTATTTGCCAGGTCGATTTCTTCCTGAGTAATGGTATGCCCCATATTTTTATAGATCCTTTCGGTAACGGTTGCATGCTGATGCTTTAATTGCTTCACCGTTGCATGAACTCTTTCCACAGGTATATGCGGATCGGGATCACTGGTGCCGATAAATATGGGGCACCCGCCAAAATCGCCTTTGTATTGAGAAGGATCGATTGTCTCTCCGATCAACCCACCTGTAAATGCAGCAATGCCGCCAAAGGTGTTTGCGTGACGAGCTACAAATTCAAGTGTGAGACAGGCACCTTGCGAAAAACCGGCGAAATAAATATTTGAAGCCTTAAATTTTTTTTGAATGAGTTCCGATGTGATTTCTTCAAGCCATTCGAGGGCAGAAGACAACCACGGTTCATTTTGTTTTACGGGTGCGAGAAAAGAATAAGGATACCAGGCATGATTGGTGGCTTCCGGGGCAAGAAAAGCAAATCCGGGAACGTGCAGGTATTGGGTAAGAGAAAGGATATCTTCCGGGCTACCTCCACGGCCATGCAGCAGGATCAGGACCTTATCTGTATTATCGGTAACAGTGCCTGCTCTTATTACTTTTCTTTTATGCATCTTGAAAATTGAAACATCTTTAAATGATCTGCGGTAATACCTTTTCAATTTCAGAACGGCTCTCTTCGTACTGAGCCGGTAATTTCAGGTGACTGCCCAACTGATCGACGGCTTCATCTACCGCAAATCCCGGATTATCGGTTGCTATTTCAAAGAGTACACCACCAGGTTCGCGGAAATACAGAGAGAAAAAATAGTTCCTATCGATTTTTGGCGTGATACTCAGACCCATGTCTTCCACTTTCGTGCGTAAATGCATGAGGGTAGATTCATCCCTGACACGGAATGCAACGTGATGCGTTGAGCCACCCGCAACATGACCCGGACGTTCGGTAGGCAATTCTACCAGGTCAACAATATTTGCAGTACCAATGGAGCTCGTTTCATACCGGGTACGGTTACCCGCTTTTTCTTTTAATTCATAGCCGAACAGATTTGTCAGTATTTCCGCAGTAGGCTGAGTGCTTTTCAATGTGAGCGTTACCTGTTGAAAGCCTTTCAATGCATGATCTTTAAATTCCGGATCAGCCGTCCAACCTGCACGGCCATCAGAAGAACCATTTTCGGAAAGAGAAAGAAAAAGTCCATCCGGATCCTGAAATAAAAGATGGGCGGCGTCAAAATGAGAGACCGACTGCGTTCGGACTCCCGCAGCCGCGAGCTTTTTTTGCCAAAAGGAAAAGCTTCCTTCCGGTATTGCATAACCGATCTCGGTAGCCATGCCTGTTCCGGAAATTCCCTTTCGTATTCCTTCCCAGGGAAAAAATGTCAGGATGGTACCAGGAGTTCCCACTTCATCACCAAAATAAAAATGATAAGTACCCGGATCATCAAAATTCACTGTTTTTTTTACCAGACGCAGGCCGAGCACCTTCGTATAAAAATTATAATTCTTTTGTGCATTTCCCGCAATGGCCGTAATGTGGTGCAATCCGAGTATCCGATTCTCCATGTAATTATTTATAACGACTAAACAATGTCGCAGGCCAAAAAGTTTACTCTTCAAACATCGTCGAATAAGAAACAACTCAGCCTCATTGAGTTTAAAAATACAACAATGGTCAATAGCCGGCTATTTCAGTAATTTTAATTTAAAAATTGGAAAATCAAGGGCTGCTTTTCATTCCTGACATAAGTGGCTTTACACGCTTTGTTAATGCAACAGAAATTGATCACAGCCGCCTGATCATAAAGGAATTACTAGAGCTTTTAATAAATGCCAATCAGATTGGATTGGAGATTTCGGAGATCGAAGGTGATGCCATCCTGTTTTATAAATTTGGAGCACCTCCTTCGCTTGAGCAATTGTACAGGCAGGTGGAAAGGATGTTCTGCGAATTCCATAGTGCCCTCAAGATCTATGATAATACCCGTTACTGTTATTGCGCCGCGTGTAATTCAGCGATTGCACTTACGCTGAAAGTCATTACCCACTATGGAGAATTCACCGGCTACACCATAAAGAATTTCAATAAACTGATAGGAAAAGACCTGATCGTGGCGCACCAGCTGCTGAAAAATGATATCGAACAGCATGAATATTGGCTCGTAACAAAAAGTTTATTGCGCGGCGAATCGTTGGTTGATTTTACCAGTTGGATGAATTGGACAAATAGCAGCCGCACGCTGGAAGCCGGGGAAATTCCTTTTCATTATACATTATTGAGTGAATTGAAAACCGGAATCAAAACACAATTTTCAGTTCAGCCTCAATTGTCAGATAAAACAAAAATGATTCGTGTTTCCGAGGACTTTGAAACGGGCATCATCCCATTATTTCATGCTACAGGAGATTTTAATTTCCGCAGTCGCTGGATGGCAGGAGTAAAAAGAATAGAAGAAGTAAGTCATTTTCTCCCGCGTGTTGGAATGCGTTGCCGCTGTTTCCTCGAGAGCGGTGAAACGATCATGTATTCCAGCAGCTATAGTTATCAGGATGACAGGATTGAATTTTGTGAAACAGATGAAAGGGACCAGAACGTCACGCATTATCTCCTGGAAAAAATTGACGATTCTTCCACCCGGTTTACCATGGAATATTACATTGGAAAAAATTTTATTGATTCCGTTCGTTTTAAATGGAGCAGGAGGAAAAAAATGGAAAGTATTTTCAGGAGGTCGATGCAAACCCTTCAAAAACTGGTAAAAGAAAAAAGCGTGTTGTTAAGCTAACCGGCATTTACGTCTGAGTTATGCGAGCAGGTATGGCCCTCATTCCGATTCATTTTTCATGACCGGAATATAAATATCAAAGTGAGTACCATTGTTTAATTCGCTGGTGGCGGTGATGATGCCATTGTGATTTTCTACAATTTTTTTTACAACAGCAAGGCCCATTCCGGTGCCCTCATAGGAATCGTTATTATGGAATTTTTGAAACACTTCGAAAATACGTTCGCTAAAATGAGGTTCAAAACCAATACCATTGTCACAGACACTAATAAAGTGATATTTTTTACGAGGCAATAACTGCTGATCGGGTATATCGCTGCTATTTATAATGCTGCTGCTGATTTTAATAATAGGGGGTATGCCTGGTTTTGCAAATTTTATTGCATTATCAATCAGATTGATCATCATTTGGCGAAATTGAAATTTAATGATCATTGCAGTGGGTAACCGGGAGCTTTCAATGATTGCATGTTTTTTCTGAATAACATCTGCAAGTTCTGTTTTTACTTCCTCCATCACAACATTCAGGTCGGTCTGCTCAAACTCCAATTTTGTTGTACTAACCTGAGATAATGCAAGCAGATCATCTATCAGATGACGCATCTTTTCGGCTGCGAGACCCATTCTCTTCAAATTGTGTTTGCCCTTGTCCGACAAACTTTGATAATCCTCCTTTAGCAAGAGGTTGGTAAAGTTTTGTATTTTTCGTAATGGCTCCTGCAGATCGTGGCTGGAAATATAGGAAAAGGAGCGCAGTTCTTTATTGATAATGATCAGTTCAGCTGCTAATTTTTCTTTTTCTTCATATTGAGAATGTAACTGTTTATTTGCACGAATCAATTCTTCTGTTTGTATTGCCAGTTTTTCAGCAATAATTTTTTTTTCGTTTCTTTCTTTCTTGTCATTTAACGCTCTGTTGATTTTTCGTTCCAGACTGACTAATCGATTCTTTGGTGCATAGTCTGTAATGCCCGTCTTAATAAGTTCAACTGCATTTTCTTCTCCGATAATTCCCGAAACAATGATAAACGGAACATCCGGAACTTTTTTTTGTTTGATGTCAAAGGCTGTAACGGCATCAAATCCCGGAAGTGAATAATCAGATAAGATTATATCAGGATTGAAATTGTCAAGAGCATCTTCATATTTTTCGCGGGTCTGAACGATCTGAGAAGTAAACAACAACTCCGATTTTTTTAGGTGACGTTGTATAAGGTCAGCATCTATCGGATTATCTTCGAGAATTAATATTTTAAGATCAACTGACATTTTTTTAAACTATTTAATCTTTTGAACGACCAG
>DATLDA010000112.1:0-4961 GCA_035526135.1 Flavitalea sp.
AGCGTTTTAAATTAAAAATTTAAAATGAAAAATTAACAAAGGCCTCTGATTACAGGGGCCTTTTTTTTGCATTTTTAATTTTGCATTTTTAATTTCCCTTGTGGATAACCTGGTGCACAACTCGTGAATATCAAAATTTGGAAATGGATAGTCGGGTACTGTATCTTCATTTTAGAAATCACAGGAAACCTTAACCGGTTGAATGTGAAGTTTAGAAATTCACAAAACACTGTCAAAGGTGTTGCGTGAGGATCGTCTGAAAGCATTGGGTTAGTAAGTCTATCAACTTCGGTTGGTAAATTAAATAAACTTGATGCTTTCTTTTTTTGTCCCTATCTCAAAAAGTTTCGCTCAATCAAACAAAGGAAAATACAAAAGGCGCAAAGGGAAATTCTCTATGCGTCTTTTGTATTTATTTGCTGCCTGAAATAAATTATTATTTCTTAGTCTTTGAATCAGGTTTTTTTCGACCATTATCTTTCAAAGCCTTCTCCACCAGCCACTCTATTTGGCCATTTACGCTTCGAAATTCATCCGCGGCCCATTTTTCAAGGGCTTTGTATACGTCTTCTTCTATGCGTAAAACAAAGCTTTTCTTAGCCATCGGATTTTTTATAGTTTTATTGATACAGGGTGCCGGTATTCAGGATCGGCTGTGCACCACGTTCGCCACAGAGAACTACCATCAGATTGCTGACCATGGCCGCTTTCCTTTCTTCATCCAGATGAACGATATCTTTTTTTGAAAGCATTTCAAGAGCCATTTCCACCATCCCGACAGCTCCTTCAACGATCTTGGATCTGGCCGCTACAATGGCTGTTGCCTGCTGCCTTTGTAACATGGCGCCGGCGATTTCAGGTGCATAGGCAAGGTGACTGATCCGCGCTTCTTTAATAATAATACCAGCCGGTGCGAGACGCTCAAGTAATTCTTCTTCCAGCATCCGGTTCACGGTATCACCCCCATCGCGAAGCGTTATAGACGCTTTTTCATCCTCCATGTGATCGTATGGACAACTGGTTGCCAGATGACGAACAGCTGCTTCGCTCTGCACTTTTACATAATGTACATAATCTGCCACTTCGAAAGCAGCCTTGTAGGTATCACTCACCTGCCAGACGATTACCGCTGCGATCTCAATCGGATTGCCCATCTTGTCATTCACTTTCAAACGCGCACTTTCCAGGTTTTCCGAGCGGAGAGAAATATTATTGGTTTTATAAAACGGGTTGACAAAAAGCAATCCATTCTCTTTGATGCTACCAACATATTTCCCGAAAAATGTAACTACGCGGGAGTGGTTCGGACTGATCACCATGATGCCTTTCATCAGAAAAAAGCTGATAATAAATGAACCGATAGCAAACGGAACGAAGTTTTCTGAACCTTTTTCAGTCCCTGAAATAAAAAGGAAGATAGCAAGGCCCAATAAAATTAATGCCAGGAACAGTGCAACGAATCCTGACATCGGCTTAATGATCTTTTGCATATAGAAAAGTTTATGATATCAATTTGATATCAAATATATATCATTCCTTTCCGCCATGCAATTTTATTTTTCGATAGGTGAAAATAAAAAAAGGCGCAAAAAATAAATTCTTTGCGCCTTCTGCGATAAATAATTTCAATCATTCTCAGTAACCCCCCACGCTTCCATCCTTATATTTGATTTTCTTCTTACCGGATGCTTTCTTTTCAAAATCCAGTACTTCCTTTGGTTTGGGAATGGCCTTTTTTTCAGTGGTTCTCGTTATAGCGGCATTCGGTTCTCCTTCGAGTTTTCCAAGCACATACTTCTCAGAACGAAGTAACTCCCCGGTCTCTGTATTGTAATATTTCCACATGCCATGTTTGATCGACGCACCTTCATTTTTCACAATAACCTGCTGGTATGAATCCAGTTTATCGATGTCTTCTACCATGATTGTATCATAAACTTTATCGGGGTTTAAGGCTTTCCATCCTTGCTCCAATTTCAATTCACCGTGGATATTATAATACTGGCAATTGCCATCTTTCAAACCCCATTTGTAATGCTCGATACCTACGAGATCACCGCCCAGGGTAAAAAGACGCCATTCTCCTTCTTTCCGATCATTACGGAATTCCCCTTCTTCTTCAAAACCCGGTTCACCTCTAACCGTCTCGTACCGGATCACCCATTCCCATTGTTTTCTTCCTTGCTGATCAATTCTGTTGATCGTATCGCCCTTTGGAGTCAGTTTATAATCTTTCCATTGTGAAAAGGCGGGCAAAGAAAACAAAACGAACAAAACAGAAATCCAACGCATCTTTGGTAAGTTTGATAAGTGACTTTAAATTACAATTATAACGCCAGATCAGACCCGTGATTGTCAATAAAACGGTAAAGAAATGCTATTGTTTCCCGGTTATAAACCTCTGACCCTCAGCAGTAGACGATCTAGAAAAAAGTGGGTTCCTGAAGTTTGCGATAAACCATAAAAAGAATACAATACCTCACATGAACAAAAACCGGTCAGTAAGCCTGCTCCTGTTGATTTTAACGCTGGTAAACGGGTTTTATACATTCGCGCAGATAAAACCTACTTCGGCTGCCGATCGGATGAAATCGGTTACAACCCGCCAATTGCTCGAACAAAAGTCACTTTTGAAGGAAGCAAAATTCAGGAATATTGGTCCTTCCATCATGAGTGGCCGGATCACGGATGTGGATGTGAATCCTGATGACCCGACAGAATTTTACGCGGCCTATGCCACCGGAGGCTTATGGCATACGGTCAACAACGGACAATCGTTTTTACCTGTATTTGATAGTGCGGATGTGATAACAATTGGAGACATCGCAGTTGACTGGAAAACACATACGATATGGGTCGGAACAGGAGAGGTGAACAGCAGTCGTTCTTCTTATGCAGGAACCGGAATTTACAAAAGTTCGAATGACGGCAAATCGTGGGAATGGTTAGGTTTACCGGAGTCTCATCATATTGGTAAGATCCAGTTACACCCGACCTCTCCAAATACCGCGTGGATTGCAGTGCTGGGTCATTTATATTCTTCCAATAAGGAAAGAGGCGTTTATAAAACGACTGATGGAGGTAAGACCTGGAAACAGACCTTGTACATCGATGATAATACAGGAGTTGTTGATCTGGACATCAATCCTGAGAATCCTTTAGAATTATTCGCTGCGGCATGGTATCGGATCAGATCGGCTTGGAATTTCGAAGAAGGCGGAAAAACAAGTGGTATTTATAAAAGTAGTGACGGAGGTGAAACCTGGCGACTGCTATCAACACCTTCCAGTGGTTTCCCGACGGGGGATGGCGTCGGAAGAATAGGTTTAGCGGTTTATCCAAAAAATCCAAAGATCGTTTATGCCGTTCTCGATAATAATTTCAAAAAACCCGATACAGCAAAAAGAAAAATTGATACGGCGCGATACACGCTTCGCGATATGAAAGATTTAACCGTAGTTGAATTCGTTAAACTGGATGAAAAAAAACTGGATGCTTTCATACGCCAGAACCGGCTTCCGTCGAAGTATTCAGGTGCTACTATGCTGGAACAAGTAAGAACCGGTAAGATAAAATCGACTGCACTATACGACTATCTCTTTGAATCGAATCCGTCTGTATTCGATATTCCGATAATTGGTTGCGAAGTGTATCGAAGTGATAACGGAGGAGAAAGCTGGCAGAAAACAAATACGAAAGACATTCCGAATTATAATACTTACGGTTATTATTTCGGAAAGATCTATGTGTCACCTTACAATGAAAATAAAGTGTACACACTTGGATTCTATGCGCAGCTTTCTACAGATGGAGGAAAGACCTTTAAAACAATTGACAAAGGGAATGTGCATCCTGACCATCATGCATTATGGATTGATCCGAAGAAAGACAATCATTACATCAACGGTAACGACGGAGGAATAAACATCACGTATGATGATGGAAGTACCTGGTATAAAGCAAATATGCCTCCGGTTGCACAATTTTATGCGATCACGGTTGATGATGCAAAGCCTTACAACGTTTATGGCGGACTGCAGGATAATGGCACCTGGTTTGGTCCTTCAACTTTTAAGGAAGATGCAGGATGGATTGATAACGGCGAATACGGGTACAAATCAATCGGTGGTGGTGATGGAATGCAGGTACAGGTTGACCCACGTGATAACCAGACGATCTATTCCGGTTTTCAATTTGGGACCTATTCCAGACAAAACAGGGAGAAAAAAGAATTCAAAAATATCAAGCCAAGAAACGATATCGGGGAAGCCGCCTTACGTTTCAACTGGCAAACGCCAATTCTTCTAAGCAGCCATAACAACGATGTGATTTATTTTGGCAGTAACCGATTCCACCGGTCCCTCAACAAAGGGGATTCCATGGTCGCATTAAGTGGCGATCTTACCAATGGGAAAAAACCAGGAGATGTTCCCTTTGGTACAATTACCGCACTTCATGAATCTCCGCTTCGTTTTGGATTGTTGTATGCCGGTACCGATGATGGCAATATTCATATATCAAAAGATGGTGGATATACCTGGTCACTTGTAAGCAAAAAATTGCCACAGGGCTTTTGGGTAAGTCGGATAGTGGCATCACAATACCGTGAAGGAAGGGTGTATGCAACATTGAACGGATATCGCAATGATCATTTCGCTCCGTATATCTTTGTCAGCGAAGATTTCGGATTGAATTGGAAACAGCTCGGAAAAGATCTTCCTTTTGAACCGGTCAATGTAATCAAAGAAGATCCGAAAAGTGACAGCATTCTTTATGCCGGCACAGATGGCGGTCTATACGTATCACTCGACAGAGGGGAAACGTTCATGATGTGGAATGCCGGACTACCTAAATCCATACCGGTCCATGATATCGCCATCCAGGCCAGGGAAAATGAAATTGTCCTCGGCACTCATGGAAGAAGTTTATATGTAAGCAAACTGGATTTGGTACAAAAGACA
>DATLDA010000116.1:0-2421 GCA_035526135.1 Flavitalea sp.
TCACCCAATGATCCTGGCTGTTTACGCGTCCCGACGGATCCGTTGCATGACCTACACTCATCGTGAGTAGATCTTTGATAGTAAGTTGGGAAAGATACTGACTGACCGTATCGGGCAGATCATCAGGAAAAAATGATATGACTTTATCATTGACCGTAAGTTTTTTTTCAGCAACAGCAAATCCCACCGCGGTGGCTGTAAAACTTTTACTGACCGAATACATGGTATGTTTAAGATCCGGGCGGTACGGATTCCACCAACCTTCCGAAACCACTTTTCCATGGCGAAGGATCATGAAACTATGGAGTTCGTGAGGGCTTGTTCCGACGGCATCTAAAAATTGAATAATACCCGCAGATGAAATTCCCTCCGCTTCGGGGTTACTCCGGGGAAGGGATGCAGTTTTTTGAGCGACCAGGGAAATGCTTAATAAAAGAAAGAGCAAGGAATTTTGTATGCGGCGCATGACACAGAATTTCATTAAAAGTAAGTAAACAAGCCAATAGACTGTCAGCAGTCAGCTATCAGCTGTCCCAACCTGTTTAACTCTGTGTTTATTAAACGCTGAGCATTCAGAACTTCCTTTGCATCTTTGCTTCCTTTGCGTCTTTGCTTCCTTTGGGTCTTTGAGTGAAACAAAAAAATAGACAACAACATAAATGAATTTTTATGAAAAGAATTGTGATTGCATGCCTGTATTGTTTTATTCCATTTCTATTGTCGGCCCAACCTTTCAATGGACAAATTAATGCGAACGCAATACCACGACCTGCCATTCACTATCAGACAGAATATACATTTGATGTTTCAACTGATGCAACACGTTGGCAGCGGGAAAAACCGGGCATGCATATTTCCTTTGCACCGACTGATCAACTTTACTTCCGTGCTGATGTTCCTAATTTAAAATCTGAAAGCCAGTCATGGGAAACAACTGCCTGGAGAGGTGAACGAGTGAATGCAATGATCCTCGTGTGGTCAACGGATACAGTAGACCAGGTTCGCATAAATATTAAGGATCTGAAAAGCGATAAAGGAAAATCAGTTGGCGTTTCAAACATCCACATAAATCTGATACGTTATGTCGTCAGCAATTTTCCATACAACGCAGTTGGATTGACCTGCGGTTCGGCCGGAAACGACAGTGCTTTTCTAATGCCCGACAGACTGGAGCAATTTGATCGATTTGAACTGCCGGGAAAAACTGTAAGACCAATCTGGTTGTCTATCGATATACCTGCAAAGACAGAAGCTGGGAGCTATACAACTACTGTCAATGTACAATCAGACAAACAGCAGTCTGCTTTGCAACTAAAAATAAATGTTCAGAACCAGGTATTGCCAAAGCCTCAGGATTGGAAACACCGGTTAGACCTGTGGCAGAATCCATGGGTGGTCGCGTGGAGAAATCACCTGGAGCCGTGGTCGGAAGATCATATGATCTTATTAAGGAAGCATATGAAATTGTACGCGGATGCCGGTGGCAAATACATAACCACCTATACTGTACACTCTCCCTGGTCCGACAACTCTTATATGATAGAAGGCACGATGATCGAATGGATCCAACGTGCAAACGGCAGCTGGAAATTTGATTACAAAATCTTTGATCAGTATGTGCAAATGTGTATCGGGTTGGGAATTGATGAAGCCATTACGATTTATACACCCGTTCCCTGGGGGTTCCGTTTCCGTTATATGGACGAGAAAACCGGAAATTATAAGTACGAGTCGTGGGCACCTGATTCAAAAGAATTTAAAGATTTCTGGAATGTTTTTCTCACAGATCTGAAGAAACATCTTGAAGCGAAAGGATGGTTTTCGAAAACATATCTCGGCATTAATGAAAATGAGATGGAGCATACACTCGCTGCCATCAAAGTGATCAAAGCACATTCAAAGCAATGGCGCATCACTTATGCCGGAAACTGGCATAAGGAACTGGATGGATTGCTGGACGATTATTCTTTTCTCTATGGGCAGGAACCTACCCTTGAACAACAAAAAAGTCGTGCAGCAAGAGGGGCGACTTCAACTTATTATGTATGCTGCAATCCTGACAAACCAAACACTTTTGTTTTTTCACCACCTGTTGAGGGAAGGTGGATCAGCTGGTACACTGCAGCCATGGGTTATGATGGTTTTTTGCGGTGGGCTTATGATGCGTGGCCTGCAGACCCGGAAAGAGATGCGCGCCATGAATTATGGCCGGCGGGCGATTGTTTCATGGTTTACCCTGGAGGTAACAGCAGCATCCGTTTAGAAAAATTGAGGGAAGGGATCGTTGATTTTGAAAAAATACAGATTCTCAAAAAACTTGCAGCGAAATCAACCAATGCTGCTATCAAATCGCAGTGGCAGCAACTGGAACAACACCTGCAAACATTAACAACAGAAAAATAATTCAAAACCGAAAAATTA
>DATLDA010000120.1:0-2631 GCA_035526135.1 Flavitalea sp.
ACACCATTTACTTCCATCAATCCGCGCAGTATTTTTCTGTTATTGATATGAATGCGATATCCTTCGATGTGGAGATCATTAAAAACGGTTCCATACAAAAGGCAGAATTCGACTTCGTTCGTGAGCGATTTACTTCCGACAACGTCGGCGTCACATTGATAAAATTCACGGTAACGTCCTTTCTGGGGTTTGTCTGCGCGCCAGACCGGCTGAAACTGATATCTTTTAAATGGGAAAACAAGCTGACCATGATTCATGGCAATGTATCGCGCAAATGGAATTGTCAGGTCGTATTTTAATGCCCTTTCGGTAATTGCTTTTACATTTTTTCCTTTCAGCACTTCTTCAAATCCATTTCTCGCCGATTCATGTTTTTCCGGTCTTTCAAGACCATTATTCAGCACTTTGAAAATGAGTTTGTCTCCTTCATCACCGTATTTACCTACTAACGTTTCAAGGTTTTCCAGGGCAGGTGTTTCAAGTGGTTGGAAGCCGTATAATTCGAAAGCGTTACGAATGGTATTTATAATCATCATCCTCTTCCGGACTGTTTCCGGTCCGAAATCACGCGTTCCCTGTACAAGTGTTGGTTTCATTGAATAATTGAGCTTGAAAAAGGGTGATGAAAACTGTCAGCTGTCGGCGGTCAGCTGTCGCATACATCACAATATTTTGAATGCGTAAATTTCAATTGTGTTTTGATGCTATTCATATAACCAAAAATGAAAAGGATTTGATTTATTCAGGGTGAGATTGCTGATTGCTGACAGCTGATTGCTTTTTAATAATTGTTTCCGCAACTTCTTCTATCAACTTATAAACTTCATGATATCCGGATTCAGGCCCTGACCATGGATCGGGAACTTCCATGTTACTGCCCGGGTACAATTCATTCATGAACAGCTCTGCTTTGGAAGGATCGAATTTCCTTCCGGCAATGTGTTTCATTTCGTCTATTACATCTTCTGCCATTGCGTAGATCTTATCGTACATCTCAAAATCTGACGCTTTGAAACGCCGGGCACGCTGCTGACAAATGTCGATTCCGTTTTGTGAAGCAATTTTTTGAGAAAAATGATGAGGAGGTTCTCCCACATGATATCCATTCGTTCCTGCACTTTCTATGGTCCAATCAAGACCTGCTTTTCGGGCTTTATGTTTTAGTACACCTTCCGCAAGCGGGCTTCTGCATATGTTACCCAGGCATACAAAAAGAATCTTCATCGGGCGAAGATAACAAAGCAATTTGCGATTTTAGATTTGCGATTTCAGATTTGAATTACGTGTAAAATCTTCAAATGGTTATGGATTTTATCGAAGCAGGCATCTAATCTGTAAGCTTAGAAAATTGATTTTAGAAAAATTGAGAATAAATCACGAGATCGAAGAATAAGCCAGTTTAAAATTTCAGTATTATAAATTCAAAATATAGTGATTTTATTCTTTCTCTCATGAATTCAAATCTGAAATCGCAAATCTAAAATCTGAAATTCTCTCATTCTCATGTCTTTTTATTATCTTTCCCGCCCTGCAATTTATAGCCTGATGGCAACCGATTTCGAACAGAAAAAAAAATCTGCATATACCACAAGGCGTTCTATTATGGATATTGGAATGGGTTGCATCTATACAGTTTTGGGTGGGTTTTTTGTTTTCAAAGAATTTTTTCATGTCACCCTCGATTTTCCACCCATTCCATTCAATTATATATTTGGTGCTCTTTGCATGCTTTATGGCGGTTTCAGGATTTACAGAGGCTTGAAGAAAAATTATTTTCAATAATGGGTAAGGCAGTCATGATAAGAACACTGGTTGTGCATCTCCTCGCCTGCCTGATTATTGTAGTTGTATTAGTTAGCTGCGGTGGTTCTACTCCAAAAAATAGCGGTGATACCACCAAAAAAGGTACCATCCATATCAGCGTTGATGAATCTTTTAAGCCGGTTATAGATTCTCAGATCCAGGTATTTGAATCACAAAACCCGGAAGCTCATATCATCGTTCATTATAAACCGGAAGCAGAATGTCTCCGCGATCTGAATAATGATAGTTTCCGGATGGTAATTGTTACCCGCGGACTTTCCCGGGATGAACAGGATATATTGAGAGATACTTTGAAATTCAATGCGATTTTTGGCCCGATAGCATATGATGCCATTGCCATCATTGTGAACAACAAGGTAAAAGACACTCTGATGACGATGGAAGATATCCGTTCGCTGGTAAAAGGAACGAGTGGCTTCCCGTACAAAGTGTTGATGGATGGGCGCAGTGCTACAAGTACCGTGCGTTTTGTGAATGATTCACTCCTCCGCGGACAAGAACTTGCCAAAACGGTAATGGGCGCAAAAAATAGTCAGGGTGTAATTGATTATATCGCTAAAAATACGGATGCCGTGGGTTTCGTAGGAGTCAGTTGGATAGGAAATCCCGAGGATACGACCCAGTTATCATTCCTTGAAAAAGTTAAAATTGTTAAAATAGAATGCCGCGGATGCACAGGAACCTTTGTAGCACCCGTACCTTATAATATAGCTACCTCCAGGTATCCCATGGTACGGCCTTTGTATTATATCTTAAAGGAAAATTATAATGGCCTTGGCAGCGGTTTCGTCAATTTTCTCATCTACG
>DATLDA010000123.1:0-3127 GCA_035526135.1 Flavitalea sp.
TCTCCGGCAGTGTTGATATTATTGTCAATATGAATTTCATAACGTATATTTTGACCAAACGAAAAGTAGTTTGGGCCACCATACGGCAATTCCGCAGGGATATAATTGGCAATAATTGTAATCATATCAGGATTGTCCGGACTCCTGAAAGCATATAGATCCGTATTGTCAGCTAACGGATCATTGGAAATTAAAGGTGCTTCGCGGTGACTTGAAGCCAATAGTGATAGAGAAGTAAGCAGCATAAACATAAGCGTTATGGCTGCTTTCCCTTTAACGGGATGTAGGTAGTTTGAATTCATCGGTATAAGGTTTGATCTCGGTTATAGAATCGAATGCTTACTTACATTCAGGCCTATATACGTGCTTGATTTCCCCTTTGGTTTTACCTTTTTGGAAAATTTTAAAAAAGACAGTACCTACAACTTGTAAATGGAATAGGAGGCGTTTTGGCCAAGCAATTCAACCCCTTCCAGGTAGGGATTTTGGGAAATAATATGAGTGATGCCGAGTGTTTTCCATTTATTCATAACTCCGGGATCGGGATTATTCAAAATCTGAAGGGCTTTTTTATCGAATGGGATACCGTTTCTTTTCTCAGTGAGGTTATACAGATAAACTGTTTGGATCCTTTTATACCACTCATTTAAAAACTCCTCCTGATGAAACAATGCTTTATGATCAACATACGTGCTTCTCTTCGAATACCACCTGAAAGCCGTGAGATCAGGAGGTAGAATAAAAACAGCACCCTCTGAAGTCAGCTTTTTGGCTAGCAATGAAATATCAACATCATCCTTCATCTTTCTGGTTAATGGAGACATGTAAGTGGGAAGATTTCCGAAAAGTCCTGTTAACCTGTAAATACAAACAGCAAACAGAATTATAACAGGAACAACTATAGCAAATCGTTTTAATTTTTCTTTGATAAAAAAGCCTGATTCTAAAAAACTAATAATTGCAATTATACCAAAAGCTTCGAGCCATATTGTTGTTTTCCACCATTGCGTGTAAAGGAAGAAAGGCATGCGGAAAATTTCTACACCAATTTCGTACACACAACAACCTGCAATGACCACGAGGGCAAACCATTTTAATTTCCCTTTATAGAAAAAAATGCAAAAGATCGAGAGAACGCAAAATATCAGCAAATTGAAAAAACCAAAATAAGATGCAAAGAAATGGTGCGATAATCTGAACTCCATGATATCCATAAATACTGACGGCGCATTGCGGCCTCCGTTATGGAATGCCAATAACAATATCCACGGAGAAATAACAATCAGGAATAAAAGCATTGCCACTAATGGCAATTTTTCTTTTCTCGGGTTATGGAGATAAACTATTAATTGTGGTAAAGTGGTCAGAATAAATACCTGTAACCCGACTAGTGGTTGTAATAAACTCGAAAGGATCAATAACGCTGACCATGATGCGTATTTATTTTTAAGCCAAAAATAAATCGCCCATGATGAAATCGCTTTTGCGGGCAAACTTGGAATAAATTGATTGTAATAAATTTCATTTGACCCCACAGAGGTATGAAATCCAATAATGAGGATACATCCGATACTTGCAAATTGCAAAGCTTTATTTGAAATAAATAATCGTGCAATCCAAATCCAGGCGATGATCAGTGCCATTGAAAACAGCGTATGCCAAACAAAAATTAACCACGGTATATCATAACCTGAATACCTAAGAATGAAATGAAAAATAGTTCGTTCATCAACTCCGCTATGGAGATAAGCATTTACATACTGATCATTGCTATATGTTCCAGGATGGTCCTGGGCAAAGAGCACAGGTAGTATCTGGGATTGATCGCTTTGACCGTACTGATATCCCTGATATACAATGACAGCTGCATATAATATCACAGCTGCAAGGATATCGAGGGTAAGGTTTCTGTTGGTTTTGATCATTGTGAAAAAGCGGATCCCAAGATAGGGTATTGAGGTGTTGGGAAGATTGTGGAAAAAAAATAGGTTTTAAAGGGTAACACTGCATTAAGCTGAATACATTATTAATACAGAAGGTCTGCAGATTTCGCCGAAATCTTATTTAGATGGTTCGGGTTCCATTTCTATGTGCACACTCAATGAACTATCTGATCGGAATTCGCTTAATTCGTACCCATGAAGCAGCTCTCCATGGATGAACTCAACAGGCCCGCCCCAGAACAATACCGTGCTGCCGAAAAAATGCCTGTCATAGTAGTGCTTGATAATATCCGTTCAGGCCTTAATGTAGGTGCAATATTCAGAACATGCGACGCATTTGCAGTTGAAGCAATCTATCTATGTGGTATCACTGTCAGTCCTCCACATGCTGAAATTCTGAAGACGGCATTGGGATCTACCGATTCAGTTACTTGGAGATATGCCGAAAACACGATCGACATTCTGAAAGAATTAATAGCATCAGGATATTCTATTCTGCCAGTAGAACAAACGGACGAGTCTGTGTTTCTTGATGACGCAAAACTTACAACGGATTTTCCTTTAGCACTTGTTTTTGGAAATGAAATGAGAGGGATTAGTGCAGAGATACTTGCATTATGTTCGAAGAGTTTGGAAGTGCCACAAAGCGGAATTAAACATTCGTTGAATGTTGCTACAACTGCAGGAATAGTCTTGTGGGAATGTTACCGTCAGTTTCGTCTGCGGCGTTTTTTATCACCTGAATCGTAGGTGATTCTTATGCCTGTACCGAGATAAGTATAATCGGGGAGATCACCGGAAATACCATCTTCTTCCAGCGATTGCCATTCTTCATTAGATAACCAGGTGTAGGATAACATTGGTGTCAATGTAAAATGGTCTGAAATCCCAATATCAATTCCTGCGGCACCTCCGATTTTCCAAACAAAGTTTTTACTCTTTATGGGAAGATTTCCAGGATCACCTGAATGATATTGAATCCGCTTGATCATTTGATAAGCCACGCCTGGAATCACCTCAAGGAAAAATCCCTTTTTGATCAGGTTGCCATCTTTAGAAAAAGTGGGACAATCACAATCACCTGCAAAGTCAAAAGGATACACAGCTGTTGCAAGGTCAAAATCAATTGAATTTATATTCCCTAAAGCTGAAGAAGGCCCATAAGTAAAACGATATCCTAATCC
>DATLDA010000136.1:0-17730 GCA_035526135.1 Flavitalea sp.
ATATGCGGATCGTTCGGCAGACTGCCTATCAGACTATCTACCTTCTCTGGTTACGCGTTATTACCAAAGAAAATGAAGTGAGAGCCAGATTTAAAAAACTGGCCAGTACCTTCAGAGGATGATTCGATGTACGGTGTACGGTGTACGATGTTTTTCCCCCAGACGCCCCGTTTCCTTTTCATATTCTTTTCTAAGTAATAGATTACCGTATTAGGATACACTGGTACTGTACATGCTCTGCCCGATTAATAATTCTTCTTTACCTATTACATTTTATATACCGACACTCAACATGTTGCATCTCACATGCCTGATTTCAACACAGTGAAAATCTAAAATCGCAAATCTAAAATCTAAAATTTCACATCGTCCATCTGACCACGTATATCGTTTCATCCCGCCCAACCTTCCCTGTCAAGGCTACGGTATTGAATCGCTTCCGCTATATGTTCCGGACGAATTGACTCCGAGCTATCGAGGTCTGAGATTGTCCGGCTCACTTTAAGAATACGGTCATAGGCCCGCGCCGACAAATTCAGTTTAGTCATAGCGGTTTTCAAAAGATTTTGTCCGACCGTATTTAATTCGCAGATCTTTTTCAACATGCGTGAATTGATCTGTGCATTACAGTAAATCCCTGCTTCTCCCGCATATCTTTTCTGCTGGATGTCACGTGCAACAATCACGCGTTTCCGAATCGTATTTGAATCCTCACCGATTCCTGAGGAGGATAGTTCGTTGAATTGAACAGGCGTGACTTCCACATGAAGATCGATCCGGTCAAGCAAAGGGCCCGATACTTTATTTAAATATTTCTGCACGGCACCGGCGGGACACGTACAATTTTTTTCCGGATGATTATAGTAGCCGCAGGGGCATGGGTTCATAGATGCAATAAGCATAAAGCTTGCTGGAAAATCAACTGCAATTTTTGCCCGGCTGATCGAGACTTTTCTTTCTTCAATGGGCTGTCGCATTACCTCCAGTACTGTTCGTTTGAATTCCGGCAGTTCATCAAGAAACAATACACCGTTGTGTGCGAGGGAAATTTCTCCAGGCTGTGGTATTCCGCCGCCACCGACCAGGGCTACATCACTGATCGTATGATGCGGCGATCGGAAAGGACGTCTTGCAATTAAAGTTGTATTCTCAGGAAGCTTACCGGCAACTGAATGAATTTTCGTTGTTTCCAGCGCCTCAAGGAGGCTTAGCGGAGGTAGAATTGTCGGTAGTCTTTTAGCAAGCATCGTTTTGCCGGCACCAGGAGGTCCAATTAATACTGCATTATGACCGCCAGCTGCCGCAATCTCCAATGCTCTTTTTATATTCACCTGCCCTTTCACATCACTGAAGTCGATATCGAAATCACTTTGCGCCAGTAAAAATTCCTCCCTTGTATTTACTTCAACCGGTCGTAGCGAATTTTCATTCCGGAAAAATTCAATTACTTCATTCAGGTGTTTTACTCCGTATACATGAAGATTGTTCACCATCCCGGCTTCCCTGCTGTTTTGCAAAGGAACGATCAGCCCCCGGAACTCTTCTCTTCTTGCAGCAATAGCAATTGGCAATGCACCTTTGATCGGCTTTACCGTTCCATCCAGGTTCAGTTCTCCCATAATGATATACTGTTCCAGCCTTTCCGCAAAATCCAGCTGGCCCGTTGCACCCAGTGTGCCCATCGCTATCGCCAAATCGAATGCAGAACCGGATTTTTTGATATCTGCCGGCGCAAGGTTTACAACAAGCTTTGTGCGCGGCATATAATATCCGTTTGTTTTGATGGCACTTTCTACCCGTTGAATGCTTTCCTTCACCGCACTGTCGGGTAAGCCGACTATGAAATAATTTATACCTGACATTACGTTCACTTCAACCGTGATCGTAACAGCTTCCACACCGTACACTGCGCTTCCAAAAGTTTTTACAAGCATATCTTTCTCTCATTCAATGATAGGTACATTTTAGTATGAACAATATTTTTCGCCGGTAAGGTTTTTCTCCCGTTTTACCTGTATTATTCCATGAGTAATCAAGTTTCTTTCTGATTGAAATATGAATCGTGTATTTTCAAACATGCGCCCATCGTAGGGATGCGGATTAATTTCTTTTATATGAAAAATTTTTTTGTCTTTCTGCTGGTGTGTATGATTGCAGAACCGGCTTATGTACAGAATGCGCGACGGGCGCGCGATTATGGAATTCCATTTTCCGGTAAAACCGGTACACTGAATGCAATTACCGATGTTGCTGGTGTTGAGGTCGGGATGGTGACCCTCATCGAAGGAGATGGAACTGCAAACTCCGCGACTGCACCAGTCCGAACCGGTGTCACTGCCATTCTACCGAGGGGTAAAACCTTCGGGCCTGTTTTTGCTGCACAATTTTCACTCAATGGAAATGGTGAAATGACGGGCTATCATTGGATAAAAGAATCCGGCTTTCTCGAAACGCCAATTCTTATTACCAATACGCACAGTGTTGGTATCGTGCGGGATGCTACCCTGGCATGGCAGTTAAAAAATAAATATTTCTCACCGGTCTTTAAAGAATACTGGTTCGCATATCCCCTCGTCGCTGAAACCTATGATGGATTGTTGAATGATATCAATGGTTTTCATGTGAAAGAAAAGCATGTGCTACAGGCATTGGACAATGCAAAAGGTGGGCGTGTTACCGAAGGATCCGTAGGAGGGGGCACCGGGATGGTATGTCTGGGATTCAAAGGTGGATCAGGAACATCTTCACGTATGGTAACAATTGACGGGGAAACTTATACGATTGGTATTTTTGTTCAGGCGAATTTTGGCGGTCGACAACAGCTCACCATCAGAGGTATAAATGTTGGATCTCTTCTTTCTGATACTCTCCCCATAAAAATTGCGTCACTTAACAATCCTGTTTTTCCAGAAATGGGTTCGATCATCGTGATCCTGGCAACAGACGCACCATTATTGCCGCAACAAATAAATCGTTTATTGCAAAGAGTGCCTTTAGGTGTCAATAAAACGGGTGGCATCGGCGGAAACTCTTCAGGTGACATATTTGCCGGATTTTCAACAGCAAATAAAAATGCATTTGATCGTAACCGGAAAACGACACTTGCCATGCTGTCGAATGATCAGATGGATGGTTTATTTGACGCAACGATCAATGCAACGGAGGAAGCAATTCTCAATGTATTATTTGCCGGAGAAACGATGTCGGGTATTCATGGCAATACCGTGCCTGCTTTGCCAAAAGAAAAAGTAATACGATTGCTGAAAGAAAAAGGTGTGATAAAATGAATGAAAGGGAAATGTAACTGTATATTATTCTACCTGCTGACTTCCTTCACACTCCCATCAAATAACATGACGACGCCGGGATCCGCAATGACAGATTTCGGCCGGGATGCTGCAGGAAGTGCCAAAATTGTTTGTTGTTCTTTAATGGCAACGGTTCGGTTAATGACAGTATCGTCGGCCAATTGAATGCGGATCGTTAGGGGTAACTGGAAAAGTTGCTTTTGCTGTTGATTGATTGTAACAATTAATGATCTGCGTTGAGTGTCATATGTCCATTGAATGGAAAGTGCAGGAATGCCCGGCGTATACAACCATTGCCGGAAAAACTGCTTAAGATCTTGTCGGGATTGATCTTCCATTATTTTTTGAAAGTCTTCTGTTGATGCATTCCTGCCCGCGAATTTGTTATAGTAACTCCGAAGTCCTCGCCAGAAGATCGAATCACCGACTGCGTTTCTGAGCATATGCAGCACCCAACCCCCTTTCTGATATGAATTAACATTAAGGAGGTCCATATAATTTGAAACCGTTGAATCAACAACAGGGCCGGTTTTTCTTTTGCTGAATCCAATGATTGCCTGCCGGTCTTCCGCCATTCTTTTTCGAAGTGAATCGGGTCCGTATTTATGTTCAAGGTAAAGATGGGTCAGATAGGTAGCAAACCCTTCACTCAGCCACACATGCGACCAGTGTGTTTCTGTTGCCATATCGCCAAACCATTGGTGTGCGATCTCATGTGCAAGCAAAGCTTCCATCTCATGTTTACCAGTAACCGAATTTTCGAAATAAAAAATAGCACCGGCATTTTCCATTCCGCCAAATATGGTCTTGGATTGAACATTTGCTAATTTTTTGTAAGGATATTGAGCAATCATCCGTGTGAAGAAAGGCAGTACTTCGAGTGCCTGTGCGTAATCAGAAAAACCTTTCTGTCTGTCTTCCGGATATACCCATGATTCTACAGGTATGCCATCCACAACGCCAGCCTGCTGTACGGCAAATGCTGCAATACCAATCACGGCAACTTTCATTGGAAGTGGAACCACTTCGCGAAAGTGTGTTAATTTCTGCTGTGGTGACAGATTGATTTCTTCCACCTTCACGCCGTTCGCTATTACCTGATAATGAACAGGAGCCTGTACGATAAATTCTACTGTTGCTTTGTCTGAAGGATGATCTATACATGCAAGCCAGTGATGCGCACGGTTAGGCCAGTTGTCAGCGAAAAAGGTCCTGTGATTGTATTTATTTTTTGAAATAATCAAACCGTCTGCCGGAATGCCCCGGTATGAGATCAGGATAGTATGTTCTTCGCCAGGTTTTAAAGTTACCGGGAAATTTATCCGTACCTGGTCATGTTCATGATTGAACATCAGATTTTTTCCTCCTTCAAAAACAGACGTTACAATCATTCCACGTCCATTTCCTCTCACAGATGCCAGATCGAACTTCAGATTCAGGGTTTCTTCCAGCACATTGAATTGAATCGTTGCAGCGCCAACCAAAGAATCATTCGAATCGTTTACTGAGATCTCAAATTTATACGACTGAACATCAATAATCTTTTTGGCAGGATATTTTTGAGCATAGCTTTCTGTTATATGTAATATCAAACATAAAAAGGTGACTGCTGCAATCGATTTTTTTTTCATAGTTCATTAAAGATTTTCCAGAATGTCAATTACTTTTTCTCTCTTCAGGATCAAAAACCCGATACGATCGTTGCTGATACCTTCCTTCAGTTGGTAGCTGAATTCCAGTTGTTCTCCATTCACGGCCGTTTCAAAAAACCTGAATGATATATTCGGATATACAGTCAGCTCGTCGGCAATTTCATATAAATGCGTCGAAAGAATAAATAACGAATTTTTTATTTTGATGAGTCCTTTTATTACAGTGGAAGAGCATTTCATCGCATCCTGCACATTGGTCCCTTTAAACAGTTCGTCTATAAGTACCAACCATTTTCTGCCGTTGTTGATCTTAAGAATGGTATTTTTTATCCTTTGTACTTCATTAAAAAAATAGCTTTCACCCTTAATAATATTGTCAACCACATTGATATTACTCAGAAGACCATCAAAAATGGTAAGGGTTAAGGAACTTGCGGGTACTCCCATTCCCAGGTGGGCCATAAAAACGGCTGTTCCGACGGCTTTGATAAAAGTGCTTTTACCGGCCATGTTTGCACCAGTTAAAAAAATGAAATTACTTTCTCGGCTCATGTGCACATCGTAAGGCACAGGGGAAGGGAGCAGGATATGATATAAACCCTGGGCATCGATCAGAGGCTGGTCTTGTGAACGAAATTCAGGAAACGAAAGATCATATTCTTTCATAGCCACGGCCATGGAATACCAGGCATCAAGTCGTCCGAATATGCTGATCAGTTCCTGCGTGGGATGCCGGAAATTTTCACGTATGTATTTACCATAGTAAATCGTTTCTATCCAGTTCAGGGGTTTACCTGCCTTTCGTTTTGACAGGGACTGAACAATTTTTGAATTCATAAGTGAACGGGCTCTTTCCAGGTACGATTGGACAAGAACTGGCAGGTTGTTGTCTTCAAAAATTTTTATTAACTGTTGCATCCCCCTGAAAAAATCAGAAAAATGATCAATTGAATATCTCACCAATGAAAAATCAGATGCATGAAACAGTTTATAGTTTACGGCATTGAGATAATTTGCCGATGGGGGCATTGTATCGATATTACTTTCATAAAACCTTTCCATTACCATGATTGTCCCATTAGTGATGGATGACGGCCATTCATGTATTTTCGCGAGGATAATCCGGAGAATTTGTTGTGTCTCGGTAATTTTCGAAAGGTCGCTGAATGGGTTATTGAAAAATTTAAGCAGCCATGCGCGTCCTTCAAACGAACGTGTGAAATTTATACGTTGAAAAATAGACAACTGGTCGTCCGCATGAAAAAGGGCCAGATCATTATAGGTTGTATTATCCAGTTCCATAAGTAGTGTTTATTCACCGGTCGAATTGAAGCCTTTCTCCTTTTACATTTTCATTCCACGTTCCGTTATTATATACGAGATGTCCGTTCACGAATGTATGCGTGATGCCGGCAGAAAATGTCCTGCCCTCAAGTGGGCTCCATCCACATTTGAAATAAAGATTTTCCTTTTGTACGGTTGTTTTTGAATGAAGGTCTGCAATCACCAGATCAGCCTGGTATGATTCACGGATGAATCCTCTGTTGTTGATTTGAAAGCAATTGGCGACGGCATGACTCATTTTTTCCACTACTTTTTCCAGTGAGATTTTTCCTGTTTTTACATAATGAAGCATAAGCAAAAGCGGATGTTGTACCAGGGGTAACCCGGCATAGGCTTTTTCATACGGTTCTTGTTTTTCTTCGAGCGTATGTGGCGCATGGTCAGTTGCAATAATATCAAGCCTGTCATCCAGCAGTCCTTCCCACAATGCCTGCCGATGAAAAGGTGCTTTGATTGCAGGGTTGCATTTAATCAGGTTTCCAAGCCTGTCATAATCCTCTGATGAAAAATGCAGGTGATGAACACACACTTCGGATGTGATCCTTTTTTCTTTCAAAGGTATCTTGTTGGAAAAGAGGTCCAACTCTTTTTCGGTACTGATATGAAGTATGTGAAGTCTGGTGCCGTGTTTTTTTGCAATCTGCACAGCAGCGCTGGAAGATTCATAACACGCTTCTTCATTTCTTATGCGCGGATGATCAGAAGCATCCAGCTTTGATTTTTTCGCAGTTATTTCCTTCCGGTTCTTAGCAATGATCTTTTCGTCTTCACAATGTGTGGCAATCAATACTTCACTGTTGGCGAAAATCCGGTCGATCGTCAGAAAATTATCTACGAGTAAACCACCTGTGGAAGAGCCCAGAAAAATCTTAATACCGCAAACTTCTTTTTTTTTGTCGTTTGTCCTTAGCGCTTCTTCTGCATTATCATTTGAAGTTCCCATAAAGAAAGAAAAATTTGATAAAGCTGAATTTTTTGCGATATCAAATTTCTCCTCAAGCAAACGTTGAGTAAATACCGGAGGCACTGTATTTGGCATTTCCATAAAAGACGTAACTCCTCCCGCGATGCCGGCTTTGGATTCTGTATAAATCGTCGCTTTATGGGTAAGGCCGGGTTCACGGAAATGAACCTGGTCATCTATTACTCCGGGCAGGAGATGTTTGTTCTCACCATTTATTTCAACAACTTTTTTATTCGTGGAAATGTTCAGGTCAATACGTTCGATTTTGTTATCAGAGAGGAGCACGTCCATTACTTTCGAAGCACCTTCATTCACTACCGTTATATTCTTTATCAGGTAATTTTGCATAACTTGAAATCCTAATACCAATATCTCTTTGCATGCAATTTATTATAAAAAGAGGGTGGTTGCTACTATTTGTTCCATTCATCACCACCGCACAATCGACTTATTTACCACAGGGTAGCAAACACCAGTTGTTTATTGAAAGGCTTGAGATCATGCTACAAAAAAATCCTGATCTTAATCTTTCAACAGTGAAACCCGTTAGTCGAAGAATTGCTGTGAACGCGGCACTTTATTCAGATTCTGCTATCAGCGAGTGGAGTAAAAGCGATCAATATAACCTGACTTCGCTTTTGATGAATAATCGGGAGTGGGTTGATGATGACAGGCCGGAATTCATCAGCGCTAAAAATTTATGGAAAACCTTTTATCGAACAAAGGCAAACCTGCTTGAAGTAAACCAGCCGGATTTTTTTCTCGCTGTTAATCCGGTGATTCAACAGCAACAGTCTTTGGAAGGAGATAATGAGCAACGCATTTTCGTAAATTCAAAAGGCCTTACTTTCCGTGGTCTCATTTCGAAAAAACTTGGTTTTTCTGCTTACCTGACAGATAACCAGGAGCGAGCGCCGCGGTTTGTACAGTCCAGAATCAATGAATTCAAATCAGTCCCCGGAGCAGGGTTTTATAAGACGTTCAAGACAACGGCTGTAGATTATTTTGATGCACGGGGTACCATACATTTTAATGCCGCAAAATATCTCGATTTCCAGTTTGGATATGACAAACTTTTTATTGGTAGCGGATACAGAAGCCTTTTTTTGAGTGATTTTGGCAATAGCTTTCTTTTCCTGAGAATCAATACTAAGATTTGGAAGCTAAATTACCAGAATATCTTTGCCGAGCTGACACCACAATATATACGAGGCGGAGCCGATAACCTGCTGGATAAGAAATATGCTGCTATGCATCACCTAAGCATGAACGTTACAAGCTGGCTGAACCTTGGTGTTTTTGAATCAGTGATTTTCGGAAGAAAAAATCATTTTGATTTTGCTTACCTGAATCCTATCATATTCCTTCGTGTTGCGGAGCAGCAAAATGGAAGTTTTGATAATGCTGTAGTAGGAATAGACTGGAAAGCGAATGTAGCCCGCCGTTTTCAATTCTACGGACAATTGATGCTGGATGAATTTTTGTTGAAAGAGCTCAGAGCCGGAAATGGTTGGTGGGGAAATAAATTCGGTTTGCAGGTTGGTGGAAAATACATCAATGTATTTGGAGTGGATAACCTTGACATACAGGGTGAAATCAACGTAGTAAGACCCTTTACCTATTCGCACAACGATTCTGTTGCCAATTACACACACTATAACCAGCCCCTTGCTCATCCACTGGGAGCCAACTTCATTGAAGCCATTGGCATCGTTCGTTTTCAGCCCTTTCCTAAATGGTCCGGAACAGTGCGATTGATCGGATGGAAGCAGGGTATTGATACCGGTTCGAGTAATTATGGTGCAAATATTTTCAAAGCAAACACAACACGAAGCGGAAATTATGGCTTCTCATTACCAAGCGGAATTGATGGGAAAGCGATAAACATGCAGTTCCTGGTTTCTTATGAATGGAAAGAAAACCTGTTTCTGGAGAGCGCGCTGTTATATCGAAAACAAAGCGCACCGGAATTCACTGGATTGAACAGAAATACTACACTCCTTACTTTGGGAATTCGGTGGAATATGTTCAGAAGAGAATACGATTATTGAATCGGCGCAACTATTCAATCACAACAAATTTTGTGTAAAGTTTTGCCTTATCCCTTTCTGTGTAAATAATAAAATAGTCTTCCCCTTTTTCCTTTAGAAAATATCGGAAAGGTTGATAATTGTGATCTACGAAATCAAAGGTTACCCGGTTATCAACCGTTTGTATACTATACGATCTAACTAACAAAGGAGAAACATCACCGGGAATTGTTTCTGTGTTTTGTAAGATATTGAGAGTTCCATCCTGCATAAATACATTCTCATCATCTTTCAGATAGTACAAGACATGATTCCAGAGGTCTGTTTCTTTTACACTTAATGAATCATTCACATCGAAATCAATGGGCATATCTGAATAAAATTCCACCAACCTGAACTTTTTGTCCGTAGTAAGGAATTGTTTAAAAAGCTCTGTATTCATCATGGGATCTACCGTGAAGGAAAGTTCTTTCTGGCAAGCTGAGAAGCTTACTGCCAAAAGAAGAATGAAGAAAGTTTTCATATCTGGTGCTTATTAGAGGTTAACATGGTACAGAAAAAATTGCTGCCTGAATGGGAAAAAACGGATGCAGCGATATTTCGAAGGGAATGGATACCAGAAGAGGCTAAAAAAGTATGCCAAATAAAAAGTTAAAATTTTAACACGGAAGAGCTTATCCTCAAGGATGAGGTTGGTAGGTTACGAGAATTTTGCATTGATATGGGGGAAAATTATACGCAGTTAGTCGGTTTCGTTTATCCCTCGAAAATCAGGGAAAATACGATCATGCGTGAATGCAGCTGATCGATAACACTGGAATATTTGAGATTTTGATCACGGCTATGGCTGTTCAAAAGACCATTGCTTATTTTGATTTCAGGTGAAAGGATGAATACAGGGAAATAGATATTGAATCCGATTCCGGCTTCCATTCCCATATCGATTTTTTTCAACTTCACGAGGTCTTCAGCTCGGCGGGCGCGTGCATTGGACGCAAGATCATATTCGAACTTAACGCCCCCAAACATATAAAAACGAAAATTTTCAATCCTGTCAGATCTGAATTTCAAATGCAAAGGTAATCCCAGAAGAATGGATTCGACCTTCTTCGTCATTATCGGCTGTTCGTCTTTCCGGCCATCGGGGTATTTTACGTGATAGGTAAGATTCTTATAGGAGAACATCAGTTGGGGAAACACAGCTCGCACTTCAAATCTGGGCGACAGTCGGTAAGTATGCATTCCGGCAAGACCGAACCCGCCTGAATTTTCCGGGTTCACGGCAGTGATACTGTCTGATTGCAGAAATAGGGGATGATGACTTAACTGGAAACGGGAATTATTGAAGATCAGTCCTATGCCCAGATAATATTTTTTATCATCGTGGTCAGGCATATTCAGGGCCCGTTGAGCACAAAGAGAGGCCGAAGTCAAACACATTGCTGTAATGGCCAGCATCCTGAAACATTTCATTTTCTTCCGCAATAAATGGTACATATTCCTAAACTCAGTCTTTTAATTGAGGTTTCTTTGAATCCGACTTGATTGAGAATGTGTAGAAATGTTTCGCCTTCAGGAAAAGTTTTAACTGAGTTAGATAAATATTGATATGCTTCTTTGCTGGTAGACATCCAGGAAGCAATTCCCGGCGCAACCATTTTCATATAAAGATTGAAAAGAGGTTTAAACAATCGTTGCCTGGGCTGCGAAAATTCAAGGATCACAACTTTACCATCTTTCCTGATCACCCTTTTCATTTCTGCTAATCCCTTTTCGAGATTTTCAAAGTTTCGCACCCCAAAGGCTACGGTCACTGCATCAAACGAATCATCATCAAAATTTATTGCTTCAGAATCTCCCTGTATTAGCTGTATCTCATTATTTAACAACAACTTGGCTATCTTCTTTCTACCTAGCTCCAGCATCTTTTCTGAAATATCTATGCCAATAATTTCCTTCGTTTTCAGGTATTTATGCGCCATTATCGCCAAATCTCCGGTACCTGTTGCTACGTCGAGTAATTTCCGGGGTTTCATATCAATCAATTGGCGAATTGCGATTTTACGCCAATGAACATCAATTCCTGCAGAAAGAAATCTATTGAGGAAATCATACCGGAAAGCGATCTCATTGAACATCCTGGCTACCTGCTGCTTCTTCGTTTCAGAGGACCTGTTGAAGGGCACTATCGGATCATGTTTGAATGACATGGAGTGCAAAGGTACGGGCCTGATTAGCAAAACCACGAACCGATATCATACATTATTGTACCCGAATATGTTTTTATCAATTCGGTAACTTGCGGCAGAATGACGATCAAATCAGCCGAGTATGTTATAAGTAGTCCAGGTATAGAACAATGCCCTCCACCCGACAAGCCTGAGTTTGCTTTTATTGGCCGCAGTAATGTAGGCAAGTCTTCTTTGATCAATTTGATCTGTGATAACCACAAGCTTGCAAAAACTTCGGGCACACCGGGGAAGACGCAATTAATAAATCATTTTCTCATTAATAAAGAGTGGTACCTGGTGGATCTTCCCGGATATGGATTTGCAAAAGCTTCCATTCGATCACGAAACCGGTGGCAGCAAATGATAGAAAATTACCTGCGAAAGCGGGAGAACCTTGTCAACGTTTTTATTCTGATAGACAGCCGACATGCTCCTCAAAAGAACGACCTTGATTTTGTTAATCAATTAGGCAAATGGGAGATTCCTTTTTCACTTGTGTTCACGAAGACTGATAAAGAAACACAAAAGATTGTGAGCAACCATGTGAAATTATTTTTGGAACAAATGCGAAAAACATTTCAATTTCTTCCGCGTCATTTTGTAACGAGTGCAATAAAGAAAACAGGGAGAACTAATATTTTGGAGTTTATTGATAATTGTTTGAAAGAAGAAACAGAAGCGTAAACGGATTAATGTTTGGGAGACGGGGTCATGCCCGGTGATGTTCACCGGGTCCCGGTTGAAAAAAGATGAATTAATTCACCACCTTATTCGCGCAACTACTGCTAGCGAATGCTTCGGGTTTGGCTTTGAAGGCGAAGCCCATTCCGAGGATATAACCCATTGCTTCCTTCAGGGCATCATTACTTTTGAAGTGTGGATTGGTATTGATATCGGCATGTACTTCCATATCTACATCATATAATGTAAACAGATTGCACAGTTCGTAAGCGATCTCAATACTTTTGGCTACTTCAACCAGCATCCTTTCTTTGATACTGTATGCCTGTTTCGTTTTTTCATTGTGAATAAACATGAAGCCACCGTGGCCTTCGCGTAAAAAAACAATAACGGTTGCAAATTCTGTTTCAGAACCTTTGACCTGTGAATCCGTACCGATGCATACTTTGAGGTGATAACCTTTTTGTGTTTCTCTTCTGATGGCATTTTCAACTGCCTGGATAATGGGCAGTTCGATCGGGTCGCCATTAAATTTTCTCCATAGCATAATAATGGGTTTTTCGAATTTACCAAAAAACACCAGTTCAACAAAATATGCGGAGCATCAGGATTTGATCAGTTTGAATGTCTGCACCTGGTTGTTACCGTGCACACGAAGAAAAAGAAAACCTTTGGTGATGTGTGAGATGGGAATATGATTGTTGCCCGTCGAAAGTTTACCTGTTGTCAGTACCCTTCCGTTGATATCGAGCAATTCAAAGTTACCATCGCTGCCCGCATATAACTCTAACGTTTCGCGGACGATGTTATTTTGAATTGACCACTGTTTGTTTTTCAGTTCCTGGATAAATACAACATTTGACAACACGGAGGGGTTACCTGATTCAGTTAACACCCTGATTCGGTACCAGGCACTTGCCAAGGGATTTTTAATCAGAAAAGAAGAAGTAGCGGAATTTACGGAGGCTAGCGTATTAAATTTTATTCCATCAGAGGAAGATTCAATTTCAATAGCAGCAATACGTTCATCAGCAACAAATGTCCATGTGAGTTCGTGTCTGTTATTTGATTTCTTCCCATTGAGCTGCAATCGATGCACTGGTAAAACAGACCCGACAGATCCGGTCAGGTTATAAAACCCGAGGCTGCCATATTCAGGAACATTTTCATTGGCCGTGCCTTCAATCATCAGATAATAAATACCCGCCGAGAGGAACGTATCGAGGGAAGCTCCCAAAGAATAATCAGGGTTGTCGGTATAAATTATTTCATGCATTTCATTGTGTAAGGTAAGTTTCAGGTCAACATTTGCTCCGGCATTGGAAGCGCCCACATTCAGCGGCTCCAGATTTAATTTTACCGGTGAAGTAACGGGTACTGTCAACCGAAAAAAATCTTTATCACCAGCATAATTTATCATACCATGAGATGCTACATTCACCCCTGATAAAAAAATAGGGCTGGCCATTGTGATCTCATCTGAATGTTCATCATCCCGGAATCCGATATCATTAGGCGGACCTGCAATAACCTGAATATCATTTTGCCAGATACCACATGCTACAGTACTGGGACCATTATTCCAGGTTGTGACATTTCTATAATAACCATTTCCCATGATAGGCGCCCAGCTCGTTTCACCGGTACCCTGGCCTTCGCAATATTCATTGATAAGTACACAGGATCCGCTATACGTACTCTGGTGTTGTAATCCCAGTGTATGTCCGGTTTCGTGAGAAATAACTTCTGCAATAAATTTCGGTTGATTGCTCAGCAAATTGCAGAAAGCCCATGCCGGTGTATTGTTTCCCCAATTGAAGGAACCGACATATGACACGCCTCCTGCTTCTTCATACCATTCCCAGGAAGGAGTTACAATGATCCTGATTCTCTTATTGAACGGGGCATCATTATATATTGTGGAATCCGTAGTTACATTGATATTGAAAACGCGATAATCTTCGGCAACGCGTTCAAAAATCTCTTTCATCGCACTTTGTGAAAGGACGGAGGGTGCTGCCACAATCGGACCATTCCAGTTCCATGCAGTTCCTGAAATTTCTTCGCCGTCAAAATCGATAAAAATGGTGGCGCGAGCTTGAGGATAACTATTAAGAGCAGGTACCTGGCCGGAAAGCAGAACCGGCAACAGCAATGCCGGCAACAGTAGTAGCCTGCAAACTTGATTCGATATACTTAACTGCCTTTTCATATTTACTGAACCAGCAATAAACGCTGCTCAATTTTTTCCAGGTAATATCTTCCATTTTCAAATACAATATGCAATGCATCGCCGTACTGCGGGTGAATTAACCTGCCGGTGATCTTTTGCCCGTTTACAGGATCAGTAAACAGAGTGAGATTGAACAATGCATTTTTATAATTCGTGATGGTAAGATTCATGGAAAGTACACCGGCCGATGTTTCAACTTTTTCTTTGACAAATCCCTTCAGGCGATAATTACCGGTGAGGTTAAACTGGAAGGAATCCAATGCATGGAGGAGTAGAAGCTCTTGAATTACAAGCTCAGCAAATTCGGATCTTAATTGGAAATCGCGAAATAAAAGCGGCTTTTCTGTACGTTGTTGCTTCACAGGAAGCTGTCCTTCAGCGTACTGACAAAAGAATGCTGACAGTAAAAAAGAGGTTAATAGTAAAAGGCGTTTCAAAGAAAAAAATTTTATTGGCAGCGTTCAGAGGGCAGCATTTGCAGCCTTACATAGTTACACAAAAAACGACGAAATGCAAGCGCAAGTACGGCTAATATTGTCCTGTACTTAACAATACAAGAGTGCATGCCTCCTGCGTATGAATTCCATTTTGATTTGCAATATTATACAGCTCATCATTTTCAGTGCCCGGATTAAATATGATTCTTTTCGGCTTTAATGAAACTATATAATCATAGAATTCTTTTTGATTCGTTGGATTCAGATAAAGTGTCACAGTATCGATTCCTGATATGTCTTTCTTCTCTATTTGCACCTGTACCCCGGCAACTTCTCCTTTTCTTTTACCGACCGCGTAAACATCATGGCCATATGTACGCAATTTGTGAATCGCCAGGTAACTATACCTCGATGGATTCGAGGAAGCACCAAGTACAAGGGTGGTTTTAGGCATTTAATAAGTTAAGTTTTTCTGTCCGCTGGTATCAGAAGCGCATCCTTCTACATAAATTATACCATCTCTCGGATTTTATTTCAATTAACATAGCTTTTAAAATGGTGCCCCATGCGTTTGTCTGATCAGCAAGCTCATCACTTTGGGCAGAGGTTTCAAGGCATATACCATCATATTTGTCAAAAGTGGACTTCCAAAAAAAGATTGTAACAATCTACCTGTGCGTAAACGTTGTGAAAATGCTGATTCCCATTGTTGGGCATATTGAGTCTCAAGTTCATAACGGTCGATCAGGCCGTTCAGAAAAGAGGATATTTCAGAAAAAGCAATTTTGCTTCCATGTAGTGCCATACTCATTCCGTTTCCGCACAAGGGAGTGATCATACCAGCGGCATCACCAATAAGTAATACATGATTCTCTACCTGACTTTTCCGGTCAAAGGATATCTGAGAAATCGTCAGCGGGTTGTCGTACAGAAATGTTGCGTCACTGAAAATTTTCTTTAGAAAAGGATTTCTCATCAGAACTTTTTCTTCCATCTTTCTGATATCGAATCCATGAAGCGCCAGATTGGTACCACTGGTGAGGTAGCATAGACAGTTTTTCCCATCTTCAATTTCAGAAATCCCACAGTATCCGTTTTTGAAATTATGCAATGCAATTTCATGCGGTCGCGAAGAAATCAGGACATGATATTTCACTGCAAGATAATTATTAAGCTTATTGGTTTTCGTTTTTGAAAAAGGCCGCTTCCACCTCAGGTCAAGATTGCTTCTTTTTCCAAAACAACCTGCGGCTACTTTTGATCTGAAAATTCCTTTTGTAGTGGTAATGACAAATAAATTTTCACGAAATTCAATATCAGTAACTTTTGTTCCTTCTTCGAGTAGAACTTGTTCTTTCATTGCAATTTGCGACAGTTGATGATCAAGCGCATATCTACTGATACCAAATCCACCGAGGGGAAGCGTTTGTCGGATTGCATTTCCATTTGGGGATGTTACCAGCAATTCAGTAATGTGAGGCAGTTGCATATCACTCAGCGGCACCCCTAGTTCCTCTAAAAAATTCCAGCTTTCTAAACTTATATATTCTCCACACACACGATGAAAAGGATACTTCTCCTTTTCAATCAAAAGGGTGGAATATCCTGCTCTATTACATTGGATAGCAAGTGATAATCCAGCGAGACCACCACCCGTAATACAAATATCATAAACCTGGGAAGTGTTATCCGGGGATTTTTTGATCATATTGACCTTTTTTTTGAACGATGACCTGCCATCTGAATGCCCACGTCCATTTCAACACAAAATTACGAATGCCTGCATTCTTAAGTAATTGAATAAACTCATTTCGTATGAATCCCCGCAAAACAGATAAAGGCCCATCATTTTTGACCAGTCTGCTTTTCGAAAAAATTTGCGTCAATATTCTGATGGAATAATAAGCCAGCCTATGACGGTGAAGGTCATTTATAAAATATCCGATACAACAATTCTCGTACATCCAATGGAACATTTCAACTAACGCTTCATCCTTAAAATGATGACAGAAGAGGGATGAAAAAATTACATCAGGCTGTGTGCTAAAATCCACTTCTCGGTAATCTGAAATAATAAATTCAAAAGTCTGACCATGGCAAAATTCGCGTGCATATCTGATGCAGTTCGAATTGATATCAATTCCCGTAAATTCTGCAGGAATATTTTGATCCTTACACCATTTTGCAAGCACCTTCAGGTTATCACCCCCGCCACATCCGATCTCACAGATCTTCAATGGATGTTTTTTTTCACCGGAAAAATCTGCAAGTATAATTTTGAGTGCTTGAATATTCAACCGGTGGCCGCCGAGGAGTGAGTTGATTGTCCTCAATTCCTTCATATTACGACTGATCTCTATGAAGGGAAGATCCGGATTGTCAATAATTTCCGGTTCGTATGATCGGACGGCGAAATTCAATTTATGGAAGCTACAAAAGTTTCGATCGTTAGGCCCGGGCCGAATGCTGCCGTGAATAGCAATTCACCAGATCTTTCCTGCTTTTGCATCATATTTTTCAGAATAAAAAGAATGGTAGGGGAAGACATGTTTCCGTATTCCTCCAGTACCTCAGCACTTTCCTTCAATTCTGTATCAACGAGCGAAAGGCTGTTGCAGACAGATTCCAGTATTTTTTTGCCACCCGGATGAATACACCAATGTTTGATTTCTTCCCTTGTTTTACCGGACGAATAAAGTGCTCTGTCAACAAATTCACCGAAATCTTCTTTGATCAGATCAGGAATATAACTACTCAGTGTCATCAGAAACCCGGTCGATGAAAGTTCCCATCTCATATCCTTTTTTCCACGTGGTATTATCTCAGCATAGAAATGGTCAATACTTAAAC
>DATLDA010000142.1:0-3364 GCA_035526135.1 Flavitalea sp.
CGCCACCCCGCCCATGCAGGCGAGGGCGCCTGCTTCACACGCGGTCAGTGGTGCGGCCCGATGCTCTTTCTGCCTACTGCCTACTGCCTACTGCCTACTGCCTACTGCCTACTGCCTACTGCCTACTTCACCATTGCCAGCACACCTTTCATATATCCCAAAGTTTCAGCCACAGGAGGTATTGCATCATCGGGCGTGTTTTCATATTCAATGCTCAATAAATAGCTGTAATGAATTTTTACGAGTGCGCGTAACACGGAAGGGAGATTCAGCACTCCACGCCCTGCGGCAGTTGTCGTTCCGGTTGCTTCTGTGCTGGTAATATCTTTGAAGTGCAGATCGTACAAACGTTCTTTACACTTCAATATCGCTTCGGCCGGATTCACTTTCGCACGCGCAGTATGTCCCACATCAATACAAAGTCCGATCCGGTTATCATAACCTTTTACGGCTTTCCATACATCATAAGGAGAAGGAAAACGTTTGTCTTCCGGACCATGATTATGAATGGCGAGCCGGATATTATATTCTTTCACCATTTTGTCCAGCAATGGCATTGAATCCGGATGCGGGCTACACACAATGGTAGGAATATTACAATCTTTCGCATACTCAAAAGCGTTACGAACGTTCTGTTCATCATTTTCCATGGTGATATTTCCGCAGCTCAGGGCAGTAATGCCGGCATCTTTTAATTTCTGTATCACCATTTTTCTGTCAGCGGTCGAACTGGTCAGTGCTAGATGAAAATCTTTGATCGAGATATAGCGAATGCCGAGTTTTTGGAGTGCTTTGATTGTATCATCCAGGTTTAATTTCCGGAAAGTATAAGATGCAATGCCAACTTTGAATTTGTCCAACGGATCAGGATTCGGCGATGAGAAATCCAATAAGACTCCATGCGCGATACTTTCAGCAGAAAGAATTCCCCCGATTGTTGCAAGTACGGAGGATCTGATCAGTTGCCTGCGGGAAAAGGAATGAGACATAATTGAAATTTGATGAAATTTAGCTGATTTCTCCTGTTTACGACTGTAGTGCTAACGTGAATATTTTTAGATATTTTTCACAGACGATTCAAGAATAAGAGTTATATTTGCACAGTCAATTTGAGCCTCGCATTAGTAATAGTTAATTATTCTGCTTATTTATTCTGCATCTTAGTTAGTCGCTTTACTTGTTGCTTTTCTCAGCTCTTTTATTTTTAAACAAACATCAAGTATGAACATTTACGTTTCAAATTTAAGCTTCAACGTACAAGGTGAAGACTTAAGAGAATTTTTCGCTCCTTATGGAGAAGTTACCTCTGCAAAAGTCATTATGGACAAAATCACTAACCAATCCCGTGGATTTGGATTTGTTGAAATGTCTGATGAAGAAGCCTCTAAAAAAGCAATTGCTGAATTAGATGGTGCAACAGTTGAAAACCGTACCATCAAAGTGATGGAAGCGAAACCAAAAGAAGACAGACCTGCACGCAGCAGCAATAGTCCTTTCCGCAGTAATAGCGGTGGTGGTGGTGGTTACAACAACGGTAACAGCTACAATAAAAACAGGTATTAATACTTCGTCTTTTATAAAGTGCCTAAAGGCCCCGGTTTTCCGGGGCTTTTTTGTGTTTATTAGGTATGGGGTATGAGGTATGGGGTAGCGGTTGAATGGTTAATCCGGTATAGATAGTTATGTAACCAGCAACCAGTAACGAGCAACCAGCAACCAGCAACCCCGAAAGGCTACTCCCCATACCCCATACCCCATACCTCATACCCCTTAGAAAAAATACGGTTTCCCACGCATTTTCCCGGTCATATTTAGCGTTATAGGTCAAATCCAATGACGTGAAAAAAGCGATCCTTTTTCTTATCCTCGCAACCCTGTTTATTTCAGTCGATGCGCAACCTTCCAAGGATACTACTATCGATGGGCTAAAGGAGCAAAAAGAAAAGATCATCACCCCCGAAACAATACTTAAAATTGAAAATCTGGGGATAAAAATCAATTCAGATCTTCCGGAGTTACGCCCCACCGTATCCGCAGATGGTAACCTTCTTTTCTTTATCTGTGAGAACCACCCGGCCAATACGAAATATAATTCGGTCAGTAATTCACAAGACATCTGGTATTCAGAGCGCGATAGTACCGGGAAATGGAGTGAAGCGATACACTTAGAGGATCCGATCAATACAACTTTTTATAACGCCGTTTACTGGATCTCACCTGATAACAATAAGATTCTGATCCGCGGCGCTTTTACCGAAGGTGGATTTGCCGGTAAAGGGGTAAGCATCAGTGTTCGTCAGAAAAATGGCCGATGGGGCTACCCGAATGCACTCGGAATCAGAAATTATCTCAAATACGACAGGGGAATGCAATCAGGTGCTACAATGGTCAACGATGGACAGACCCTGCTGTTTTACATGTCTGAAAAACCGGGCAGTTACGACAATGACCTTTATGTCTGCTTTCTTTTACCGGACGGATCCTGGTCTGAACCAAAAAGTCTCGGTAAGAAGATCAATCTTCCCGGAAATGAAATGACCCCGTATGTTGCTTCCGATGGAGTTACTATGTATTTCAGCAGTGACCGCCCGGGCGGACTGGGCAGCAATGATATCTGGATGACCAAACGCCTGGATAAAACATGGCAAAAATGGAGTGACCCCGTGAACCTGGGTAGTCCGATTAATACAGAAGACTGGGACGCATTTTTTACACTCGATGCGGGTGGTGAATACGCCTATTTGACAACCAATCTCAATACATATGGTGAAAGCGATATAGTGCGGGTAAAGTTGCTGGAAAAGGAAAAGCCGAACCCGGTATTGCTGGTCAGTGGCAATGTTTACAACCTGAAAACAAAAGAACCACTCAGCGCCTCACTTCTGTATGAAACCTTACCAGATGGAGCCATCGTCGGAAACGGAGTTTCTTCCGCTGAAGATGGATCATTTAAGATCGTTCTGCCATTTGATAAAAATTACAGCATTCGCGCTACTGCCGATAAATTTTTCTCTGTATCTGAAAACCTTAACCTGGATTCACTCGTGAAAGCAGGCTATAAAGAAATTCATAAAGACCTGTATCTCGCACCCATTGAGATCGGACAGGTGGTTCGTTTGAACAATGTGTTCTTTGATTTTGACAAGTTCGACCTGAGGCCTGAATCATTCATTGAGTTAGACAGGGTGGTGAAATTGTTGAATGAGAATCCAGCCATAGAAATCGAAATGAGTGCACACACCGACAGTCATGGTTCCGATGAATACAACTTTCGTTTGAGTGATGACAGGGCGAGATCAGTGAGAGAGTATATTCTTTCCAAAGGAATTGCAGCCACCAGAATTATTTCGCAGGGATATGGTGA
>DATLDA010000145.1:0-4761 GCA_035526135.1 Flavitalea sp.
CGGAACGCTTTTGTACAACAGGGTCGGTAACCGGCTCACTCTTGTAGGATACAATTCATTGGGCTTCCCTGATGTTTATGAAAACCCACGCGACATCATCGATATCCAGTTATCAAAAAAGATTTTGAAAAAGAAGGGAGAGATAAAACTTACTTACGGTGATATCCTGAATCAGAAAATGCTGCTTTACGAAAACATAGACAAAGCACGTGTATATAAAAAAGGAACAGACCGGATTTTCAGTTCTTATACCCCTGGTGCTACCATCACCGTGGGTTTCACATATGATTTTGATTACAACAGCAATTGATACAAAAAACAAAACAAATAACGGAATATGAAAGGGTTTAAAAAAACATTGCCAGGATTTTTTGCGGTCGCAACAATTTGTGCAATGGTGCTGAGTTCCTGTGTTAAGGTTTCTATCAGCGACGATGTTTTGCCGCGCGATACATCTGTCATAACTCCCCCTTCGACAATTTTAGAAGGAACGATTGACAATAGCGTTACACTCGCAAAGGGAAAATACACGCTCAAGGGTTATGTATATGTAAATAACAATGCAATACTGACGATCGAAGCCGGTTCTGTCATTATGAGTGATGTTACAGAGAAAGGAGCACTGATCATTGAAAGGGGCTCCAAGCTGATAGCAGACGGCCGCGCGGATGCACCCATCGTATTCACTTCAGGGAAAGCAGCCAATCAACGCAATGCAGGTGACTGGGGTGGAATTATTCTTCTCGGCAAGGCACCAACCAATCGTCCAACCAACCCTCCACCAGTGATTGAAGGCGGTGTGAATCGTACTTACGGTGGAATAGATCCCAATGACAATTCGGGAATTCTGCGTTTTGTACGGATCGAATTTTCCGGCATTGCAGCAGAACCTAATTCTGAAATAAACGGACTTACATTAGGTGGAGTAGGAGCCGGAACTATTCTTGAAAATATTCAGGTTTCCTATGGTGCAGATGATGGCTTCGAATTTTTTGGTGGAACGGTAAATGCCAAAAACCTTGTGTCATTTGCCGCCTATGATGATGATTATGATTTCGATTTCGGATATACTGGAAAAATTCAATATGCAGTTTCCCTGCGCGATAAACCTGCTGATACAGATCAGGCAAACGGTATCGAATGTGATAATGATGGTAGTGGAACCACTGCTACCCCCTATACAAAACCACAGTTGTCTAATCTTACATTGATTGGTCCGTACGATACAACTGGTTCGGCTGCCACACATGGATTTAGCGCACGGTTCAGAAGATCCACGCGATTTGTTTTACGGAATTCTATTTTGTTGGGTCATCGCATGGCAGGATTTTCGATCGAAAGTGATAATTCATTAAATGATTATAAGAACAATAATTCCGAATTTAAAAATAACATCGTTGCTGTTTATAGTACGCCTTATAAAAGTAGTAACCAAACTATCCTTACCAATGCAGATATGAAAGCGAAAGCAGAAGCTGATGGTTCCGTTACTTTAGCCACCCGCGAAGATGTGCAGCTTACCGATCCATTCACATTGGGGGCGCCGAATTTCTTACCAAAAGCGGGTTCACCAGCCCTCACCGGAGTTGATTATAGTGGTATGGATGCATTTTTTACACCCGCTACATTCCGCGGTGCTTTTGGATCCACGAACTGGCTCCTCGGTTGGACAAGCTTTACACCTAAAAACAACACTTACTAGATTCGTAGGACAGGTTGGAATATGAAATTAATTTTTACAGGAAAACACGCAGGAATATTTTTTCTTAGCGTGTTTTTCTTTTCAATGATCATAATCATTGCAGGCGCGTGTCGTGAGGGTCAAACTACCGGACAAACTTTGATGCCGCAGATGAATAACACCGACAGCATCCAGGTGTTATATTTCACAACACCCGGCCAGGTACGATTCTTTACTTACGTTCCGGTAAATGATAAAGTGTTCATTGGTCAGCTGGTTAAAGATTTGACGAGTGATACTGTCGATGCAAATAATTGTGAAAAAAATGGAAAAATTTATTTCTACGCAAAAGGAGAACTTTTTAACACAGTTTTCTTTGGATATACAAAGGATGATTGTAAAATACTACGTTACATCAAAAACGGGAAGCTGTATCACTTTGCCATGAGTGATGAGGTCCGAAAAAAAATAGCGGAATTAAAAACCCTCTCCATAGATCCGTCACGATAAAATGATTAGAGAAGAGAAGCAACCCGCAACATGCAACCAGCAAACTAAGAATAATGCACTAGGAACTCCGAACGTTTTGTATTTCCTATTGAAGTACCACAAAGAACTAATGGTTCCCAAAACGCCGATCACTGCAACGACGACCACAACCACCGGATAAAACTCGGACCATTTGAGGTTAACCTGCAGGATTTCTTTAGTTAGCATCACCGCCACACTTCCAAGATATCCGAAAGCATCTGCGATATAAATCAAAAAGCCTACGTTCCCTGTAATACGGAATGAAGCGATCATTCGTTCAAAGAAAATACTATTAAACGGTATGTAGGCAGAATATAAACCAAGTCCGACCAACAGCATCCACAGTGATGGATTACAGAAGCCATGCAGAAACAGTAAAGAAGAAATTCCTGCGAGTAAAAAGCCGAAAAGGATCATGCCATGAACGATTCGAAAAGCAATGATGTTTTTCCTGATCAGGACAAGCATGCTCATCATGATTAGTACAAGAATAAATGTTGGCGTTTCTGTTTTGGTAAAAATGGATGCATTACCGCCAAACCCAAGTTCGTTCCAGATATTGGCCATAAAATTATCACGCAGATCACGGATGATGGTAAGAAATAAATAGGTAATGGTTACCATAACAACCCCGAAACCAAATTCCCTGACAAATTTTTTTCTGGCTTCTTTAGGCATTGGAACACGAACTGTCCTTTCACTGATATCATCAGCGTCCGGGGCCGGCACGCGTTCCAGGAGGAATAAAAACAATATCAAGGGAACAGCAAAAACGAGTCCGGTGGCAAATGGAACCCAGGCTTCCGAAACATCGTAATTGATCATCAGCCATTTTGCTACGGAACGGGAAAAGCCGCCGGCAAAAATGAAACTTACAGCGAGTGCTGACCCAATAAAATCCGTTGTTCGCCGGCCTTCCACATAACTGAATATGATTCCCCACAACAATCCAAGCGGAAATCCATTCAGAAAAAAAAGTATCATACCGTAAGGCGGTGGCGTAATCGCAAAAACAAGTAAAGCCAACCAGGCAACACCCACTAAAATCGCAACCGCCTTCCATCTTCCCCATCGTCGGAGTTCTGCGATATACCGGATTCCATAGAATTTACTTGCCATATAACCAAGCACCTGGCTGATGATGAGCAAAATCTGGTATGGAACACCCCAAAAGGAAATTCCTTCAAAAGTAGCAACGGTAAAAGGTTTGCGGTAAGCAAAAATAGAAGCGTAAGTAATAAATACCACCACGGCTGTATACACGGCGACAGCACGTTGTCTCGCAGTGAAGGATTTTCTGACCGGTGAATTCAACAAGAATGCAAATTATGTTTCGAAAAATAATTCTAAAGGAACTATTTTCTCCAAATTGTTTTTATTCTTTTCGATTCCCGACAGATTCAGGAGAAATAGTTCTTATTATCTCATGTCAAAAAACCTTTTCATACGGGTCTTTGAAGTATCCATTTCCTAAGGTGACAAAAAAAACCTCCCGGAGGAGGCTTATATATAATGTCAGAAAGCGAAGTGATTTATCGCATTCAACTGTTTACCATTTCTTCTCTTCCATTTACTTTTGAGAAATGCTTTCCAATCCGGTTGTCAAGCTGAGAAGGGGTTTCATCAGTTTCAATTGATTCTTTATTATTGAACACAACTTCTGTAAGCAATGAACCTTTCTTTTCAAATGTGCAGAAATATAAAATCTGATTCACGTTGACACGATATTTTCTATTATCTGTTCCTATAATTTCTATAAAGACTGGTTTCATAAATAAATTTTTGATTTATGAAAGTACTGAATAGTACAAGGCGGTAAAGTTCCATCTGAAAATTTAATATTGGAATTTGCAAAGACTTGACTTTCAGGGTTATTTTTGCTGTTCAGCTGAACCTATACAAATTATTGAACCCTTGATTTATTCTCTTCTTCCCTGTATTGTAAAACCAATGGTGGTTCCGACATCAGGTGTGCTTCGCACATGAATAGTTTCTCCGTGGGCTTCTATAATGTGCTTGCAAATTGCCAGACCAAGCCCACTACCTCCTTTGTCACGGGTTCTCGCTGCATCCGTGCGGTAAAATCTTTCAAATATTCTTTGCAGATGTTCTTCTTCTATTCCAATTCCATCATCACTGATCTCTATCAATACCCGGCTGTCGTCCGTTCTGTACACACTAGCCACGATCAGTCCGTTGTTCTTTCCGTACTTGGTAGAATTTTCGATGAGATTGATCAAAACTTGTTTGATCTTTTCTTTATCAGCAAAAACGCTAATCGGTGTTTCACATCCCTTTTTGATTATAGCTCGGATTTTTTTCGCCTGCAATTTTATTGACAGGGAATCAAACACTTCACGAATAAGTTCCTGGATGATGAAATGTTGTTTGTACAAAATCTGTTCACCGCTTTCCAGTTTAGAGATCTCATCGAGGTCATTCACCAGGTTCACCAGCCTGTCCGCATTTTTGAAAGTGTTCTGCAGAAATTTTTTACTTACATTTTCATCTTCCATTGCCCCGTTCAACAGTGTTTCAATGTAGCCCTG
>DATLDA010000194.1:0-2158 GCA_035526135.1 Flavitalea sp.
TGTTTGCCGGAAGACTTCTTGTGACGATGCTTCCCGCACCGATAACACTGTTTCTGCCAATGTGAACGCCTTTAAGGATTATGCAACTCATGCCAATGAACACATTATCTTCTATGATTACGGCCTTATCTGCAATGTGCCCATTGTATTTATCAATCGAATTCACAGGATGCCAGTCACTGTCCATAATCTCTGAGTTTTTGCCGATGAGGACATTGTTACCGATAATGACTTTCTGCCTTGCACCGATTGATACGCCGCTGATTCCGCACGAATGACCTATATGGATTTGTGCAGAAGGTGTTAAAGTGAAAAGCACGCACCTGTGATTCAGCAACATGGGATTAGAATTTCGGCAACTCCTGAAGTCGCAATTTTTCCCGATTGTAATATTAGAACCGGGTTGCATGATTATTTTAGGCATTCCGAAAAACTCGCATCCGGAACCAATATTGATTCCCATCATCCTTGCTTTTTGATAAACAAGAAAGGTGCTGACCTTTAATTGCCAAATCACTGGCAACCGGTAAAAGAGATGGAACATCCGTTGAAACAATAGTTGCATTCCGGTATTGGAATTCATGGTATTTGAATTAGAACTTCTTTGCATTCTTTTTTAATCATCATCTGATAGGTATTCAATACAGTGGTGGTGATCGTTTCATAATTATGTCTTTTAAGCGCAATGGCTCGAGCCTGGCGGCTGATTTTTTTTATAAGAGGTGTATCGTTCGGCAAATCTTTGATGATCGATGACAGTTCAAAAGGGTCATTCGAGTTGTATAATATTCCCGTCTCCTCGTTGTTGACCAAAGTAGGGATCCCTCCAACCCGTCCGGCGATTACTGGCATTCCGAGTAGCTGTGCTTCACAAACACTATTAGGGCTGTTATCAATATATGACGGATGAATAAAGAGGTCGGCATTAAGCAATTCTTTTAAAAGATCATCACCAATTCGTGGACCAAGAAATCGGATGCATTGATCTTGAAATCTAAGGCCTGTAATTTTTTCGATCAACTGTGCAAGTTCGCTTCCGGGCTGCATTCCCACGATATTCCATTCGAATGAAATGTTCGCTTTGCTTTTTAACAGGTAGGCTGTTTGAAGTACAATCTCCAAACCCTTGTACATGCTTTCATTGATTGTAGTGACAAGACGGATGATCTTGTTCCTTTTCATTTTCCATTCGTACCGGTAAAATTCTGACCGTAGCATTTCATCACAGTGGAAATAATTGAAAGTTTTCTTATAAATGGAAATAACGCTTTTATCCCATAATGTTCTGCCAAAAAAATTGTCACAACGCTTTATGATGCGTTCCTCCCTGGCTGCGCGCTTCTCCATCATTTTGTAATCGTGGTAAAATCCACCGCGAAGTATTTTATTTTTCCAGGACGCATGCTTGTGAATAGTGCTCAGGGAAATGCCCGGAGGAAGCCAGGCGGCATAGATAGGGTTCAGCAAACCCTGTATATGGATGATGAGCGGAATATTTGTTTTCTCAGCGATCTCTCCAAGCCCGAATTCCGTTCCAAATACCTGAATCACGTCCGGTTTGAAATCTTCTATCGCTTTTAAAATTCCTTCCGTATTTGTATCGGCAAGCTGTAGAAAAAATCTTGACCTGATCTTTTGTTTGAGTGAGAACAAGTCAGTATATACCGGGTAATAGGTTACATCATCATGCAATATGCGAAATGTAGTAGGCAGATAATGAAAAAAGCAGACTGCCAATTCAATTTCCGGGATCTGTTTCAAATTATTTTCCAGTGATGTGATCCAACCTCCACCCGGAAAATTGAAATTTACCTCTGCACTTAAACCTGCCGGCGAAGGTGATAACCAAAGAACTTTCAACGAACGAAATTTAAGAATGAATAGAAACTGACCGCGAGGACTTTACCATCTTTCCTGCAACGGTATGATAAATGGCAAGAAGGATAAGGATGAGCATAAAATAGTTGATCTCTCTGATAAACTGGATCTTTAGTTGATTGATCAGGAAAAGGAAAAACAAAAGATTGAACCCGAGTAAAAGGTCCCTGTATGCAGGTGGGGCTCCGCGGTTACGTTTATAAGAACGGATCCCTTTTGTTAGGGAAGCAATAAAAATTAGTACAAATACCAATGCACCTCCGTATCCCCAGATAACAAT
>DATLDA010000196.1:0-5240 GCA_035526135.1 Flavitalea sp.
ATCTAAAATCTAAAATCTAAAATCTAAAATCTAAAATCTAAAATCTAAAATCCATTATTCGGACCGCAAAAATAACCGAAAGCAGGGTATGTACCAAACCAGTAAAAGAGTACACTCTAAAACAAAACTGAAACTATCAAATCCCCCAAACTTCCAAACTCCCCAAACTCCAAACTTCCAAATTTTCAAACTTCCAAACTCCCCAAACCTCACCGCTCAAAGCTCCTACTCAATACTCCCACCTTACAAAAGCTTCCATCGCTGCATATTTCGTTAACCCAAGTTCGGCATACATATTTGCAGTGTTGGCATTTCGGTCTTCTGCCCGTTGCCAGAATTCCCGGGTATCCGAACCCTGGAACGGGACCATATCTTTCTGCGATTGGTGAATGAAAATCCCGTATCGTTTTTTTAATACCTGATCGGGACTCATTGGAATTGCCATTTCAATCTCGCTGATGTCCCATTCCTGCCATGCACCTTTGTATAGCCACATCCAACAATCATTTACCCAGGAATCGCCCTGCGTTTTAATTCGTTTCAGGGATTCCAAAACAACATCAAGACAAACTTTATGCGTCCCATGTGGATCTGCCAGATCGCCGGCACAAAAAATCTGGTGTGGACGGATATTCCTTAACAACTTCATGGTGAGGATTACATCTTCTTCGCTCATGGGTTTTTTTTCAACCATTCCGGTTTCATAAAAGGGGAGGTTCATGAAATGTGCGCGCTCATCACCTATGCCCACATACCGGCAGGTTGCTTTTGCTTCGCATCGACGTATCAAACCTTTCACGGCCCTGATTTCCGGTGTATCCACCTGATTCGATCTTTTTTTCTCGAGATACTTTTTTGCTTCATTCAATATTGCCTTTGAATTTTTACTGTCTATTCCGGTCATCTCTTCAAACCCGACAGCAAAATCAAGGAAACGCGTAACGAATTCATCGGTGACAGCAATGTTTCCGGAGGTTTGGTAAGCAACATGTACTTCATGTCCCTGGTCATGTAACCGCTGGAAAGTTCCTCCCATTGAAATGATATCGTCGTCAGGATGCGGTGAAAAAATAATGCACCTTTTCGGGTGGGGAACCGAACGTTCCGGATGATTTGGTAATTGCAGATTCGGTTTTCCACCCGGCCATCCGGTAATACTGTCACGCAAAAGATAATATACCTGCAGGTTGATCTCATAAGCATCACCTCTTTCCACCAGCAGGTCACTCAAGCCATTGTCTTTATAATCACTGTTGGTTAAACTGAGCACTGGTTTTCCCAATTTCAGCGCTGTATTCACGACAGCTTTTTTTACCATCTTGGGCGTCCATTCACATTCACCAGTAAGCCAGGGCGACTTATAACGGGTAAGCTCACTCGCAGCAGGATCATCCAGAATAAATTCGCAATCGTTGTGGTGTTGTAAGAGGGCGGCCGGAATTTGTTCAGTAACATGACCTTCTACTGCTTTTTGTACAACGCCGGCTTTACCCTGGCCCCACGCCATCAGTAAAATTTTTTTTGCTTTTAAAATGGTGCTGATCCCCATCGTAATGGCAAGTCGCGGCACCTGCGATATGTTCGCGAATTCATAGGAATTTGCAATGCGTGTTGAATTATCCAGCGAGGTGAGCCGCGTACGGGAATTAATGCTGGATCCAGGTTCATTGAATCCGATATGACCATTATTCCCTATGCCGAGTATCTGCATATCAATGCCACCTGCTTCTTCAACCTGTTTTTCAAAATCAGCGCAATATTGTTTGATCTCTTCTTTTTTGATTTCTCCGTTGGGAACATGTATGTTCTCCGCGGGAATATCCACATGATGAAACAAATGGACATGCATGAACCTGTTATAGCTTTGCATCGCATCGCTTTCAATGGGGTAATATTCATCCAGGTTAAAGGATATTACATTTGAAAAACTGAGTTTTTCTTCCCTGTGCAGCCGAACAAGTTCGGCATAAACAAGTTTAGGAGAATTGCCTGTTGCGAGTCCCAGTACACACTTTTGACCTGATTGTTGCTTTGACTTTATCAATGATGCAATTTGTGCAGCGATATATTTTGAACCTTCGCGGGCATTCGAAAATATCTTTACCGGGATCCGTTCAAATGAGTCAATCAGATCAATATCAATTTGGAGACTGGGCATGAAGCAGTTGTTTGAGGCGCAAATATACAGGTATGGGTTATGAGGTTTGGAGTTTCAGGATGCTTTTAATTTTATTTTTCCTGCACGTAAGCTTTACTATAATTCACACCCCACAAAGTGTAACGTTTTACCTGTAGATCAAGTCTTTTCCGGAAGCCCGCCCAATTCTTTTTTTCTTTCGGGGTCCACAACACTTCACTTAAAGCACTTACGCGGGGAAAGATCATATATTCCACTTTCCTGTTATTGTTCATATATTCAGTCCAGACGTTTGCCTGGGCACCTGAAATATAAGTTGCCTGTTCTTTTGTAAGTTCTTTCGGCAGGGGTTCATAATTATACACTTTGCTCAGGGGAATAAATCCGCCAATGGTTACCGAATCTTCTTTCTTCGTTTGAGCATAATCGAAATATACGTAGGTGGTTGGCGTCATGATTACCTGATGCTTTTGCTTTGTCGCTTCAATACCTCCCTTCTCTCCCCGCCAGCTCATTACATACGCATTGGGTGCTAATCCTCCTTCCAGTATTTCATCCCATCCAATCAACTTTTTTCCTTTGCTGTTGATGTATTTTTCCATGCGTTGTATAAAATAACTTTGTAATTCATGCTCATTTTTAAGGTTATTTTCTTTCATCCGCTGCTGGCATTTCGGACATCTTTTCCAATTGTTTTTCGGACATTCATCACCACCCACATGTATTAAGGCGGAAGGAAATAAGTCCACCACTTCATCTATAACATCCTGCAGAAATAGAAAAGTGGAATCATTGCCCGCACAGAATACATCATCAAAAACACCCCATGTCTCTTGTACAAGCTTTCCGCCTGCTGTTTTACTTTCTTCCGATATCATGTTGGCGGGGATTTTTGTGGGTTCATCGGGAAAGCAACTAAGCCACGGATACGCCGCAATTGCGGCACTGCCATGACCAGGCATTTCAATCTCGGGGACAACTGTAATAAATCGTTTGGAAGCATATGCCACCAGTTCGCGCACTTCTTCCTTAGTATAAAAGCCGCCATAACGTTTATTATCATTTCCTTTTCCGGGATATCTGCCAATGATGGTACCATTTCGCCAGGCACCAACGGAAGTAAGGCGCGGATACTTTTGTATTTCAATTCGCCAACCCTGATCTTCTGTCAGATGCCAATGAAAGGTGTTTAATTTATGCAGCGCCAGATAATCAATATATTTTTTGATATAGTCTACAGGATAAAAATGTCTGCCCACATCAAGGTGCAATCCCCTGTAAGAAAATCGCGGATAATCTTCAATAGTGACAGCCGGTACAGCCAGAGAGGAATTTTTTGTTAGAGGCAACAGTTGCAGAAGTGATTGCATCCCGTAAAAAGTTCCTTCATATCCGTCACCTTCTATTTTGATGCCTGTCGGCGCAACGGATAAGGAATATCTTCCGGCGTTATCGGGTGCTTTAATAAATTTTCTTGTCACGATCCGTATGGAATTCGACTTTGCCTCCCGTGATATGGAAATACTGATCCCATAGATACGTCGGACATATTCACTTAGAAAATCTGCCGTTGGTCTGTCACCCTCATCGGATACAACAACTGTCGTTTTTTTTGATAGAATAAAATTCCCTTTCCGTATAGTTGTACTTACAGGCTGCGGTATGATGCTCACTTGTGCAGTCCCTGCCAGAAACGCAAGACAGAAAAAGTAAATGCATAAGGTTTTCATACAACAATCAATTATTATTTAAGAACAGGAACTACCAACCCGGACGCATTCACCGCATCATGAAAAATCCTGATCGTTGATTTCTGAAAATCATTCCCGTTCGCCTGGTATATGTTTACAAATTTCTGCGGGTTGCGGTCTGCCAGCGGAAACCAACTGCTTTGCACCTGGATCATGATTCGATGACCTGTTTTAAATGTATGCGCCACATCCGGTAATTGGTATCGCACCTGGTCAATTTTATTTGGAACAAATGCAGAAGGCTGCTCGAAACTTTTACGGTAACGCGCGCGCATAATTTCTCCGCGGATAAGCATCTGATAACCACCCATCGGATAGTGAGAAGGATTATTCACGTTTTTGTGATCATCAGGAAATACATCTATCAGTTTCACTACGAAATCTGCATCTGTCGTAGAAATGCTTGTCATCAGGTCAGCGATCACGGGGCCTGCAAACGTGATGTCCTCCGTTAATATATCTGTCTGGTAGACGAGTACATCGGGTCGGCGGGAAGCGAACCGCTGGTCGTCGAGCATATATTCTGCAGTTCGCCCGAGGTGAACGTCTTCAGTATAAGGAACCGGTTTGGCAGGATCACTGATGTATTCACTATAACTGTTACGGGTAACCGGTTTCTGCCATGATAATTTTCCGTCTGCCTGAAAAAAAAGTGTCCGGTTTTCTGTTGTGGCGGGTGGCCACGAGGGAAATTGTTTCCAGTTATTCTCTCCGGAAAAGAATATGGTGGCTTCGGCAAGCGCCGGATCCTTACCTTTTCCTTTTAGATAATAGTTGAAAAACGGAATTTCAATATTGTTCTGGTACCACGCAGATGTATTGGAACCGAATTCAACATGGCCCAGGTGACTACCATCGTTAGAAGCCCATTGACCGTGATACCAGGGCCCCATAACTAGCCGGTTATTGGTATTCCTGCTTTTGGTTTCAATCGCCTTATATAAATTCCACGCTCCAAAACAATCTTCTGCATCGAACAATCCGCCGACAGTCAGCATTGCTGGTTTCACATCAGTAACGAAATTCCGCGGATTACGTGCTTTCCAGAATGCATCATAATCGGGATGAGACATAAGGTCTTTCCAGAAAGCGATGCTGTCTCCCATCAGGTTGGTCAACTTTTGCAGCGGACTGTTCCTGAGATAAAAAGCATAATTGTCGTCAGTGCCAAATTCAAATCCGGAAGGACCGGTGGTGGTGGGTTTAGGCCGCGGTTTTCCAAATCCTGTATAAAATCCGAATGCATCCATCTGAAAGAAGGCGCCATTGTGATGAAAATCATCACCTATGAACCACTCCGTAACAGGAGCCTGTGGGCTGACAGCCTTCAATGCGGGATGACCACTCAGCGC
>DATLDA010000198.1:0-4470 GCA_035526135.1 Flavitalea sp.
CAATCTCAGATGCTTTGCAGATCATACGCGGCGGTAGCGATGCAGCTACAAATTACTTCAGACAAAAAACGCGTGAGCAATTGATTCAGGCCTTCACTCCTCGATCCGTCAATCGTTAGACCGACTGGAAGCCACCCGGTATTATGGCGATATTGTAAGAACTTACAATGCTCTTCCCACATCCCGCACGAAAGTTGACCCCGATTTGTCTGCATATGTTGTAGGCAAAGCAACGGATGCCTTATTCGACCAAATCCAAAAGGAAGAAGCAAATATCAGGGCAAACCCGGTAGCAAGAACTACTGAGATCTTAAAGAAAGTGTTCGGCCAGTACGGAAGATGATCGGATCAAAAGGAGATTAATAAAATTTAATCAGGGCAATTATTCTTTCAAGGAATGATTGCCCTGACGTTTTATTGCAGTCAATGGACTCCTTACAACCCTTCTTTGTATTTTCGGGCAATGACTTTTCTGAATGATAATATTTTGCTTTCATCTATTCCAAAACTTGAAGAGGTTCAACTCAGGCCCATCAACAAGGAGTATAAACAAGTGCTGCTTATAGAATGGGTTATATCCTCTTTGATATTATTGGTCATTGCGATTGGTTGTATCGTTTTTATCCACGCATTGTATAATGGGATCTGGAAATACATCATTCCTACTGTATTGTTAGCAGGCATCCTGTTTCGATATTTTCTGATAACGAAATCTTTTCGCATGATGGCCTATGCAATTCGCGAAAAAGATCTCTTGTACCGGAACGGATGGATCATTCAAAAAATCCGAACGTGCCCCTTCAATCGTGTACAACACAGCAGTGTTAGCTCCGGTCCGCTCGAAAGAAGATATAAATTGGCAACATTGGTTTTGTACACTGCTGGCACTGATGAAGCGGATCTCCATATTCCTGGTCTTTCTGTGGAGGAAGCCGGCAGTCTGAAAGAATGGATCAATAAAAAAGTGATTAATGAAATCTGAGAGCTGGGAAATTCCTCAGAGACAATCTGCGGCCGGCCTGTTGATTTTTATTATCAGGTCTGTTATTACCGTTTTAAAAGCTGCCTGGCCATTCCTGGCTGTAATTCTGTTCAGAGGTAAATCAAAAAGTGGGAATGAATTTCTTTTTCTATTGATTGCGGTTTCCTTATTTGTATTGGTACGGTCCATACTCGGATATTATTTTTTCCGCTTTTTTATTTCAGGCACTGACCTCATCATCAATAAGGGAATGATCAGGAAGAAAACAATTACAATTCCCCTGGAAAAAATTCAATCTGTAAATTCTGAGCAAACCCTGCTGCACCAGATATTCCAGATCGTTCGGCTACGAATTGATACTGCAGGATCCGACAAAACAGAAGCCACCATTGATGCGATTGAAATAAAAAAAGCTGCTGCTTTTCGTTCTTACCTTCTTAAAGAATCTGAAGTGGGTCAACATGGTACTTCAGGTGAAACTCCTTCCTATCTGATCCGGCTGTCTGTCACTGATCTGTTACGCCTTGGTATTTCTTCCAATCATTTTCAAACATTTTTCATTGTACTCGCCTTCGCCATTTCTTTTGTACAAAACCTGGAAGAGATCTTCGGTCAAAAGGTAATCAGTTACCTGCAGGAAAATTCTGCGTACCTGTCCCTGCAGGCAACGCTACTGCTGGCCATTGCGGTATTGCTGGTATCTATATTTGTTTCGGTTTTTCGAACATGGTTCCGTTTTTTTGATTTTCAACTTACGGAAGATTCGCATGGCTTTCGCTTGCGCTCCGGATTGTTGAATACGAAACAACAATTGGTACCTCCCCGTAAAATTCAATTTTTTTCCTGGAAGGCCAATTGGTTAAGAAGACAGATAAACTTGTACACGCTAGACTTTCACCAGGCATCGAAGGATGCAGTAAGCAGAAAGCAAAGGATTACAGTACCGATCACTTCACCAGCCATGATCGACACCCTGCTAAATTCTTATCATAAAGATATCCGTCAGTCAGCAGATTCAATGCATTCGATACATGCAGCATATGCATGGAGGCGTACACTTCTGCCTGGTGTACCGGTTGTTGTCTTACTTGGCCTTATTTTAATTCCCTTGCTGTCTTGGTCGGTGATATGGCTCCTGCTCTTCCTGCCTGTTCAGTATATAAGCGCATGGTTTTACAGAAAACATTTTCGCATTTATATTGCCGAAAATGCATTAGAAATTGTAAGTGGTGTATGGGGCCGAAAAATAAAATTAATGAGATGGGAAAAGTTGCAACTCTGTGAATTAAGGCAATCTATCTTTCAGCGACGGAAAGGCCTCGCAACAGTTCTGTTGCGAACGGCCGGAGGGACGATGAAAATCCCTTTTATTCCCCTGTCGCTTTCGCACATGCTCTGTAACTATGCGTTGTATAAAACAGAACGCAGCAATGAATCGTGGATGTAATGTTGTTAAGATTAATTTTACTTTTTAGAAATTCTAAAAATTCACATGAATGAAATTTGTTTCTTACCTGAGCGAAGGACATGACAAACTTGCAATTTTGGTGGATGGATTATTGTTCGATATGGATATGCTGCACCCTGACCTGCCGGGAAATATGAGTCTCCTCCTGAACTATTGGGACGATTCCGTATCAATGGCTTTGGGAGGAGAGATGATGATCAATGATAAAAAAATTTCCCGTGAACAGGGCATTCCTATTGACAGTGTTCAATTACTGGCACCGGTTCCGTTTCCTTCTTCATGTCGGGACGGATATGCTTTCCGGCAACACGTTGCCGCTGCAAGAAGAAACCGGAAAATGGAAATGATTGAAGAGTTTGACCAGTTCCCTATATTTTATTTTACCAATCATCACGGTGTTCAAGGGCCTGGAAAAATTCAATGTATGCCTGATCATCTGGAGCAACTTGATTTTGAATTGGAATGTGCAATCGTCATTGCCAGGCATGGAAGAAATATTCGTGCAAAAGATGCTGATGATTACATTGGCGGCCTGATGATCATGAATGATTTCAGCGCCCGTCGATTGCAGATGGAAGAAATGAAATTGAATCTCGGTCCGGCAAAAGGAAAAGATTTTGTCACAGCTATAGGTCCCTGGTTAGTAACGCCAGATGAGTTGACGCCTTATGAAATTGAAGCGCGGCAAGGCCATACAGGAAAAAGGTGGAACCTTAAGATGATATGCCGCATAAATGGTAAACAGGTGAGCGAAGGAAATTTAGGAGATATGGACTGGACGTTCGCCGAGATCATAGAACGCGCCTCTTACGGAGTGGACCTCTATCCCGGTGATATTATCGGCAGTGGCACCGTCGGAACAGGATGTTTCCTCGAATTGAATGGTACCGGAAAGTTGAATGATCCTGCATATAAAGAGCAATGGTTGCAGGAAGGAGATGTTGTGGAACTTGAAATTGAGAATTTGGGAATATTGCAGAATACAATTACGCGTGAAGAAGATGATTTTTCGATTTTGAAGAAGAAAATGCTTTGAATTTTTCGTTTCACGCAAAGCAAAAAAAGTAAGCAAAGAAGCAAAGGCACAACTTTGCGCCTTTTCTTTACTTTGCGTCTTTGCGCGAAATATTAAAATGGAAACATGCTTCTCGATTTAAAGGATCTCAGCATTCCGGAAAGACAAAATTATCTGCAATATGCAATAGCCCCCCGACCGATCTGTTTCGCAAGTACCATAAGCAAAGCAGGAAATGTAAATCTAAGCCCGTTCAGTTTTTTCAATCTTTTTTCTACTGACCCACCTATTGCAATCTTTTCTCCATCACGTAGAGTGCGGGATGGTAGTACAAAGCATACGCTTGAAAATGTACGTGAAGTTGCGGAAGTAGTGATCAACATTGTCGATTACGAAATGGTACAACAAACAAGTCTGGCCAGTTGCGAATATGCAAAAGATGTTGATGAATTTGAAAAAGCAGGTTTTACAAAAGAATCTGCGACGGTAGTTTCCCCTCCCATGGTAAAAGAAAGTAAAATCAAATTTGAATGCCATGTAAAAGAAATAAAAGTTTTAGGTGAAGGGCCGGGCGCAGGTAACCTCATAATATGTGAAATAATTCGCATGCACATAAATGATTCCATCCTGGATCAAAAAAATATCATCGACCCACATAAGATTATACATGTTGCACGGCTTGGCGGCGATTGGTATTGCAAAGTGGATTCTTCAAATTTATTCATTGTCGAAAAACCTAACATCCGAACAGGTATCGGTATTGATACGCTACCGGCTTCCATACGCACCAGTAAGATCTTTTCAGGGAATGATCTGGGAAAATTGGGAAATGTTCAGGTGCTGCCCGTTGTCGATGCTTCATTCGAAGATCACAGACTGAAAGAGATCATTCAGTATTTTTCGGTCAACCCAGACGAGATGGAGATAGAGTTGCATCGTTATGCGCGAATATTGTTGGAACAGGGAAAGGTCGACGCCGCCTGGCAAGTCCTACTCTTTAACAAT
>DATLDA010000206.1:0-9011 GCA_035526135.1 Flavitalea sp.
TTTGTGGTTTCAGAGGTAAGCACAGGCCGGCGATTTCAATCGCTGGCATTTTTTTTAGTTTTACGCCAATAAGGAAATACAAAAGGCGCAAAGAAAGATTCATCCTTTGCGCCTTTGCTGCTTTGCGTGAAAAATCAAATGATCGTCCACGTCTCGTTACCCTTCAATAATCTGTCGAGATCGCCTTTGCCTTTCGAGAGGATCACCTCCTCGATCTGCATATTCAGCATTTCTTCGTAACTCGGTCTTTCAGATTGAAAGAATACCCCGAATGGTCGCGGGAGGTGCCCTTCGAGGGAAGGATCATCAAACATGCGGACCAGAATCTGAGCCTTATAAAAATCTTTTTCATCATGTATCCAGCAATCGTCAACTGAAAATCCATTTCCAATATCAATTACCTGTGGATGAAAACCATCCAGCCTGATCCCCTTGTTGCGAGTGGCGCCAAAAATGAGCGGCTGTCCATGTTCCAGAAAAAGTGATTCTGTTGCTTTGGAAGATTTCTCAGTAAAAATTTCAAAGGCGCCATCATTAAAAATGTTGCAATTCTGGTAGATCTCCAGGAAAGAAGAGCCCTTATGCTGGTGCGTGCGCAAAAGCATTTGTTGTAAATGTTTCGGATCACGATCCATACTTCGGGCAATGAAGGTCGCATCTGCTCCCATGGCCAGTGCCAATGGATTGAAAGGATGGTCAAGGCTTCCATACGGCGTTGACTTCGTCACCTTACTGCGCTCTGATGTTGGAGAATATTGCCCTTTGGTCAGACCATATATCTGATTGTTGAATAAAAGAATATTTACATCAAAATTTCGACGCAGCAGATGGATGGTGTGATTTCCGCCAATGCTGAGACTATCACCATCTCCTGTAACGATCCAGACGCTCAATTCAGGTCGGGTTGCTTTTAGTCCGGAAGCAATGGCCGTAGCACGTCCATGAATAGAATGTAATCCATAAGTATTCATGTAATAAGGAAAGCGGCTACTGCATCCGATCCCTGATACGATAACGATGTTTTCCCGGGGAATGCCAAGGGTAGGCATTATTTTTTGCACTTGTGCCAGGATAGAATAATCGCCACATCCGGGGCACCATCGTACTTCCTGGTCGGTCGAGAAATCTTTCGGAGTCAGCGCCGACGGAGGGAAGGTCGTTGTTTCACTCATTGTACAAATTTAACCCTTTGCGTTGTGAAGAAAAAGCCAGATTAGTGGTTCCGGTAAGTTTTAAAGGTCAGGGTCTTTTGTGAACCAGAAAGAATTGAGGGTGCCTTTCTAAACATTAATGGATGAGGCATGCAAAGCAATTCACCTCCGATAGCGATCGAAAATGAGGATGCCGTTACATTCTAAGGTAAAATTATCGTATGGATGTCTAATAATAAATGTTTTATAACGACGGACAGGGATAAATTAACGTGGTGGGGTTCCAAAAGGCTTCGCCTCTTAAGAGGCGAAGCCTTTTTTCAAATGGATACAGCCTTTTGCCCGGGAACTGTGTGATGTTTGCGCATACTGCGTGCTGCCAGCCCCGTGCTGATTAGCATTAGTATAGCACCCATCAGAAAAGGAGCGCCGGGAAATAAGACAGGGGCCTGGGCAGAAGTGAAGTAAGCGAAGAGGTATGTCATCAGGAGTGGACCGATAATGGTAGTGACACTCATCAAACTCGTAAGTGCTCCCTGCAATTCACCCTGTTCATTCGGCGGCACATAACCGGAAATAATTCCCTGCAGGGCGGGGCCTGCAATGCCTCCCATACAATATGGAATGATAAAAGCAAACATCATCCACCCTTTGGTAGCAAATGCAAACAGGAGCATGCCTATACTATATAATAACAGTCCTGCATAAACGCTTTTTACCTGTCCGAGCTTCGGGATAACAATCCGTATCAAACCTCCCTGAACGATAGCAACCATAAGTCCGACAAAACCGAGTGAGTAACCGACCCATGCTTCGTTCCAGTGAAATTTTGCCATGTTGTAGTATGACCAGGTTGATTGCACGGCGTGGGCAGCAATGTAAATAAGCAGGAGAGAAATGATCAGTCCTCCGATTGCCGGATATTTTTTTAATTGCAATAATGAGCCGACCGGATTTGCTCGTCTCCATTCGAATTTTCTTCTATGCTCTTTAGCGAGCGATTCCGGTAACACAAAAAATCCATACGCCGCATTCAAAAGGCTTAGGGCAGCTGCAGCAAGAAAGGGAACCCTCGAGCCAAACTGTCCTAATACGCCTCCTAACACTGGGCCAATGATGAAGCCGAGCCCGAAGGCTACACCAATCAATCCAAATTCTGTGCACGTTTTTCCGGTTCACTGATATCCGCAATATAAGCGGAGGCCGTTGTGAAACTGGCGCCAGTGATACCGGCAACTACTCGGCCGACAAAGAGCCAGCCAATTGTAGGAGCAAAGGCGAGAAAAATATAATCAATGCCGAATCCAAGCAATGAAAAAAGCAATACCGGTCTCCTTCCGTATTTGTCACTCAGGTTGCCGAGAATCGGAGCAAAAATAAATTGCATGATAGCATAGGAGAAAGTAAGCCAGCCCCCCCATTCCGAGGCCTCGCTGAGATTTCCATGGATCAATTCGGTGATCAGCTTGGGAAAAACCGGAATGATAATTCCAAGACCGGTAACATCAATAAGCAGTGTGATAAATATAAAGCCTAATGCAGCCGGACGTCCTTTCATGAAATTGAAAAAATTAAAAAATGCAAAATAAGGTAGTTCTCAGAGAACGGGGGAGGTTCTCATCCTTAATTTTAATTTTTCATTTTGGGATCTTTTTGGACGATAAATATGCTCTAATCAAACTTTGCTGGCAAGTCGCAATTTTTTCTTCTATGAATTGCAGGTTGGATTGAATTAAAAATCAAAAAGCGGAATATAAAGTTCCGCTAATCCCTAAGCTCTTTTTAATTTTTAATTTCCTACACCGCTTCCACCGAATCATATACTATTACTTTTGTCCAAAGATCTTTGCATTGTTCCACAAAATTAAGATGAATGGGATCTGTCTGATAGCTATCCTGATCAGCTTTGTTTTCAAAAACAAGCATCCACGACACAGAATAAGAACTATCGATGACATCGCGATTTGTTCCTGCAGGTTTACCTATATGAAATTCTTTGATTGTTTTTACAGCACTCAGCGTTTGCAATCCTTTGATCAGTTTTTGCAAGTCCTGTTGATTCGCAGGATTTTTTAACCAGAAATAAACATGATGAATAAAGCCTTTTTTTGCTGCCATGGGCATTTCGTTTTTTGCAGTGAAGATACCCAATCCGGTCGCAAAGGTCGTCTTTCCGGCATCCGCGATAAACTGCCTTCTTGAATTATAATACATACTCACAAAATATTTAAATTGAATCGCTGCAAAGGTACACTAGCAACCAGGAAAAATTTCGGCGAATTAGTTAAAAAATGCCTACGGTACAGCGCAGGTTAATAGTTCATAGTTCTTAGTTCTTAGTTCCTGGTAAACAACAATGAACTAAGAACTAAGAACTTTAAACTATGAACTTTAAAGCGGATAGCGGTTCTCGGCAATTAATTTATCTGCGATCCTGCGTTTAGCTTCCTTACTGTTAAAAGATTCAGTTTTAGTGAACCTTTTCAGTCCCAGCAACATCATTCGTTGTTCGTCTCCGTCAGCGAATGCATTGATCGCATCTTTACCATGTTTTGCGATCCGGTCTGCTGCATCATACAAATAAGTATGTACGATGTCCCACTCGAATTGTGTTGCAGCCGCACCTTTCTGATCTGTGAGACGAATCACTCTCAACAATGCGCTTTCTGCATGGAAGGTATCGATTGCCATATCAGCAATATGCATCAGGATCTCCTGTTCGTTTTCAATCTTCATCATCAATTTCTGAACTGCTGCACCTGCTGTCATGAGTATCGCTTTCTTGAAATTGAGAATGGTTTTCTTTTCCTGCAAATATTCTCCTTCTTCTGTCGCACCAAAATCCGGAATACTCATTAATTCTTTGGACACTGACATGGCGGGACCCATCAGGTCAAGACGTCCTTTCATAGCGCGTTTAAGTACCATGTCAACGGTGAGTAACCGGTTGATCTCATTCGTGCCTTCATAAATCCTGTTGATGCGGCTATCGCGATACGCTTTTGAAATTACATACTCATCACTAAAACCGTTGCCACCGTGAATCTGCACCCCTTCATCTGCTACGAAGTCAAGGGTTTCACTTCCGAATACTTTCAGCATGGCACATTCAATCGCATATTCTTCTGCGGCGCCGAGCAGTGCTTCATTAAACGGTTTACCTGCTGATAACAATTCATGTTCTTTGTCATCCACCCATTTTGCGGTTCTGTATAATGCTGTTTCTCCCACCCAAATCTGGATCGCCATTTCCGCAATTTTATTTTTTATCGCACCGAAGTTTGCGATGGGCGTCTTAAATTGTTCTCTTGTATTTGCGTATTGTATTGAAGTGCTGGCAGCCCGCTTCGCACCGCCAAGTGCAGCAGCGCATAATTTTAATCTGCCAATGTTAAGAATGTTGAATGCAATGACGTGTCCTTTACCGCTTTCTCCCAACAAATTTTCAACCGGTACTTTACAATCCTGAAAATATAACTGTACCGTCGAGGAACCTTTGATTCCCATTTTATGTTCTTCAGGTCCCTGTGTAAATCCTTCAAACCCTCTTTCCACAATGAATGCACTAAACTTTTCTCCATCTATTTTAGCGAAGACGGTATATACATCCGCAAAGCCTCCATTCGTAATCCAGCATTTTTGTCCATTCAATAAATAATGCTTCCCATCTGCCGTAAGCCTCGCGGTTGTTTTTGCACCCAGAGCATCGCTTCCGCTATTTGGTTCTGTTAACCCATATGCGCCTTTCCATTCTCCGGAAGTCAGCTTCGGGATATATTTCTGCTTTTGTGCATCGGTTCCAAAATACAATATGGGAAGTGTACCGATTCCGGTATGAGCTGACACTGCAACTGAGAAAGAAAATCCACCACCCAACCCTTCATTCACGAGTGTAGAGGTGATAAAATCTTTGCCGAGTCCGCCATAAATTTCCGGAATGGATGCCCCTAACAGACCCTGCTCACCTGCTTTCGCCACCAGCGAAGGCATGAGCCCCGGTTCGAGCTTGTCAACTCTTTCAATAATAGGAAGAACTTCGTTTTCAAGGAAACTGGAACACATGTCCTTTACCATCTGTTGTTCCTCATTATAATCTTCGGGTATGAAAGTTTCGAACGGTGAACTTTCCTTAACGATCCATTCGCCTCCCTTGAGGAGCGTCTGTTTTTTCGTTGTTGTGCTCATGGCTTATTGTTTTAAAGACGATTTGAAATTTTCACTAAGGTTGTCATATACCTGCTGAAGGATCTCTTTACACAGATTGATATCAGTAGCCGGAATTCCTTCAAGCGCTTCATTCAGGGTTTCCTCTGCCAGTGCAAGGGTATGTTCCTGCAGTTTAGCGCCCTGCCTGGTTAGAAAGATTAGGTTAATCCGACGGTCAGAGTCGGATGGCACCCTTTTAACGAGTTGGAGTTTTTCAAGATTATCGACCAGCCGGGTTGTACTGGGTTTGTCGCGGAAAGTCGAATTACACAGTTCCTGCTGGCTCATACCGTCCTGTTTCCATAAGTGGTATAAAACACTCCATTGTTCAATGGTGAGGTTCAGGCCGGCGGCATTAAATTTCTTTTGAAGTCGCCTGGCTATTGCTGTTGAGGCCTTGCCTGTAATAAAGCTGTAGAGTTCGCCTTTTCTAAATTGGTTGTTTGACATATAGTTGTTTATACAACTAATCAAACTTAATATTAATTTCTGGTAATTTCAAACGAATTGTTGAAAATAATTTTGGTTTCTCAGCCTCTATGCGCTTAACTTTCATCGATACGGATGATACAAATTTTGGGATCAGCCAAGTGGCCCGTTTTTTATTGAAATCCTATTCCAGTAGTTCATTTCCTGCATTCAAAGTAGTGCTTTACATGAGTAAATTCTATCGTTTAACGGTCACCCTGTGTGTTATATCCTTTTGTCAGGTGGCAGTTGGTCAGCATAAAATTATTGCAGTGATAGGTTCATCCACGGCTGCCGGAACAGGTGCTACGAGTCCTGACAGCTCCTGGGTAAGAAGACTCGGGAATTATTATAAAGAATTAGGGATTCTGGATACCATTTATAACCGAGCAAGGGGTGGGTACAATTGTTATCATGGAATGCCAGCGAATTACACACCACCTCCGTATAGGCCATCACCAGTGCCGGATAGTAATATTACAAAAGCCATAAGCTTCGCACCTCATGTTGTCCTTATCAGTTTCGTGACGAACAATTATGACGTTTATTCCACGGAGGAAATCAAAGCGAGCCTGTTCACGATGTATGAATCTGCCAGGAATGCAGGAAAAATAGCATTTGTAAGTACCACCCAACCACGTACAGGGTTTAGTGCAGACGGCCGTTTGAAACTGAGAAAATTAAAAGATTCGATCATAAAATGGTTTGGTTATTATGCAATTAATTTCTGGAATCCGGTAGCCGATTCATCAGATAATACTATCGCTGCTCCCTACAGATCTTCTGCAGATGACATCCACCTTAATAATGCCGGCCATCGTCTCTTGTTTCAACAGGTAGTTGCAAAAAATATTTTTAACCAGTTGATCATCCCGGTAAAGGTTGCCGGTTTTTGCGCCAGGTTGGAAAACAATGCCATTGTTTTGAAATGGTTTGCCAGTTGTAATGACCTGCCGCGTGAAATCGAAGTGCAGAAAAGTGAAAATGGGATCGACTTTGTTACCGTGACAAAAACAAAAACTTTCAAAGGGGATCACCATTATACCTATGTTGACAAAAAACCCTTACAAGGGAAAAATTATTACAGACTGCGGTTTGAAGAAAACAACCTTCCGGAATTTTCAGTGGTGGTTTCAGAAACGGGCACCATTAATACCAGAATCGTTGCTAAATTATTTCCTGTACCTGCACATGATTACCTGAAAGTTTTTCTAAAGGGTACCAGCCATTCACCAGGAAAAATATCAATCATCACAATTGCAGGACAACCAGTACGAACGTTTACTCCGTTATTTCAGCGAAATGAGACAATAGTGAGCCTTCCCGTCGCTTCACTTGCGCCCGGCATTTATTTCGTGCAAATTTCCAATTCAACCGGCCAGACACTTTTAGAGACATTTGAAAAAAATTAAAATCCTTGTTAGTTTAGTGGCCAGCCCATTTGCATTCCCATTATATACGATACAAAGCTTCTGACATCCATTATTTGCGTTATGGAACCGGCTCCCGATACATTTTTTGTTTCCACGGTTATGGAGAAACGGCCGATACTTTCAGTTTTTTATATTCGCATTTGTTGCCCGGGCAAACATTAATTGCAATCGACCTTCCTTTTCACGGTAAGACTGATTGGAAAGAAGGCATTGGTCTGGGAAGTCAAATGCTGGCAGCCATCATGGAGGAAATTTCTGGTACAAATCATCCGCCTTACATATTGATCGGGTATAGTCTGGGTGGAAGAATTGCATTGCATTATTGTCAGGATTTTCCTGAGCGCATTAAAAAATTAGTTTTACTCGCACCGGATGGACTAAAATTAAACCCCTGGTATTGGTTCGCTACGCAAACACGAATGGGCAGTGCCTTGTTTTCATTTACTGTACAGAGGCCAGCCGTTCTTTCCCGAATTCTAAATACAGGCCATCATTTGAATCTGGTGAATTCAAGTATTTACAAATTTGTACGACAACATTTGCACCGTAAAGAAGTACGTTCCGCTTTGTATGCGCGGTGGATGTGTATGCGATTTTTCCGACCCGACCTTCGCCGCGTCCGTTCCCTCATTACGCAGCATAATATTTCCATACGCCTCTTATATGGCGCCCACGACAGAATGATCAGACCTTCGCGGGGAGAAAAGTTCAGAAAGGGCATTGAATCTTTCTGTACGTTGCAGGTCATTGATTCGGGCCATGGGGTACTCGATGAAAAAAATGTGCAGGTTATTAGCCACCTGATTCAATCCTGATGCCTTATGGCTGTTTTTATCCTCGTTTTCTTTATTCTGATCACTGCTTACGGTTTTGTTATCGACCGATACCGCAAAGGTTGGAATCAACTTCCGGTGTATTTAAAAGATGAATCATCACCATCCACCTACGTGTCAGTTATTATCGCAGCGAGAAATGAAGAAAAAAATATCATCGCCCTCACAAATTCTTTGAGAGATCAGGATTACTCTGCTGAATTATTTGAGGTGATCGTAGTGGATGACGATTCCACAGATGCGACCCGCGATCAGTTGCGATTAGCGGCGCGTGATTTTCAAAATCTTCAAATATTGTCCGTCAAACATGACCTGATTGTAACGGGCCACAAAAAAAAGGCAATAGAAGCTGGTATCGGCATAGCGAAGGGAAATTTGATCATTACGTCAGACGCGGATTGTGTTTTTTCTCCGGGATGGATTAGTACAATCGTGAACTTTTATGAAAAATCCGGTGCAAAAATGATTGCGGCGCCCGTAAAGCTAACGGGGAGTCTGTCATTCCTGTATTATTTCCAGGTGTTAGATTTTCTTTCATTGCAGGGCATTACAGGCGCAGCGTTGTTCAAACAGTTGCATGTGCTTTGCAATGGGGCCAACCTTGCTTATGAAAAAAAAGTGTTTAAGGCAGTCGGCGGATTTAAAGATATCGATCACCTGGCGTCTGGTGATGATATGCTCCTCATGCAAAAAATAAAAGATTTATATCCTGAAGGAATAGCGTACCTGAAAAATACAGATGCGGTGGTAAGTACTGCAGCAGCCGGAAACTGGCGTGCATTTTTTCAGCAACGCATTCGTTGGTCAAGTAAGGCCCCTTATTATAAAGACCGATCACTCCTATATATTTTAGCGCTTGTATATGCAGTGAATCTTTCATTTATTGTGTTGCTACTATTTATTCCTTTTAATTACGGGGC
>DATLDA010000217.1:0-3455 GCA_035526135.1 Flavitalea sp.
AATGAACAGATCCTAGTAAATTTTGTTTCACGCAAAGACGCAAAGGAAGCAAAGAGGCAAAGGAAGCAAAGACGCAAAGGAACATTCTCTGCGAAACTCGGTGCCCTCTTGTTCTCTGTGTTGAATAATATAGTTACATCATAAGCTGAAGGAAGCAATCAATTGAACAATACCAACGGATCATTGGTGACAGGGTTATTGATGATCGTTGCCGATACTTTAAAAACCTCCCGGATCACATCCGCCTTTACAATATCTTTTGGCCTTCCACATTGAACTATACTTCCCTCTTTCAAAAAAAATAATTTATCCGCATATTGAATGGCGAGGTTGATATCATGCATGATGGCCACGAGCACCGTATCTCCCGTCGTAAATTGTTTTGCTATCTGTAAAAACTCCTGCTGGTAATTAATATCCAGATTATTTAATGGCTCATCCAAAAACAGATAACGGCTTCCCTTAGCTGGTTTTTCCCAGATCTGGGCTAACACCCGCGCAAACTGCACGCGTTGTTTTTCACCGCCACTCAGCGTCAGATAATTTCTTTCACGAAACGATAAGAGGTCCATTCTTTCCAATACTTCATTGCAAATCGTCTCATCTTTTTTTGCGGGATTGAATGAAAAATGCGGATACCGTCCCATCATAACCACTTCTTCGACCAGCAACGGAAAAGTTAATTCCGGTTGCTGGCTCATGACAGCCCGGTACTGCGCCAATTCTTCTTTTCGATGCTTCGTAATATTTTCATCATTGTATAAAACAGTTCCCTGGTATCCCTTCAACTCACCACAAAATATTTTTAAGAAAGTGGATTTGCCCGAACCATTCGGCCCCAGGATCATATTCAGCTCACCAGGCAGAAACTCAGCGCTGACATTGTTCACAATGTTTTTTTTGCCAATCGTATAAGTTATGTTCTCGGTTTTAAGCACGGTCCCCTTTTTGGTGAATAAGATCGAATTTTTTTAAAAGGCCGATAAATATCGGTGCACCTACCAGCGAGGTGATAATTCCGATCGGAATTTCTGCTGGCGCTAATACCATTCTTGCACCGAAATCTGCCAGCGTCAATAAAATCGCACCCGTGATCATAGCGGCAGGTAACAACCTTTTATTATCACTCCCGATCAATAATCGTAACAAGTGAGGGACGATCAACCCCATGAAACTGATCACACCTACAAAGGCCGTAGCGACCGAAACCATCGCTGTATTCAGGATCATTATCTGTCTCTTAAACTTATTTGTATCAACGCCTAGATAACCGGCCTCCTCTTCTCCCAACAATAATGCATTCAATTGTTTGCTATAGCGCAAACACACGATAAAAATCACAGCAGCTATCAGGCCTACAATGAAAACCTGTGACCAGGATGCACCGGAGAAAGTACCCAAATTCCAAAATGTGATGCTTCTTGCCTGCGGATCCCTTGCGATATAACTCATGAAACCGGTACCACTTAGGCCAACTGCATTGATCGCAATGCCCGTTAATAAGAGGGAAAGTATGGAAACTCTTTTTGCACTTTTTGCAAGACTATACACCGTAAACGTAGCCAACAGACCGCCCCCGAAAGCAAATAATGGAACCAGTAGAGGGCCTATCATTGTTTTTATTTCGGGGCTCATATGAGCAGCTAACACAAAAACGAGCGATGCGCCGAAAGCGGCACCGGCACTCGTACCAATCAATCCTGGTTCAACGATCGGGTTGCGGAACAATCCCTGCATCAATACTCCGGATACGGCGAGTATCGCGCCGGTGATAGCGCATAATAATACTCTGGGTAATCGAAGTTGAAGAAAAACCCCTTCATATATATTAGCGGGTGGGCTTCCCCGTAAGAAATGTTTAATGGCGGACAACATATCACCCGGCAAAATTTCAACCGCGCCGAAAGCGATCGCACACAGCATCATCAATATCAGCAACACGATGAGTACGGGAAAGAAGTATTTATTTTTTCTCAACATTTGCCGTCGGATGAAGCAGATGAATCAATTTTATTATATTATCTCCTGTGCGCGGGCCAAAATAAATAAGGTCGTGCTCTTCGAATCGTACAATGCGTTTGTTTTTACCGGCATTCGTTAATGCCACACCCGGCACACCTGAAATAAATTTTTCCATGCCTCCCATCTGATCATACCCGTAATCGGTCGCAATTATGACATCAGGATTTGCGGTTGCCACCGCTTCGGCACTGATCTGCCTCGCTCCTTTCGCATCATAGTGCGCCACTTTTCCTCCTGCGAATTGAATCATTTTGTCTCCCACCCCATTTCGCCCGCTCATAATGAAGTACACATTGTTCGCCCTTCCGAAATGGATGATCATTACTGCCGGGGTATCGCCTACTTTCAATGAGGATAATGTATCTTTTGCTGCTGCTATATCTGTCTCCATTTTCTTGCTTAGAGAATCCGCCTTTTTTTCTTCTCCGAAAAAATTACCTAATTCAGTCAACAACATCTTCGCACTGTCCAGCGTATTTGCACCTCCGAATACTTTTACCTGTAATCCGGCTTTCGTGATTTGGGGTAATACATTTTCCGGACCGATATCATTGCTGTGAATAACAAGATCCGGGTTCATGGCTATGATGCTTTCAGGACTCAAAGCCCGGTGATAACCGACGGTCTTCAACAATTTTGCACTGTCAGGATAAGTGCTGCTCAGATCTACAGCCACAATATTGTGCCCCTTTCCCAATGCGAACAACATTTCCGTGAGGTGTTTGGAAAGACAAACAATCCTTTGATCTTTGTGACCATCGATCTCCCGATTAGCAAACCTCCCGCAACAGATCCCGGCAACAGCAATTGAAAGAATAATTAAAATTTTTTTCATTACAACTATTTAAAAAAACAAGGGCAGTCTTTGGAACTGCCCTTTTGTTTATCCGCTTAAAAATTATAACGAATGTTTACACCCCCATAAACGTTTGCGTTGCGCGGAGCGGGCATATACGCATCGGGTAGCTGGTTCACAAAAACCATGAGGTAATACTTTGTATTGGTGATATTGGTTGCACCGAAAAATACGTCCAGGTCAAAATGCCTGTTCAGACTATTCTGAAAACCAATCTTACCATTTACGAGATTATAACTGGAGGCATAGAGATCATTCGTTGATGTGATGGGCATGGGATCTTTATAATTGTAGCTGACATTCGCATACAACCCGTATTTCATAAAAATATCAACGCCGACATTTGCCACAATTTTGGAAACGCCTGCCACATCTTTCCCGCTATAATCTTCTGTAACAGTCACTGATTTTTGTATTGTGAAGTTATCCCCGTATTTGAAATTCGAATAAGTAAGGTTAGCAAAAGGACGAACTGTATTGAAAAATCCACTGGTATGAATTGAATATTTCAGCAGTGCTTCCAGCCCGTTATGAATTTGCCTGCCTCCGTTCACCATATAGGAAAAAAGTGTGGTGC
>DATLDA010000081.1:0-4881 GCA_035526135.1 Flavitalea sp.
CTACCAGTTCCGCCACCCGGGTGGGTTTTAGCTGTCAGCGGTCAGTCAATTTTTGAGTATATCAAAAAAAATGAACTGTGAACCAAAAACTAAGAACCAAGAACTACATCGAGCGGAAGACGAGATTCGAACCCGCGACCCTCACCTTGGCAAGGTGATGCTCTACCAGCTGAGCTACTTCCGCATGAAACTGCACTTTTTTCAGGACGGCAAAGATAAGCATCGTACCATTCCTGCAAAAAAAATCAGCTGTACCGGCAGTTATTTTGCACAAGCCTGGAAGCTACCAGCCGGTAAAAAATGATGATTTATTTAATTCGTGAACTATTAAAAATGCGGATGCTACTTATATTTCGGAGTATACAGTGTATTCTCCGGAACTTCCACGGCTGGTTTACCCTTATATCGGTGGGCATATAAACTGTAACATCCACCAAGGATAAAAGCAACGAAACAAAAAACCTGTAGATAAAAAAGAAAAACAGAAGAATTTACCCAGTTATGAGCAAAATCTTTTTCTCTTGGATCTTTTTCTTCTATATGGGTATGTTCCATGTACTTAAGGTTGAAGACAAAAATAATACAGGAATCTGAAAATTCATGTTTTTGTTTTTATGATATCACTAAACTTTTTTCTTCCAAGGATAAAATGCTGCCAGACCACACTCTTCCTGTAATATCCATGCAAATCGACTTTCTTCGGCAATGATCTTCCTGCATAATTTTTTTTTGCCAGGGCCCACCCGAGAAAAGCAATGTGCGCCCTGAATACGGCCATAAAATAAGTACCTTCTCCACCTAATAATGATTTCACAGCGGAAATGCCATCTAGTACAAACCGCCAGCTTATTTTCACAAACGCATGTTCGGGTGGGTAATTCTTTGCCATCATGACCAGGTTGTTCCTGAAATTTAAAAACACCTTTGTACCATTTCCTTTGGGAAGGGTACCTCCTCCTACATGATACACGACAGATTCAGGACAACTATACACCAGATAACCTGCGCGCTGAAGCCGCCAGCAGAAATCGATTTCTTCCTGGTGTGCAAAAAAAAATTCATCCAGTCCTTCCAGTTCTTTATATAGCGTGGCACGAACAAATAAGGCGGCGCCGCTTGCCCAGAATATCGGTTCAGCCTGTTGATATTGCCCTTTGTCCTGTTCACACATGTCAAAAATGCGTCCTTTCGCGAATGGATACCCGAAATGGTCAATCCAACCCCCTGCAGCACCAGCGTATTCAAAAGTTTTTTTCCTGTCGTATTGAAGGATTTTAGGCTGACAGGCGCCAATGCGCTTATTTGATTCCATGAGACGCATCACCGGTTCAATCCAACCCGGTTGTACTTCGACGTCAGAATTCAGTAACACAAAATAATCTGCTTCTACCTGCTTCAGTCCCTCATTGTACCCCTTCGCGAAGCCATGATTTTCTGTGTTATGAATGATCACCACTCCCGGATATTTTTCCTTTAGAAAAGAAATGGAATCATCGGTAGAAGCATTATCTATTACGACGATTTCTTTATTTGAATACGTGGTTGCAAGTACGGAAGGAAGGAATTTTTCAAGGAAGCTTCGACCGTTCCAGTTCAGAATGACTATTGACAGGCGTGGATTCAAATGGAGTAGTTACCGGAAATTTCAATTTTGCCGTTGCAAAGAAACGGTTTTTATATATTAGTTGAATGATTCAACCGCTTTTAAACTGGAGAACTACGCTAGCCATCGTTGCGATTGCGATCATAACAGGAACAATTTTCTATTCTCAATTTCTTGCCCGTAAAATAGCTGCTGAAGAAAGACAAAAAGCGGCCGAATGGGTCGAAGCAGGTAAACTGCTGGTTACAGATACATCAGGGGTAAGTGACCGGCTCGTCAGCATCATCATCTCCGAAAACAAATCGATTCCTATTATTCAAACCGATGAAAAGGGGAACATTATCGAATTTGCAAACCTTGATACGGTTAAAGTTGGAGCGGATACCAGTTATGTGAGAAAGAAACTGCGGGAATTTCAATCTGCCAATGAACCCATCGAATGGGTTAACCCGACCGATACCACCCGAAAAAATTTTTATTATTATGGTCATTCGAGTCTTTTAAATCAGATACGCTATTACCCGATGGTTCAGTTACTGATCGTGAGTCTCTTTATCATTATTACGATTGCGGCACTGAATACAAGTTTCCGGTCAACCCAGAACCAGGTGTGGGCGGGTATGGCGAAAGAGACAGCTCACCAGTTGGGGACGCCATTAACCTCACTCGAGGGATGGATTGAAATGCTGAAAGAAGACAAAACTAATGCTCGCATCACGGGGGAATTGGAAAAGGATGTGGAAAGGCTGAAGCTTGTTTCGGACAGGTTTGGAAAAATCGGCAGTACACCACAACTCGAGGAGAAAAATGTAATGGTCCAATTGGATCATATGCTCGATTATATCCGTAAAAGAGCGCCGGGAAAAGTTACTTTTTCTTTGCATTCTGATGGAGAACCTTTTCCTGCGCGAATCTCTCCTCCGTTATTTGACTGGGTAATCGAAAACCTTCTTAAAAATGCCCTTGATGCTATGGAAGGAAAAGGGTCCATAGATATAAGTGTCGATTATCTCGACTCCCAGATCCAGATCGATGTGATAGATACCGGAAAAGGCATTCAGAAACAATATATCAACCGGGTGTTCAAGCCTGGTTTCACAACGAAAAAAAGAGGATGGGGACTCGGTTTAAGTTTATCGAAACGAATCATTGAACAATTTCATCAGGGACAATTGTTTGTAAAAACGACCGAGCCGGGGAGAGGGACCACTTTCAGAATAATTTTAAAGAAATAGTCGCTATTTTTGCAGCCACTTCAAAAAAGCGGCGGTGGCGAAATTGGTAGACGCACTACTTTGAGGTGGTAGCGCCGTAACTGGCGTGGGAGTTCGAATCTCCTCTGCCGCACACAGTCGGGCCGGATCTTTCCGGCTCTTTTGTTTTTAGACGCCTAAAACCAATCTTGTTATGCCGACATTCAATTCAGAATCTGATTTGAATCTTCCTGGCTTCACGGATTATTTCCGTAAACGTTTTAATTGTGTAGAAAAAAAATCCCAATAGATCCGTTACCAGTAATCTGCTGAAAATACTTTTACAGTGAATCAGATAATATCCTGATGAGCTATAATTAGATACATCAGGAAAGGGGTTAAGACCAACCGTAAAATTACGGTAGCGTTTAAGGGTCCGGGTGATGGCATTGGCTTTGCCTTTTCGTATATGTGCTTACTAATGCCTAAAGTCCGTACACACCGGTTGCTCATGCAGCCGGTTTTTTTTAGATATTTGAGGATTAAGCTTATCAAAACCTATCCTATCGTGTATGCCTAATCGAAAAAATCTGGTATTTATAGTGGATGATGACCCTGATGACAGGCAAATTATCCTGGATGCATTTTTGGAAAATGATACGGCAATGGATTATGTATTCCTTGAGAATGGAAAAGAATTGATGGATGCACTTCAGGAATGTAATTTGAACGGATCTGAATTTCCTGCCTTGATACTTTTGGATCTGAATATGCCCGGTATGCTCGGATTGCAGGCACTGAAAGAAATAAAAGGAAATGAAAGTTACAAACACATTCCTACTGTTATTCTTACAACTTCGGCGCTGCTTACCGACCGTAATTCTTCATTCGAACTGGGAGCAAATTGTTTTATAACGAAACCTTCCGGTTATGGTGAATTAGTAAATATTACGGAAGCAATAGGAAAAATGTGGTTTACCGAATAAGAAGCAATTTTAGATTTTAGATTTGCGATTTTATTTTAGATAACCCTTTTTCATAATAAAACTAAATGTATATAACAACTCAATGTATATTCAACATTAAGAAAAATCTAAAATCGCAAATCTAAAATCTACAATCAGAACTTGTTCTTCCACATCATACTCTCGACCGGTTTATCAGGCTGGTGACTGTACTTCGCGTCTTTTTTATTGTTATAACTGATTTCGATCATTCCATCAACCGGGAAATAAATTAATTGACCGATTGGCATTCCTTTATAAATTTTTACTGGCTGCTTAACCGAGATTTCCAAAGTCCAGTTTCCGCAAAATCCCACATCACCTTTTCCGGCGGTTGCATGGATATCGATGCCGAGTCTTCCGGTGGAAGACTTTCCTTCGAGGAATGGAACATGCGCATGGGTTTCGGTATATTCCTGCGTCACACCAAGATAAAATACATGCGGCTGCAGCACAAAGCCTTCTTCGGGAATTTCAAAATGGTCAATCAGGTTATGTTTTTTAGCATCAAGTACCTCATCACGATATTTAGCGAGCACATTGCCCAGATGGACATCATAGCTGTTACTTCCAAGAAATTCGCGTTGATACGGTTTGATCTTTATAGTACCTTTTTCTATTTCTTCAAGGATGCGTGTGTCGGATAATATCATTCTGATGGCCTATGTTTATGGAAGTTGTTGTATTAAATGCTAAAATCTGCAAAGTAGAATGTAAAATTGTATTGTGGGATTGTTTTATCAACATAATATCAACGACAGCACCAGGCTGGCAGTGTGGCAGATTCAGGAACATGATGATTATTTTCTCGGTCATGTTCCTTTAAACAGGGAGGTAACGCATCCCTATAAAAGATTACAACATCTTGCAGGACGATATCTCCTTCCCCGCCTCTTTGATGATTTCCCATTGAAAAGTATACTTATTGCTGACACACGTAAACCCTATTTGAAGGATGAACAATATCATTTCTCGATCTCTCACTGCGGTAATTTTGCCGCTGCCATTGTGAGTAATAAGGAAAGAGTCGGAATCGATATTGAACTGATCACTTCAAGAATTCTTATGATCGCTCCAAAAT
>DATLDA010000243.1:0-3132 GCA_035526135.1 Flavitalea sp.
TGCAAAGATAATAGGTAGTATGCAGTATGCAGTAGGCAGTAGGCAGTAGGCAGTCAGCAGTCAGAATAAAATTTAAAATCGCAAATCTAAAATCAGAAATGTATTTTCAGAAATTAAACCTTATTCCCCCGTATGCATTGAATCCCGGACTGCGGTATCCATAAACTTCCTGGTACGTGCCATTACCCAGGTTGCGCAGGTCCGCAAAAAACCTGAATTTCTCTCCGGCCCGGTATTCTGCATATACATCCCACAACAGGTATTTTTTTATTTCAACATTCACCAGATTAAACGAGGCGTCATACACCTGATCAAATGTTTTTCCATACGATTGGAATTGCGTGCTGATGAAAAACTTTTTTGATGCTTCCCATCCAATATTTATCCCCATTGTATTTTTTGGTCGGCGGAAGAGATTAAAGAATGTGGTGTCTTTGCCATTATTATCTGTTGTCAGTTTCCCGTCAACGTACGTATAGTTTGCTTTAATTGTAAGTTGATTATTTAACCTTAGGCCCGCTTCCGCTTCAAATCCCTGATCATCCTGCTGATCCTGATTCACATATTGGGAAGATGAAGTAGCCGGGTTGAAAATAAATGCAATGACATCTGTAACACTTCTTTGGAAATAGGTTAAGCGCGCAGTCACCTGATCGTTTTTGGTGAAGAACTGTAATCCGCCTTCAAACGTAGTTGCTTTTTCCGGCTCCAGATTATGATTTCCAAATTCGGAATACAACTGGTACAAACCAGGTGTACGGTAACCAGAGGATATATTCGTGAATACTTTTAATCTTTCACTGATTAATACCGAGGGATTGATATTATAAACCATGAAAGAACCATAGCCATTATGATTGTTCCACCTTCCACCCGCCTCCAGCGAAAAACCTTTTTCATTCGTGAGGAGTGCATTCCCGTACACGGCAACCTGCCGGTGGTGCGCGCTATCTTTATCAAATACATTTTTGTAAGGGCCAAAACTGCTTACAGAAAATATTGACTGGTCCGTAGACGATGTCCGGTAATCGATCCCGGTTGTTACTTTGATACGATCTCGAACCGGAATATTCAGATATAGATCCGCAAAATGTTCGCTGCTATTATAATGGCCTTCGGAAAAGATGGCAAAACCATTCCGGCTTTTTACAGAATCATCCAGGTATGTACGCTTGATATGATTATAATTATACAACAGGTTCAACCTTATTTTTTTTATATCAATCACTGACCGGATACCTGTCTGCAGATTATCGAGAGTGGAGGAATAATCTGCTTCATCTGTGAACGCTCCCTGATCAAGGTCCGCCTGTAATTTCGTGAACCGGATATACGGGCTGATATTCACTTGCTCTGTTGCTTTCCATCGCAGTGTGCCATTTATATGATGTTGATGAAATCCATCTTTATCGCCCGCAGTAGAGTTACCTGGAGCATCCAGTGTTTCATTGATCCCATCGGTTCTTGAAAAACCATAACCCGCCTGGTAATCGAGCGTGTTTGTCGCAGCACTTACTGACGCATTTGCACGCAGCGTGTTGAAACTTCCATAACTCAATTTGCCGACGGTGGTATATTTTCCCTGCGCACTTTTTTTGGTAATGATGTTGATCACACCCGCGATGGCATCACTGCCATATAAAGTCGACTGGCTTCCTTTTAGAATTTCCACCCGCTCTACCTGTTCAAGGGGTATCTGCCGGATATCGAAATTGCTCCCAATACCTGATGCATCATAAACAGGTACACCATCAATGAGGATCAACGTATGTTCAGCTTTACCTCCCCGGACAAATACTGTTTTGTCTTTCCCGTGATTGCTGTTAGCACTGTTGATATAAATTCCGGTCTGCTCGTTCAACAACTGTGAAAGATCTTTCCCTCCCGCTTGTTCGATCTGGCGACGGGTGATTACTGACAGCACCTTGCCGGTGGAAGAAGACTTTGTGGGATACTTGTTTGCCGTGATCACCACTTCATCCAATGAACGGATGTTTGCTGTGTCCTGCGCGAATAAGGAAAGGATTGAGAATTGACAGATTAAATAGAAAGCGGTTTTTTGCCTCACAAAATTTTTCATTTCGATTTTTCAACTTTTACTTTTCAAAAATTGAACTATACCGGCGATTAAACGAAATGAAAAAGCCTGCTGTAGCAAACTGATTTCATCCCGGCTTTCACCCGAAGCTCGTTGATGGTGTTTGTATTGGCAGGTCTTCTGGCTTACTTCTATTCACCGCCTTCCCATCTTGATGATAGTGGCAATGTTGGTGAATATTTGAATGAAGTTTACAGCTACGGGGATAGCACCGGATTTAAACCGGTTTCCCATTTTAATCCCGCTGCGCGGGAACCAATAACGGCACAAAGAAAAGAAGATTCAATCAGGCAAAAAAAGAAAAGTGTTGAGTTATAGTTGACTCAAATGAAAATAGATACAGTTCGATTGTTATTGCTTATTTCTCATGGCTCATGGCTCATAGCTCATACCTTACAGCCCCTTCCTCACAGCCTCACTGCTTGCATAAATGCCCGATGCGAACGCCTGCATAATAATTCCTCAATGCCGCAGCATTAAAAAATCTTCCGCGAGGATCATTGATATCATTCCCAAGACTGTATTTTTCATCCAGCAGATTATCACCTCCGCCGTAAAAATTCAGCATCCATTTTCCATAAGAAAATCTGAATCCGATTCTTGCACCCAGCAGATTGTATCCTTTTGTTTTTGCACTGTTAGCATCATTCAGAAATGTTTCTCCGGCCTGATACCAGGTCAGGTTTACATAAGCGCCCATTGTAAGGTTCAAATCTGCTGCAATCGATACGGCGTTTTTTGGAACACCTGGCAATTGCTTACCACTGAAGTTGACAGTATCTTTCAGCAGTGTGCCGTAAGTAAAGTCATGTAAAGTATACCCACCTCTTATCTGTAACGAACGTAAAATAGCGCTACCGGGAAAATGTTTGTTGTAATCAGCGCTTACTTCCAGACCTTTTTGTTTTGTATCTCCCGCATTGATATAATAATCTGCTCCGCTGCCATCTTTTCTTTGTACCAGCGCATTGTTCAATTTGAAATAGAAACCCGTTACTTCAATATGCAGGGCTCGTTTCAATAAATAAGAGCGT
>DATLDA010000266.1:0-3975 GCA_035526135.1 Flavitalea sp.
GGCGCAAAGTACATTCCCGATCGGCAGTTGGCGGGAACATTTGCCGTACGAACAAATGATCCAGGTGGGTGAAAGCAATGGCCTGATATGGGCGGCTACCCCATATGCCTTGGTCCGCATCGATCCCGAAACAAATACGCTGGAAAGAAAAAGCAGGATCACCGGGCTCGCTGAAGGTCGCATTTCAAAAATCGCAGTATATGAAGCAGGTGTTGTTGTAGCTTATACGAACAGCAATATCGATATTCTCGAAGGAGATAAAGTTCATCACGTCCCTGACTTCTTCCGATCGACTATCTCCGGCGATAAAACCATCAACAACATTTTTATCTCAGGGAATGAAGCATATGTTTCCACCGGATTGGGGATACTGGTGCTTGATCTCGAAAAAAAAGAAATAAGCAATACATATATCATCGGGAGCAATGGCAATAAATCCGCGGTGTTCGCGGTAACAATTTTTGATTCGTTGCTCTATGCTGCCACAGGAGAAGGATTGAAACGAATGAACCAAAAAACGTTGAATCCTGCAGATTATGCCAGCTGGGAAACAGTGTCCGTATCACCTGCACCCGGAGGGATATTTTCCTTTTCAGGACAATTATTTTTTCATCGAAACGACAGTTTATTTATACTCAGCAAGGATACTGCACGGTTTATTTATTCAGACGGATGGAACATTGTCGATGCGAATCCTCTCAGCGGGCAATTACTTTTGGCAGAAACAAAGGGCAACACCGGACGTATTGTTGAAATTACTGTTGAAGGAATGGTTACTAAAATACTCATGGATGACCGCTATACGTCATCCCCCGGTCAGGCAACCTTTTTTAGAAACCGTTATTGGATTGCTGATTCGGTGAGCGGATTATCATTCATGCAGGGCGCTGCATTCGAACGTGAACACATCAACGGGCCGGGAGCTATTTCGTCTGGTGAAATCCGGGAATCGAAAGGCATCATTTGGGTAGCAGCAGGAGGTGTAAATTCTTTATGGAGGCCGGAGGGAAAGCCTGGTGGCTTATTTTCATATAACGGCGAAGGATGGACGAATTTCACAGCAAACAGCAACGCGCTTCCTGACAGCATATCGGATATTATTTCAATTGCCATTGATCCTGTAGACCAAAGTGTGTGGGCCGGCTCTTTTGGTGGAGGGTTAATGCATATTTCCAGCGCAAATGAACTTCAGATTTACAGTCAAAACAGTCCTTTGGAACCAGCGCTCTTTTCACCAGGAAAATATTTCATCTCCGGATTGGCGTTCGACAGGGAAGGAAATTTATGGATTTCGAATTACGGATCTGCCAGGCCGTTGGTAGTGAAGAAAAAAGATAATACATGGCAAAAATTTTCTGTTCCATTGCCACTCGTCGAGAATGGTTTGTCTGCTATAGTTATTGATGCATTCAACCAAAAATGGATTATTTCACCGCGTGGAAACGGCCTACTTGTTTTCAATCATGGCGAAAGCCTTTCGAATACAGGAGATGACAGGTACAAATCGTTTAGAATGGGAACTGGCGCCGGTAACCTGCCGGATGATGAAGTACTTTCTATTGCCATCGACAAGAATGGATTTGTGTGGATTGGAACTGCAAATGGAATCGGTATTGTTCAATGCCCGGGTGAAGTATTTACTCCGCGTCAGTGTGAAACAATTCGACCTGTCGTGAGTCAGGGAAACTTCAATGGTTATTTATTTGAGGGACAAAGAGTGCAGGCAATCGCTATAGATGGCGCCAATCGGAAATGGATCGGTACAAAGAACGGAGTTTGGCTTATCAGCCCTGACGGAGAAAAAACAATTCAACGGTTTACAACGGATAATAGTCCACTTCCTGATAATGATATTACTGCTATTGCGATCAATAGCCAGACCGGTGAAGTATTTTTTTCAACAGCTGCGGGCATTTATTCGTACCGCAGTGATGCAACGGAGAATACCGGTAGTTCAAATGATCTTTTAATCTTCCCTAATCCTGTTCCTCCCGGATATACAGGAACCATTGGCATCAGGGGCGTTTCTGCAAACGGAATAATTAAGATCACCACACCGGATGGAAGACTGGTATTCCAGACAAATTCACTAGGAGGGCAGGCAGTGTGGAATGGTCGGGACTACAGGGGAAGGTCAGTAGCAAGCGGGATATACCTCGTTTTTGAAACTGATGAATTGAAAAAAGATCGCCTGGCCGGAAAAATAGTTTTTATCAGCAAATGAATGTTCACCACACAAAAGGAATTGTTCTAAGAACTATCCGATACGGAGAAACGAGCGTGATCGTAACCATCTATACGGAGTTGTTCGGTGTGCAAACCTATATTGTAAATGGCGTTCGGACGAGCTCAAAGAAAGGAACGGGACGTGCGAATTTGTTTCAACCTGCAGCGATACTGGATATGATCGTATATCATAACGAGCTCAAAAACCTGCAACGGATCCGCGAATTCAAATGGAGTGTCCTTTATGAACAATTATTTTTTGATGTTGTGAAAAACTCAATCGCACTCTACATGATCGAGTTGTTACAAAAAAGCCTTAAGCAGCCTGAACCGAATCCTGATCTTTTTCATTTTATTGAAGATGCTTTTATTCATCTTGATCGAAGCAGTGTTGCGGTAGCAGCGAATTTTCCGCTGTACTTTGCACTTCATCTGATGACTTTATATGGTTTCCGGTTTACAGATTCCTATTCTTCGGGTACACCCGTTCTGGATCTCCAGGAAGGCGTGTTTCTTGAAGAACCACCGGCACATTCCTATTATCTTGAAGGCGAAAAAAGTTATACAACATCTTTGTTCCTTAAAGTAATGCAACCCGGTGAACTGGAACAGATACGTTTGAATCAAGACCTCCGCAGGGAATTATTATACGCTTACCAAACATTCTATGCGTTGCATATTACCGATTTCGGTATCATGAAAACGCTGCCCGTACTAAAAGAAGTGCTAGGTTGATTTCATAGGATACGGCGACTGATTGCGTGCTGAATTGAATCCATTTCTACCTTTTCAATGAGCACTACACCAGGTTGCTTTCCTTTTTCAAAACTTCCCAGAAGCTCATCCATCATCAGCGCCTTCGCGCCGTTCAATGTAATCCACTGTAACATTTCAACGATGGTGAGTGTAGGAAAATTTTTCTGTAAGGTTTTCAACTCCGCAAGTATGCTTAGTTGATGATTGGAGGCAAGACTATCTGTGCCAACTGTGATCACCGCATTATTCTTCTTCAACAGATTCACATCCGGCAAACTGCCTGAGATATAAAGATTCGCATTTGGACAAAGCGTCCACGATATTTTTTGCAGCAAATTATTCTGTCGTAACCATTCAATATCTGATTGTGATGTCGCGACATTATGCACTAATAAGATAGATTTTGGTCGTTTGAAATGATGAGCGACTGCCTGTAAGCTGTTTGTACGGGGAGGAATAAATTCAGAAATATCGATGTTCATGCGTTCATATAAGTCATTGAACGGGCCAATACCGGTTAAAAAAAATTCATTTTCTTCCTCGGCTTCCTGGTTATGAATGCTGAGGAGACGATTGTTTTCCGCAATAAGATCGAACAGCGTAGCACTCACTGAATACGGGGCATGTGGCGTAACAGAACATCGATGACAAGTATGATCAAGTGAAGCAAAATCGTCGGCAAGCTGCTTTGCAATCTGATACCGTTTTTCCGCTGTCGAAGGAATGAACCCGGCCGTTTCTATGAAAGAATGATAACGCAACCGGTTGCGCGATTTCAATTCAAATGTGTTGGATGTATTACAAATATCTGCGACCGCAATGATCCCCTCTTCCAGCATATTCTTTTCTTCAAATTCCATAGCATCTATAGAAGGTGCTTCCGTCCGGAAATTCATTACTTGTGTGAGAAACGGTACGAGGCCTGTTTTTTCAGGAATTCTGCCGGAGAGATGACATAGTTCGAGGTGACAATGGCAATTGATAAAACCGGGT
>DATLDA010000277.1:0-10484 GCA_035526135.1 Flavitalea sp.
GATTGCCTTTGGTTTTATCTTCATAAAAATATCCTGCACGGGCAAAGAAAAGATTATTATATGCATATTCTGCCCCGAGAGAAAACTGAAATTCACGCAACTCTTCTCCAAAACCTCCGGGTGCGTCGCCGAATGAACTAAACCAGCTGCTTACAATTCCTTTAGTCCGGTAATTAGAAATGTTGGTAGAATCCTGTGTATCATCACCAGTTGCCATAGGAGGTGTTGGTACCAGTAATTTATGAATATCCAATCCGAATGTCATTTTGTTACTTTCATCAAACACTTTTGTATATGTTGTACCGGCACTGAAATTTGCCGGTATAAAATCACGTTGTGTTGCATCAGTTGTGTACCCGATCTTCGAACCAAGGTTTGTTAATGTTGCTCCGAAATTCCAACCCTCGCCACTCTCTCTTCCACTCGAATAATAAAAACTGAGATCACCTGCTACCGCATTCCCGGCCTGGTAAGTACTGTTCTGATCCGCGTAGTTGCCAACAAGATTTGAATGAATATACCGCAATGCGATGCCTATGCCGATCCTGTCTGATAATTTTCTTGCATAACCTGCATCAATACCGAGTTCCCGCGGTCTTCCTTCCCCAAGATCATTTCCCAGGCCATCGGTAAAGGTGATGTCGCCAAGACTGAAATACCTGATAGATGCTCCGATCGCTTCCTGATCACTGAGTTTATAGTATCCGGAAGCTGCCATGAGATAAACATCATTCAATCCAAGATCTTTCAACCAGGGTGTATAGGTTAAACCTGCCCCTGCTTTATTGGCAGCAAAAGGGATTTTCGCAAGATTCCAGAAAACGGCGTTGGCATCCGGGGACGTTGCCACACCAAGATCACCCATTCCACCCGATCTCGCATCAGGGGAGATCCGTAAAAAAGGAACGGCTGTTGTAACAACATTGATCGGATCAGGTTGTGTACTTTGCGAAAAGGCCGATCCGCTACCCATAATCAATGCGAATGAAACAGCCACTTGTAAGATCATTTTTTTCATACTAGATATTTTGTCTTTTTACAGGATCAATTCCTGCAATGGATTCCGTACCTCTCCCTTTCAGGATAAGTAAATCACTGAGAAAAGTACCGGTGCCTGAGTGAGGCGCAATAATAATTTGGGTAAAAATGTTATCTATAGAACGGCTAAAATAAGGATTTTCAGTTTATTCAGATTAAAGTATGTACAATTTTTCGAGTTTGTCTGCACTTTGTCCGTCAGAAGAATGTACCCGCAACTGATAAATATACACCCCTCGGCCGAGCTTGTTTCCGTAATCATCACGTCCATCCCATTCGACCTCATTCGAACGGTTACCCGTTGAAAATATTGTATTTCTGAGGGTTTTCACCAGCTTACCGGTAACAGTAAAAACCTGAATGTTTATGCTGAGAAATTCCCCTGCGCGGTTATGATCAAACCAAAAAGATGTATGGGTCGTAAAAGGGTTAGGATAGTTCAATACATGTTCCAGTATAAGTGACGCCTCCTTTGCAACGCGGAAATCAATCACGGCTTCAGTGCTGTTGTTCACTGCATCCCAGGCTTTGATGTAGAGGCTGTGTAATCCTTCTCTAAGCTCTGGTAATTGGTATTTCACCATTCCCTTTTTGTAATTGTCGATTTCACTTTCATAATAACGGTTGAGAATATATTTTTTTTCAGGGTCATTATCCAGAATGGCAACAAGATCATGACCGGGAGAAGTGCCTGTGGTATTGATGCCGGATGAATCGCTGAGCTTAACAATCAATACCGGCGAGCTACCGGTAATACTCCCACTGATAAAATCCTCGCTGTTCAAAAAAATTTTTATCGCCGGACCATCCTGATCATTCGGTACTGCTCCGGTTCCGCCAACTGTGAATCCTTCATAAGAAGCATTTCCATCTGATTTGCCATCTTCTGCATAGTAGGTTATTTTCCCCTTTCCGAACTGATAGTTAATGTCTTTCGGTACTACAAATGAAATCTGAAAATGCCCATTACTGACCGTGGCTTTTCCTCTGAAAAGAAGATTTTTTCTGACACTGAATTCTTGAGGAATGCTGGCAGGGTCATTTCCGCGGGTTTTTTCCACCTGCAGTTTATCAAAAATGCTCGCATAGATATGACCGTTAAAATTTGAAAGTATATTTCCGGATGCATCCCTGACTTCTCCTGAAATTTTATTTTCCGTCATTGCACGTAGCGTATCGGATGCAGAAACCGGTATTCCGTTCAACAGTGTCGTGTGTATCCGGTATCGTGGGAAAGCGAGTGTGAGTGCAGGATCTCCAAGCAGTGTGAATTTGCGGTTGTTGATAACGTCCCCGAAATTCCTATACGTGAAATTTTTTGCGCTCCGTACGGCTTCACCCAGGCTTGGGTAAGTGCTATCAGATTTTTTTGTTAATGCAGCCTGCAGGTAATTGAGATTCATAACACGATTGCTGAAGGCAAACACAATACGGGTAGTTGTCATTAGAGCGATCGCGCCGGCATTTTCTTTGTAAAGTAATTGTTCACCAATGGAACCTGTCAGAGGGTTATCAAAAGGGGCGAAATCACAAGTGGCTGTTATGAACAATGGTAACCGTGGTCCGTTATGCAAGCGGCTGATGACATCTGCATCCAGTATCACTTCTTCTGCGAGCCTTCGGTATCCGCCATGTCCATTATAATTCCAAATCAGCGTTCCCTGAAATAAGCGGTTGATAATTTCTTCGTTCACTTCGGGATATCGGCTTCCTGCGGCACTACCCTGCTGCGTAAACGCATCGAGATACGTTTTTTCTATGTTGAAATCTGGTGCAACAGACCCGACCGACCTGCTTATTACTTCGGCATCCTGAAAATGTAAGTTCGCGTCTTCATCATCGGCAATAAAAGTGAATTCATTTCTCCAGGGGCCTAATGCAGCAGACGAATTGTATGCAATGATTTTATCAACCATTGTTTTTGCCTGCGAGAGATTTGTAGCCGGTAGCCGACCGATGCCAATGTCAAGAAGCGGAATGGAATTGCTATTGATGTCATCACCATCATCGAGGAATCCAAAAAAATCATCGGAGGTGTAAGTAGAGAGCGGATCATAGGACACCGTACTCTGGTATGCAGGTACGAGAGATGTGTTGTTTTGTAACCTGGATTTGTAATCGAAGGAACCATCACCAAATAATAACAGGTATTTCGGTTGAAGTGTGGTATCACCTGCTGCTTTATCATAATACATTTTCACAAAATCACGCAGTGCAGTTGGATCGGGACTGCCCGAAGAAAATTCATTGAACACTTGTTCCGTGGTTACGACCACTGAACTGATTTGTTGTGCGTGGAATGCTGCGAGCCGTTGGGCCTGGGGAAGGATCTCATTATGCGTAATGATGATCATGTCTGCGTGGCTGGTATTGTGCAGGTCCTGGTTGATAACTTTTCCGAGAGCTATTGGCTGAAAAGTTCCGGATGGAACAAAAGCCACATATTCATGCAAACGTGAACAATCATTTACAAATTGAAAAGTATTATTCACAAAATTTCCCTCCATTCGAATCGCTGCAAGGGGATTTGAAACATCCCAGATCTGAAGAAAAGAGTTTGGTGTAATTACACTAAACCTGCCAACATTTCCCGGCGCAACTGACATCACATCTCGGAACAATAACTGACTGTTTGCTTTTACTTCAAGCGTTCTACGCAAAAAAAACTCAAACCAGTTGAGCCACCCCTGAGACCCTGCACTTCCGGGGGCATACTTTATGGAAATGGCAGAAAAATCAAATGGGGAGACAAATGAAATTGTGCTGTTTTCTTCTCTGACAAATTGATCATATGGACCAGTCGCAACGGGGGGAACACTGATTTGAAGTACAGGTGTTTCTGATACGGTAAATTGAAAACTACCGGGATTGCTGAAAGTTCTCGCAACTACAGTTGCATTTAGTTTTGCAGCCTCTCCGGTATGAGCAGTAAACGGAAGCGGAAAAATATGCGTCAGAGATCTACCGGAACTGAACTCTTCCCCATTCCATTGCTTTCCGCTACTGAGGAAATTAATTGAATCAAGTTCATGAAAATAGCGATCATCAAACTGCGTTATATCAATTGTTGGGGATCCGGAAAACCTGACTTGTGGTATTCTTTTTCCGTCTCTGTCCAACGAAATAAAAAAATACGATTTATCACTATACAGATTTTTGATATGTCGGAAGGATTTTTGCAGAGAGTCATAGGACCAGGTATCAGGGCCGGGAGCAAAAAAAAGAAAATAGTCATTTTCGTTCAGGATGCCGTCACTACCGTCTTCCACCTGTAAAGAGATTTCGGTAAGGTCATCAATTGGAGAAAAACCACTTTTTTCCGGCAACATAGAAACTGTGGAACCAAAAAGACGTAGGGAATTAGTAGGAAGATTTGAGGCAGAAATTCCCAGTGACCTGAGAAAAGCGGCGTCAATTTTGTAGATACCGGGTTTGTCGATAGCTATTTTGTACCAGTTTCCGGATGCAAGAACCGAATGTGGACTATAAGTGTTTTGCGGTTGGGCTTTAAGCGTTATAAGTAGCAGAAAAATCCAGTACACCGATCGGTTAATCCACACCACCATGATATAAAAATAGCTGATTTTTAACGTTCACCGGGAAGCGGCGGCACGTATTTTTCTGCGTAACGTTACTATATTCGCATCCCCTTGTTTTGTGTGTTAAAATGGGCATATTATATACACTTTTTATACAATAATTGCTTGTTACACACGTTTAAGCAAATTGAATCAAAGGCAAAAGTCATTTAAAATGAATCTGAAAAACCTATTCATCCTGTTAGTTTTCGCCGGTGCTTTTTCTTCTTGTAAGAACAGCAAATTATTCGGCAAAAAGAAAGAGCAGTCCGACGTAACTGGTTGGAACTACAACGATAAGAACATGGGTGGTTACCAGGTAGCCCGTGAAAAAGAACAAAGAACCGGTCCCGGACTGGTGTTTGTTCAGGGAGGTACCTTCACCATGGGTGCTATTGAAGAAGACGTGATGGGCGACTGGAACAACATTCCCACAAGGAAGACTGTGAACTCTTTCTATATTGACCGTTCTGAAGTAGCGAATATCCATTACAGGGAATACCTCTACTGGATCAATAATGTGTTTGAAGGTGACGAATACCAGGCTGTTCGTGAAGGCGCATTACCTGATACACTCGTATGGCGTAGTGAGCTTGCTTACAATGAACCTTTGGTTGAATATTATTTCCGTCATCCTTCTTATAATTATTATCCTGTAGTGGGAGTAACCTGGAGACAGGCACACGACTTTTGTTTGTGGAGAACAGACCGTGTGAACGAAAAGGCACTGATCGACAAAAAATTTATAAATCCGAATACATTAAAGAATATTACCGGACAGGGATCTGAGTCTTTCAATACGAAGGCTTACCTGTTAGGTCTTACAACACCGACTCCTGGTCCTGGTGTTCGTTCTAAAAAGAATCCGCTGAAAAATCCGAACGGTACACCCCGTTCACAAGTAACTTTTGAAGACGGGATCCTTTTACCAGCTTATCGCCTGCCAACAGAAGCAGAGTGGGAATACGCTGCACTTGCACTTGTTGGTCAGAACCCACAGCCAAGTAAAAAAGAAGGAAAACGCGGAGAAGAATTAATCACGAACAAACAGGTGTATTCATGGGGTCAGAATGTAAATGGTCTTCGTGACAGCCGTCGTGGAACATGGCAGGGTACTTTCCTCGCCAACTTCAAACGCGGTAGCGGAGATAACATGGGAGTTGCCGGTGGTTTGAACGACCGTGCGGTCTACACTGCTCCTGTAACATCATTCTTTCCGAATTCATTTGGTCTTTATAATATGTCAGGAAACGTGAATGAGTGGGTAGGTGACGTTTATCGTCCTTTATCACTTGTCGATGTGGATGACGTTTCTCCTTTCCGTGGTAACCGTTGGGAAAAAGATACCCGTACCAAAGAAGGTGAATATGAAAAAGATAGTCTGGGTCGTGTAAAAAGACAGTTCGTTACCGATGAGGAAAGTCGCAACCGTCGTAACTATCAGAAAGGAAACGTGATCAATTATCTCGATGGTGACTCTATCGTAAGTGGTGTAAACTATGGTTACGGTTTGACAACGCTCATCAGTGATAAATCACGAGTTATCAAAGGTGGAAGCTGGAACGATCGTCCTTACTGGTTATCACCCGGAACCAGACGTTTCATGGAAGAAGATCAGGGAAGCAGCACAGTAGGTTTCCGTTGCGCAATGGATCGTCTGGGAAGCCCTGAAGGTAACGGCCGTAAAACCGGTATCAACTATAAAGTAAGAAGGCAGAATAGCCGTAAAAAATAAATTGACTGATTGATCGATCGTACCGAAAAGCCATCTCGTAAAAGGGATGGCTTTTCAATTTTGTTTCACGCAAAGACCCAAAGGAAAAATCAAGACGCCAATCCGATATATCGTATTTCTTTACTGCTTTGCTTACTTTGCAGCTTTGCGTGAAACAATTTTTTAACAATGAACATCGAAGATCTCTACCTTCTTTTCCAACAAAACCCCTCAGTAGAAACGGATACCCGCAAATTGAAAAAGGGCGACATTTTTTTCGCCCTGAAAGGTCCCAACTATAATGGAAATGATTTCGCAGGTCAGGCAATCGAATCTGGCGCTGCTTATGTAATCGCTGATGAAAAGCAGGCCGCTATTCATGACAACGTCATCGTTGTCGAAGATGTGCTCACCAGCCTGCAGGCATTAGCGGCTTTCCATCGCCGCCAATTCAATATTCCTGTTATAGCCATCACCGGAAGCAATGGAAAAACAACTACTAAAGAATTGGTGCATGCAGTACTTTCCAGTACTTATAAAACTTATACAACAAAGGGGAATCTGAATAATCAGATCGGCATTCCGCTCACAATTTTGAGAATCGGGTCAGATGCGGAATATGCTGTTATTGAAATGGGTGCCAATCATCAGGGAGAAATTGCTTCCTATTGCAAGTATACGCAACCCACACATGGACTGATCACCAATTGTGGTAAGGCACACCTCGAAGGATTTGGAAGCGTTGAAGGCGTACGGAAAGGAAAAGGTGAGTTATTCGATTATCTCCGGGAAAATAAAAAATCTGCTTTCGTAAATGCAGACGATGAAATATTGATGAAAATGAGTGAAGGCATTCCTAATGTTGTTACATATGGGACAAAGAACGGTCAGGTTACCGGACATATTCTTAAATCCAAACCATACCTGCATGTGGAATTGGGAAGCAAGATGGAAAGCCTGCTTATTGAAACGAAACTCGTGGGAAATTATAATTTGCCGAATGTACTTGCAGCGGTTACAATCGGAAATTCTTTTGCGGTTGCTCTTGAAAAAATAAGAATGGGCATTGGAATGTACGAGCCTTCCAACAGCCGGTCACAGTTGATCGAAAAAGGAAAAAATAAAATCATTCTCGATGCTTATAACGCGAATCCCAGTAGTATGAAAGTGGCGATAGAAAACTTTACTGCAATTGAATCGATGAACAAATTGCTGGTGCTCGGTTCGATGGCTGAACTGGGCGAATCAAGTATTGAAGAACATGAAAGCCTCGTTGAACTGATCAAAAAATTTCATTGGAAAGATGTGATACTTGTGGGGAGTGAATTTGAAAAGATCCCCCACCCGTTTGTTCAATTTCAGGTGGCTGAAGATGCCGCTTCCTACCTCCGTTCAAAAGATTATACCGATACATACCTTCTGGTTAAAGGATCAAGGAGCATGCAAATGGAGAAAATACTGGAAGGTCTTTAAACCTGTCTTTGAACACCTGAAGCTGGTTCGGCCTTCCAAAAGATGTGGATACAATTCATACGCCAAAATCCTCAATCCATCTCGTTGCCACTAACAGCCGTTCTGAAAAATAGGGTAATTTGTTCTCTTCATGCGGACACTAACAAATATGATGCGTATACCCGTCGCCCTGCCACAATATACAGGGAGCGACAGATCGATCTTCTTAAGGACGATGCCATTGGGTGTGATATTATTGAACTGGGTGTTACTGGGTAACTACTATTTTTCAGACCTATCTGCTTTTTTAACCGCAACCGTACTCACCTGCCTTGTATCAACAGGTTTGTGGCTTGCAATTACCTGGATGGCGGTTACCATCCGCCAGCGGTTTCCGCATGATAAAGAACTTGTTACCCGTGTTGCAGTTTTTATTCCCTTAATGGTCTTGATCACCTGGCTATCTATTACGATTATATTTCAGGTTTTTGATCTTTGGATCATCCCTAAGGAATACATCAATGAAACCCGTTATTACTGGTCTCTGATCGTAAGCGCTGTACTGAATATTTTCATAACCCTCCTGCATGAAGGAATAAGTGGCTTTGAAAAATGGAAAGAAACATTAATCGAAACAGAACAACTGAAAAAAGAATACATGCAAAGTCAGTTGCTCGGTCTCAAAAGCCAGGTAAATCCGCATTTTCTTTTCAACTCATTGAATTCATTATCCTGTCTGATTTATGATGATCCGGAAAAAGCAGAAAAGTTTTTGGATGAGATGAGTAAAGTATACAGATACCTGCTTCGCAGTAATGAGGAGCAATTGGTGTCTCTCGATACAGAGTTGCAATTCGCCCGTTCTTATTTTTATTTGCTTAAAGAAAGGCACGGTGACGGAGTTTCTTTTCAAACCAATATTCGGGAATCCGACATGCAACGCTTTCTTCCACCGCTCACTTTGCAAATCTTACTGGAAAATGCTTTTCAATTAAACATGATCAGTCGGGAAAATCCACTGACCGTTGAAATAAGCTCTTTAGAAAACGGATGGTTGCAGGTAAAAAATAATATTCAAAAAAAATTGGTGGATGATTCCGGAATTGTAGCCGGCGTTGAGAATATTCGTAATAAATACCGGCTGCTGTGCCGTCAGTCAGTTGTGATCCGGGAAACTCCATCCGGAAGAACCATACAGATACCCTTATTGGATAACGCCGAAATCAGGCAGCAATGAATCCCTGGAAGCCCACTAGAATAGAATGGATCACTTACTTCGCACTGGTACCGGTGATTGATTTAATGTTGAATTTCCTTCTTTTCGGCAAGAGAATGTGGGATGATGAATCCATCTGGTTGATATCAATGCCATTGATTACTGTGATTGTTTTCATCTCATGGTATCTGCACATCGTCGCGATGCATTGGTTTCGCCATCGATTCCCCCTATTGAGTCAAACGGTGAAAAGAGCTTCTCTTGTTTCACTGACGCATGTATTCATGACCTCAGGAACTTTTGCACTCATCTTTTTAGGGTACGACTTTTTTCAACTTTTGGATTATACACTTGATGTACAGCAGTATAAATTTTCAATCCTTGTCGCGATTGGTATTACCCTTCTCGCCACCACTTTGTGGGAGGCAGAATATGTGTGGAGTAAATGGAAAGAAAGTCTGGCGGAAAAACAACAGCTTGAGCAGCTGTCCATCCAACAGGAATTCGATACGCTGAAAAGCCAGGTGAATCCGCATTTTCTTTTCAATTGTTTCAACACGCTTTCTTCTCTCATCACCGAGGACCCGATACAGGCTGAAGTGTTTCTCAATGAACTCAGTAAAGTGTACCGGTATCTGCTCAGGAGCAATGAAAACGGATTATCCACCCTCCAGAATGAACTGCGCTTTATTCAATCCTATTATAATTTGCTACGCACTCGCTATGGTGACGCTATACAGATCCAGATCGAAACGGATCCGTCGTATGATCAATATCTTTTGCCTTCACTCACTCTCCAACTCCTTGTTGAAAACGCGGTTAAGCATAATGTCGTTTCCAGGCAAAATCCCCTGATGGTGGATATTTTTACAATGGCGGGCAACAAACTGGCAGTAAATAACAATCTTCAAAGTAAACAGGTCAAGCCTCTGTCAAATAAAATCGGCCTGGATAATATCCGATCGAAATATGAATTGCTGCATGAAGAAGGATTTCAGGTTTTGGAGGATGACCGCAATTTTACCGTAGTGCTTCCACTGATCTGGTACAACGCCGGAGAAAAAAGAATTATGCAGCTCCAGCATGCAAAAGATGCACGGGCAGAAGAATTTTAAAATATACAAGATGAAGATACTCATTGTTGAAGACGAAGAACTCGCGGTAAAAAAATTACAGAAAACGCTCGCGATGATTGATCCTGAAGTAGAAATAATGGGGATCACTGACAGTATCGTCTCAACAATCGATTGGCTTGAAAAAAATGAAACCCCGGATCTGATCCTGATGGATATCGAATTGTCGGATGGACAGAGTTTTGAAATTTTTTCACGCACCCAGGTAAAAAGCGCTGTTGTTTTCACGACGTCCTATGATGAATTTGCATTGAAAGCTTTCAAAGTAAACAGCATTGATTATCTTTTAAAACCCATACAGAAGGAAGACCTGGAAGCGGCGCTTAACAAATACAAGAACATGAAATCCGTCT
>DATLDA010000281.1:0-2607 GCA_035526135.1 Flavitalea sp.
AGACGGATTGACTGATGTGTATAAAAATTATGCAATGGGTTGCGCAGCCGATTTTTGCGCAAAAGAAAATAAAATCAGCCGCGAAGAACAGGATGCATATGCCATTGAAAGTTATAAACGTTCACAGGAAGCCTGGAAGAATGGAAAATTCAATGATGAAATTGTACCAGTAGAAATACCTCAACGCAAAGGAGAGCCGATACTTTTCAGGGAGGATGAAGAATACAAGAATGTGAAATTTGAAAAGATACCGGAATTGAAACCTGCTTTCACAAAAGATGGTACCGTCACTGCTGCCAACGCGTCCACCATGAATGACGGCGCAGCAGCCGTTGTTCTTATGAGCCGTGAGAAAGCGGAAGCGATGGGTGTGCGACCGCTTGCAAAAATCAGCGGATATGCCGATGCAGAACAGGCGCCGGAATGGTTTACCACATCGCCTTCAATTGCAGTGCCGCGCGCACTTAAAAAAGCGGGTCTCACACTACAGGATGTTGATTATGCAGAAGTGAATGAAGCCTTCAGTGTAGTAGGAATTGTAAATACCAGGATCCTGAAACTTGATCCTGCGCGAACGAATGTACACGGAGGGGGAGTAAGTCTCGGTCATCCGCTTGGTTGCAGTGGTGCACGCATACTCGTTACATTGATAAATATTCTTCAACAAAACAAAGCAAAAATCGGTGTCGCGGGAATTTGTAACGGAGGAGGAGGTGCCAGCGCAATGGTAATTGAAGCGATGTAGATTTTAGTTCGGAGTTCTTGGTTCTTAGTTCTAATTTTTTGCGGTCGCAATCAGCTGTCAGCAGCCCCACCAATACAATTGTCAGGAATCGATTATTTAAATTTTGGTAATGCTGACTGCTGACAGCTTTTCAAAAAAAAATCCCGGAGTTAACCGGGATCGCAATCATGACAAGATATTACCTGATGAATTTCTTTCCTTCGTAGGGCATAATGCCATTAGGAGATAATATTTTTACAGGTGATAATTGTTTAGGTGAAAAAGCCCAGAAACCGGCGGCGGTCATTTTTCTTACTTCTTTCAATACATCTCTCAACAATTTCTTTACCATAGCATTTTTTCCTTTTTGTTTATACGAGATTAAATGGTTTTTCTATTAGCAATGTACGTCTATTTCCGTCAGCATGGTTTTTAGTTAACCACTGATTAACATTAATAGTTATCAAACTAAATATTTTTACTTACTTTTTTTCCGCAATCCCTTATGCCTTCCTAATGAAATGTTAACGGACGATGGAAAAAGTATGTTCAACTTTGAGAAAGTGTTTTCTGTACTTGTGCAGTTCGATTTTGTTGATTTGTTAGTCTCTATGTTTACCGATAATTTTGCCCCACATTTAAAAAACAGGTGAATGGCCAGAACAATTGCATTCCGGGAGGCTTTGAGAGAAGCGATGAATGAAGAGATGCGTCGTGATGAAAAGGTTTTTCTGATGGGGGAAGAAGTTGCCGAATACAATGGTGCTTATAAGGTTAGCCAGGGAATGCTGGATGAATTCGGACCGAAGCGTGTGATTGATACACCCATATCCGAATTGGGTTTTACTGCTGTCGCGGTTGGTGCTGCGCAGAATGGACTTCGGCCTATCGTGGAATATATGACATGGAATTTTGCAGTACTGGCCTTGGATCAGATACTTAATACAGCTTCCAAGATGCTTGCGATGAGCGGTGGACAGGTAGGGTGTCCCATCGTATTCAGGGGTGCGAATGGATCGGCTGGTCAATTGGGCGCACAACACAGCACTGCTTTTGAAAGTTATTACGCGAATATTCCCGGTATAAAAGTCATATCCCCTTCCAATCCTTATGATGCTAAGGGTTTGCTGAAAGCCGCAATCCGTGATGAAGATCCGGTGATCTTTATGGAAAGTGAAGTCATGTATGGTGAAAAAGGAGAAGTTCCGGCTGAAGAATATCTTATACCGATCGGTAAGGCCGATGTGAAGCGGCAGGGCACTGATGTAACCATCGTTTCTTTCAACAAAATGATGAAGGTGGCACTGGGTGCGGCGGCAGAATTGGAGAAAGAAGGTGTTCAGGCGGAAGTTATAGACCTGCGTACGATCCGGCCGCTCGACTGGATGACAATCCTGGAAAGTGTGAAAAAAACAAACAGGTTAGTGATCGTTGAAGAACAATGGCCAATGTGCGGAGTGGCTTCGGAGATTGCCTACAGGATCCAGAAAGAGGCATTCGATTACCTGGATGCTCCTATCCGGCGTATCACTGCGGCCGATGCACCTTTGCATTATGCACCTAACCTGGTAGCCCTTTCTCTTCCGGATATTCCCAGAACCGTGAAACTTGTAAAAGAAGTAATGTACCTGGTTAAATAAGATCTCTGGTAGTCTTCAGGTTGATACCATAAAAAATTCCTGATACATTGCTGTAGCAGGAATATAGCTTTTCATCGCTACGGATGAAAAATATAAAGGGGGTTAGGTTACGCGTCGATTATTGTAATACGCTGATTGCAGAAGCAAACAACTTTAAAACGCCGTACACACAGGTCATCATCATACCTCCAACAAAAGCGAGTTTAAGAATTGTTAATCGGACAACAGGAGCCGGAACGGGTT
>DATLDA010000314.1:0-5346 GCA_035526135.1 Flavitalea sp.
TCTCCATCCTGCAGGTCAAGTTGCGTTACAGACCAATCCTGTTTATCGCCATACATGCGATACATACGCATTAGTATTTCTGCCCAGTCCTGGCTTTCGGTACCACCTGCACCGCTATTGATTTGAAGAATTGCGGGGAGTTCATCTTCAGGCTGATTGAGCGTACTTTTAAATTCAGCTTCTTCAATAAAACGGATCGCTTTTTCATTTGCTTCCCGGACTTCTTCCTCCGCAGCCTCTCCTTCCTTCCAAAAATCGAACAAAACTGAAAAATCATCCACTGCAGATTCAACCGATTCGTACAGTTTTACCCAATATTCATTCAGCTGAATGTTCTTTAGAATTTCTGTGGCGCGCTTGTTATCATCCCAAAAACCCGGAGAAACCGATAATTGCTTTTCCTGATTTATCTTTTCCTGTCTGTTATCGACGTCAAAGAAACCTCCTCAGGACAACCACACGGTCCCTCATATCCTTAATTTGTTCTTGTGTCATAGCGCGCGAAGATAAGATAATTAGCTGTGGGGGATGGGGATGGGGTATCAGGTTTCCCCCTCATTATTAATTATTCATGCTTCATTGTCCATATATTAATTCATAATAAATAATTTGAACGATAATTTAACCCCATCCCACATACCCGATACCCCATACCCCATACCCCAAACCACATACCCCGACCATGTCTTCTGAACTGAAAGCCATACAAACCGATTTAAAAAAACTAAGTAATCCTGACACTGTTGGATTTATTAAGAAGATAGCTCCGGGAGCGGAGAAAGTATATGGGGTGAAAATGCCCGCCATAAACGAACTGGTGAAAAAGTATAGATCCCATGGGTTTGAATTAATTAAGGAATTATGGAAAAGCGGCGCATTCGAGGAAAGGATTCTGGCGGCTAAGATTTTGGAAAAAACAGCGAAAACAGATCCTGCACTCGCTTTAAAGCTGGTAAAAGAATTTTCGGCGGATATAAGCAATTGGGCGGTTTGCGATGCAATTGGAATGCAGTCGCTACGATCGCTGGTAAAAACACACACGCAGGAAATTTTTGATTTGGCGAACACGCTGGGCAAATCCTCTGATCCCTGGAAAATAAGGTTATCACTGGTACTGGTTGAATGGTACACGCGTGAACCTTCGCAACATAAAGCAATTCATTATCTTCTCAGAAATGCAGAAAAACAAGATCATTATTATGTTAAAAAAGCAATCGACTGGTTGAAGAGAAATCTGCAAAAGAAAAAATAATATAACCATGCATCTTACGAAACTGACACCTATGATTCAGGTGGAAAATGTATCTGCAACCGTGGAATATTACGTAAACACAATTGGTTTCAGCATAGTAAATCATCTCACCGACTGGAGCTGGGCCCTGTTGAAACTTGATGAAATCGAGCTGATGTTTACACCACCTAATCCGCATATGAGCTTTGAAAAAACACTTTTCACCGGGTCATTTTATTTCAACTGTACAAATGTGAACGGATGGTGGGATCGTTTACAACATTGCGAAATTGTTTATCCAATAGAAAATTTCAAATACGGCATGCGTGAATTCGCAGTAAGGGATTGCAATGGATTTGTGTTACAGTTTGGGGAAGAGTTGCAATTGTAGATTGTAAATGTGCGATTTTAGATTTCAGATTTTAGTATTCGAACGAATTTTTGACTCTTCGCTTCCTTGGCATCTTTGCGTGAAAAACAAATCTAAAATCGCAAATCTAAAATCCGAAATCCATTACCAAACTATTGCACCAGAGCATTGTATTTTTTAACCACCAGTGTGAGATCTTCCGGTGATCGCATACGCAAGTCCTGGTCGTTAATGAATTGCTTTATTTCAGCTCCTTTATCCAATAGAATATTTGTCAGGCTCATTCTATCTCTGTCCACCTGGATCATTTCATTATTCAAAAACACAAAAAAACGTTCCTCATTTTCAAAATGCCTATAAACATTTGTGGCACCATATTGCTTTTCCTCAATTATGTTTTTGGAGACTAAATGAAGTAATGTGGCTTTCCCTTCTGCTAAAATCTGATAAAAGGTTTCATTTGTTGCCTTACCTACGGGAGGAAATCCTTTTCGGAAATACAGGGAGTCACTCTTTTTTCCATTTTTGGGAATCATGATAAACTCTTTCACTTTGCTTTCTGCTGCAAAGGATGAACCCTCGAATTGCAGGATCAATTGATTCTGTACACAATCGAATTTCAGTTTGAATTGTTTGAGTGTTCGTCCGCTCGAAAACTTCACTAATCCGTCTGACCAATCCTTGAATAAGTAGGGGCTGCCTGAAACGTCACTGAAATTCGGAGTTTTGTCGCCGGGTTTGACCTCCGTATCAATTGGTGTTTGAGAAACTAATGAGAGCTCAAACACAAAGACCATCAGGGAAAGCAGCAACCACCTCATTTGTAAAAGGTACAAATTTTTAGTCGAAAATATGTTCCGAATCATTGTAGCTGTTTGAGGAAAAAGTAAATTGTATCATGATGTTTTCAAAGCCCATGGGAAGAAGTGCCGGGTTGCTATTTTTATCCCTCCTCGTATTTGCGCAATGCAAAAAAGAAACAATCTCTAAAGAAGAAAAAGTTTCGATGATCATCAATCACAAATGGATGCTCACGAACGTTTCGTTTCAGGTCCATTCAGAAAAAAATAGTATTGACGTTCTTCGCGCTTACTATAATGATTGCGAACTCGACGATAGTTATATCTTTTACCAATCCGGTGAATTCAACCGGAGAGATAGTACCCATCGCTGTATTGAATCGAAAAGATTCGGACCCTATGGTTACGGATATGGTTATTGGTCGGTTGATGAGGAAGTGGGAAAGATCACGATCAACTCTGTTAACAAACATAACCTCGAGGTTGTCAGTCTAACTCCTTCGTCAATGGAATTGCGCGAATCCATGGTCGACAGAGAACTCAGGTATGTTTCCTATACTTATAAATTCAGGGCGATTCTTTACTAGCAGAACGGGATTTCAGTCAACCATTTCCTATTCATTTGGTATTACGCGAATCAACTTATTCTAAAAAAAAATCCTCACCATGCATGCACGATGAGGATTTATTTTCAGAAACAGATTTCTTTTAGTAACCCATTCCGCCCATATCCGGTGCACCGCCCGGGTGAGCATGCGCTTCTTCTTTCTTAGGCTTGTCTGCGATCACACACTCGGTGGTCAGCAACATACCTGCGATAGAAGCAGCGTTTTCAAGTGCAATGCGTGTCACTTTTGTAGGATCGATCACACCTGCTTTCAGAAGATTTTCATAAACCTCAGTACGGGCATTGAAACCAAAATCACCTTTTCCTTCTTTCACTTTTTGTACTACAATGCTTCCTTCAATTCCGCTATTAACTACAATCTGACGTATTGGCTCTTCCAATGCGCGTTTCACTATTTGCACACCTGTTGTTTCGTCTTCATTGATACCTTTGAATTTTTCCAATCCTTCGATAGCACGGATATAAGCCACACCACCACCAGGAACGATTCCTTCTTCAACGGCTGCTCTTGTTGCATGTAACGCATCATCCACCCTGTCTTTCTTTTCTTTCATTTCAACTTCAGTTGCAGCACCCACGTAAAGAACTGCTACACCACCACTGAGTTTGGCGAGGCGTTCCTGCAATTTTTCTTTATCGTAATCAGATGTCGTTGTTTCAATCTGTGCTTTGATCTGGTTTACGCGTGCAGTGATATCTTCTTTCTTTCCTTTGCCACCAACGACTGTTGTATTGTCTTTGTCAATTGTTACAGAAGTAGCAGAACCGAGATAATTCAGATCCGCATTCTCCAGTTTATAACCCTGGTCTTCGCTGATCACGATCCCTTTTGTCAATGTGGCAATATCCTGAAGCATTTCTTTACGACGATCACCAAATCCGGGAGCTTTTACAGCAGCCACCTTCAGCGTACCACGTAACTTGTTTACAACCAGTGTAGCCAGTGCTTCGCCTTCAAGATCTTCGGCAATAATCAGCAACGGGCGTCCACCTTGTGCTACTTTTTCCAGGATATGCAGAATATCTTTCATCGCAGAGATCTTCTTGTCGTAGATCAGGATGTAAGGGTTTTGCAATTCCGCTTCCATTTTTTCGCTGTTGGTAACGAAATAGGGTGAAATATAACCGCGGTCGAACTGCATACCTTCAACTACTTCAACTGTAGTGTCGGTACCTTTTGCTTCTTCAACGGTGATCACACCTTCTTTACCGACTTTAGTCATTGCTTCAGCGATCAGTTTGCCGATGGAAGCATCATTATTAGCAGAGATAGACGCAACCTGTTCAATTTTTTTGTTGTCGTTACCTACTGCTTGAGATTGAGCAGCGAGATTTTTTACAACCTCTATCACTGCTTTGTCTATACCGCGCTTCAGGTCCATTGGATTGGCACCGGCTGCAACGTTTTTCAACCCTTCGCTGATAATAGATTGGGCCAGAACGGTAGCTGTGGTAGTACCATCCCCTGCGATATCTGCTGTCTTGCTGGCTACTTCTTTCACCATTTGGGCGCCCATGTTTTCGATGGGATCATCCAGTTCAATTTCTTTTGCTACCGTAACTCCATCCTTTGTTACAGTTGGAGCACCGAATTTTTTCTCCAGAACCACATTGCGACCTTTTGGTCCAAGCGTGACTTTTACAGCATTTGCCAGGATGTCAACACCCCTTTTCATTCTGTTACGCGCTTCAATGTCGAAGAACAATTGTTTTGCCATATGTTGATAATTAAAAATTTACAATGAAAATAATACGCAGTTTACTTCCGAACAGGGTTATACGATTGCTAAGATGTCGCTTTCCCGCATAATGAGCAGGTCATCCCCTTCCAGCTGAATCTCTGTGCCGGAATATTTCCCATACAGAACAGTATCACCAACTTTAACGGTTACCGGCTCGTCTTTTTTGCCCGGACCAGCTGCTATAACAATACCACGCTGTGGCTTTTCTTTTGCAGTATCCGGAATGATAATACCTCCGGCGGTTTTTTCTTCAGCTTTAGCCGGTTTCACAATTACCCAGTCATGAAGCGGGGTAACATTTAACTTCTTAGCCATAATTTGCCAATTTTTGTTTTAAGTAATAATGATAGATAGTTGTAGATCGGTCGAATAGCCTGTCAGGAAACAGGCCGGCAAAGGTAAACGAAATTTGTACCAATCAGGAATTAAAAGCCAATTTTACAGCGATTGACATGGCCTGTCAGCGAGATGCAGGAAACCTCGTGTCATTATTACAGAAGAGCTCTTTCAGTTTGGGAGTTTGTAAGTTTAACCGTTTGGAAGTGGAATACATGAATCATACTTCCCAAACTTTA
>DATLDA010000003.1:0-4564 GCA_035526135.1 Flavitalea sp.
CCTCCAGTTGTTCTATAATTTCCCTGTAGTCGTTATAATCATCTGCATCAATCTCTTCTCCATCGATGGTTAGTTCAGTCACTTTACCCTGTGATGTCTTCAACACATATTTTTTTCCTTCTCCATCTCTTGCAACGATAGTAGTCGTTCGTCTGCCGTTATTTTCATTTGTATTTGTCGACAGATGTTTGAAATTGTTATTTTCGTTTCCGTTTTCAGAAAATCTACCCGGAGGAATGGTGTCTACAGCTTCACGTCGCTGGCTTTCTCTCACCACGCGGGTGCGCTCCTGTGCCTGCAAACCTTTAGAAGTAATCACAAACACGGCTGTCAATACAAACATGCTGCTCACAAGAATCATCTTTTCCATATAATTCAATTTTTTGTTTTCATTGCTGATTAGTCTTTTGATCCGGCCCAGTAACCGATGCCGGGTACCTGCAAATGCAACGGAAGATTTCACTGTTTGTCCCAGATTGTATTCCTGAAAAGAAACAAGTGCGTGGATATACTGTTCTGTATTATCAATACTTCTAATCGCCAGATCATCACAACAATTTTCCCTTTCCTCCCGGATCAGGGAAGAAAGCCAGAGTACACAGGGGTGAAAAAAGAAAACTGCTTCTGTAAATGTTTGAACAAGATTGATCAGATAATCGCTTCTCCTGATGTGTGCCAGCTCGTGCAGTAATATTGCCTCCATTTCTTTTGGTGGAAGATGGCACAGCAAACCGAATGGAATAAGTATTACCGGTCTGAAATACCCGATTACCATCGGCACTGTCACAAGTTGCGATTCGAGTAATGTGAGATTGTGTGAGATTCCGATTTTTGACGACAATTCGTTCAAACGGGTTTGCCAGTAGGTATTCAAAGGAATTCTTCCAGATCTGCGCAGCCTGCCAAGATGATTCACACCATTTATCATCCAGGCTAAACGGATGAAGAAAATGAGAAACCAGACGGCAACCAGCCATTGATAATAATGCTGAAAAAAATTACCTGCTTGCTGTAACCACGGACTGAATAAGTTTTCGACGCCGCCTGTTGCCTTCAATTCAATGACCGCTGCCGCATTCGGGAGAATACCAGTTTCAGTCAGCGGCGGATCGGAAACAACGGGTGTGGTATGTTGCAATTGTAAATAAAATGTAATCAGGATCCCTGCCTGGAAAAGTATGAAAACAAGCGTGAAGAGCCGATATCGGAAAGCCGCTGGATATTTTTTTGCAAGAATTATGATAAGTCCGGCAAAAATTGCTGCAATTGTTCCCTGCCAGATGGAATGAACAAGTGTCCAGGCAAATGCCTGTATCCATGCCTGGCCCGAAATGCTGTTAATGAACAGGGAATACATACGATTCGGTTGAATTATTTTTTATTTTTTTCCAATAGCTCCCGGATGGCTTCTAATTCTTTCCTGGAAGTTTTTCGGTTACCAAGCAGTTGCATCATGAGACTGCTAGCCGACCCGTTATACATTACATCGATAAAACGTTCGAGTAAATAGTTTTTGGTTTTTTGTTCTTCAATAGCAGGAGAATAAATGTGTTTCATATTCGAATCATCGCGCACGAGTATCTTTTTTTCGAACATGATCTGCATTAGTTTCAAAGTCGAAGTGTAGTGCACTTCCCGTTTCTGTTCATTCAGAACATCGTTAACGAACCGGACAGTGGAAGGTCCGTGCTGCCATAATACCTGCAATATTTCAAGTTCCGACCTGGTTGGTTCTACCGCTGTAGAGGATGATTTTTCCTGCTTCATACGACCAAGGTAGGAAATATTTCGTACGAACAATGGATGAGGAAAATATATTTTGGGGGAAGTTATCTTGAGCAGGTGAAGTAGACGAGTTTGGAAAGTTTGGGGGTTGGAAATTTTGGAAGTATTGGAGTCTGGCAGTTAGGGAGTTTGGGAGTGTGTGTTTGGAAGTTGTGTTATCCATTATGGTCTAGAATCAAAACCTGATTGGTGAATAACTTATTTCGAAATTTCCAAACTTTCAAACTTTCCAAACTCTCAAATTCCCACCCTTCCCAGTCTTTTATCATTTAAATATTTTCCCAAAGAAATCTTTCATATCATTCCAGCTGGTACTGTCTGCGGCGGCATTGTATTCAATGGGCATGTTGAATTTTTTACCATTTTCTGTTGCATCAGGATTGGTAAAGGCATGCGTAGCGCCCGGATAGGTTTTGAAAGTATAATCCGCTGAAATAGAATCCATGGATTTTTTAAATGCCTGAACTTCGGCTGCCGGTACGAAATTGTCCTTCTCTCCATGGCAAACAAGAATCTTTGCTTTGAGCAAATCTTTCCGCGCCGGTACACCCGCCAATCCGCCATGGAAGCTGACAACGCCATCGAGGTCAACCCCGAGTTTGGCTGCATTAAGTACCACGAATCCTCCATAGCAATAGCCGATAGCGGCAATTTTTGATGTATCTGTTTGAGAATATGATTTGAGTTTCGCCAAGGCGGCATCCAATCTGGTTTTAGTTAAAGATGGATCCTGATAAAATGCACCGGCAAGCTTCATCGCTTCATCCGGATTCGCGGCCGTTTGTCCGTTCCCAAACATGTCAACTGCCATGGCTACATATCCCATACGTGCCAGCTGTCTGGCTCTGTTTTTTGTATAATCGTTCAATCCCCACCATTCATGCACCACCAGGATCCCGGGCCTGGGTGATGAACTGTTTTCATTGTAAACTACCAATCCGTTCATGACCGTATTACCTGCTGAATAAGTGACGGCGTCTTCTTTCAGTTGTATAGAATCTTTCTGTGCTTCTTCTTTTGGGGTTGGAGATTTATCGGTGTTGTCATTGCAGGAACCTAAAAAAACAATTCCGATAAATAAGTAAAAAATGACTTTCAATTGCATGATATTATTTTTGTTTATTAGAAAGAATATGGTGAACAGGGTATGATATTCTTATACCCAACACCTTCAGGATTTGTTCAGGATTCAAATATAAATTTATCACCTTTAAATGAACAGAATAATCTCTATTTCGATTTCTGTCCGGCAGTCGCACAAATTATGCTTTCTTGATTTTCCCTGTCTTTATTTTTCCTGAAATGGACCTATTACCGTTTTAGTACCATAAAATATTTATAAGAATTAATGAAAATACTGATCATTGAAGACGAACCGGAGTTGAGTAAAAGCATAGAAGCATATTTACGGTCGGAACAATACATCTGTGAGATCGCGCTGGATTATGCGTCTGCGCTTAAAAAAATTGATCTGTATGAATATGATTGTGTTTTGCTCGATATCACGCTACCCGGGGGGAACGGGTTATCAATTTTGAAAGAAATTAAAGCAAACAGGAAAACAGAAGGTATTATTATCATTTCTGCAAAAGATTCGATTGATGACAGGATCAATGGCCTTAATCTCGGAGCTGACGATTATCTGCCCAAACCTTTTCATCTTTCCGAATTGAGTGCGCGTATTGCGGCGGTGTTGAGAAGAAGGAAACAGGACGGAAATGCTTTGATCGTCTTTCATGAAATTTCAGTTGATACAGATGCGCGGGAAATATTTGTAAATAAGGTGCCTTTGGAACTTACCCGCAAAGAATACCAGTTGCTGTTGTACTTTTTGGTGAACAAAGGAAAAGTAATTTCCAAGAATGCACTGGTACAACATTTATGGGGAGATGAGATGGGTCATTCGTTCAACTTTGATTTCATTTATACCCATATTAAAAATCTTCGGAAAAAAATGCAGGAAGCAGGTTCGGGAGATTATCTCAAAGCAATATATGGTATGGGATATAAATTTACGGATACATGAGGCTGCAGGAAAAATACAACCGGGCAACGATTGCAATTGTGATCCTGGTGCTATTCATAGCCGGCATTGGTTATTATTTTCTTATTCACCAGGCCCTGATCGATGAACTGGATGAAGCGCTAAAGGTAGAAGAACAAGAAATCTCTCATCTGATCAGAACTACGGGGACGCTTCCAGAAGAAAGTGAATTCAGGGATCAAAAAATTCAATTTGAAAAAGCATCCGGCCCTGTGGTACGAAAGTTTATTTCAACAAAAGCTTATAATGAGAAAGAACAGGAAACCGTCATCCTCCGTCAACTCATTTTTCCCGTTACGGTGCACAGCGGGATTTATAAAGTAATTGTCACGAAATCGCAACGTGAAGTAGAAGACCTGCTTATCCTTATTCTGCTTATTACGGCCTCTATAATCCTGCTGCTACTTATATTACTTTTCTTCGCCAATCGCATCTTACTGAAAAAATTGTGGAAACCTTTTTTCAGCACACTGTCGGTCATTAATGATTTCCATTTATCAAAACCCATTAACAAGAATTTGCCTGCGACGGATATTGATGAATTTTCTGCGTTGAATGACGCGTGGCAACGTGTTACTACGAAAATTACTACGGATTACGAAACCGTTAAATCATTTGCCGATAATGCGTCACATGAAATGCAAACGCCCCTGGCAATCATAAATTCAAAACTTGACCTGCTGATCCAGGGCCATGCGCTGAATGGTGAGAATGTTCAACACCTTCAATCCATGT
>DATLDA010000007.1:0-18918 GCA_035526135.1 Flavitalea sp.
ACCCGGTATTCGTACCGGGTTTTTTATTCAATCTGAGGTAAGTCTTGCTCCTTATTTTTTTATTCCAAAATATGACTGAAGGTTTCTGACATATTCTTCAAAAGCTTTTATTCCGGCCTTTGTAACCTTACAGGACGTTTGAGGGTAATTGTCTTTAAATTGTTTATTCACCTCAATATATCCCGCGTCTTTTAATTTGTTTATTTGTACACTCAGATTTCCGGCTGTTGCATTTGTTTTCTCGCGGATAAATGTAAACTCCGCCTCCTTCACACTGATGAGAAGCGACATTACGGCCAGCCGTAATTGTGAATGTAAAATCGGGTCTAATTCTTTAAAATCCATAAACCTTGAATCCTCCCTTATACAGCCGATCTTTTTTTGTATTCTGCCCGTAACAGGTATCCTGGAATCAGATATCCTGTTAAAATCGCAAACGCGGAAATCATCATATCATATTGAAAGTCCGTGACCATGAACATGGCGATGCCAGCGATCCAGTTTACAATTGCGCCAATGATCAGAGGTCGAAAATGAATTGCACTGCCATGGATAAACATCCAGAAAGCATAGAGGATATAATAATAGCCAAAAGGAAAAGTGTTATCAGTAGGATGTACATTCTTAAACAAAAAACTTCCAGCGATCAAAGCAAAAAGACTGATAAAAAAACCAATGCCCAACCTTTCCAACAAAACCTGAACGTAGGTTTTTACTTTTTCTCTTTTGGGTCTCATTGTATTTGCCAATATGAAGGCAACTAGTCCGATCAAAAGCATTGCACTCCATACAAATCCAGTATAACGTTGAAAATTTGCATATTCAAAAATGATGGAAAGCACCGATGCCGCAAACAGCAACCATCCCCAGATCAACCACCCGTCTCCTTTTTCGGAATGATCATCCTTCGCAACCTGGATCATTTGATGAATGATTGCCAGGCTTTCCTGTTCCGATAATTTTTTTTCTTCCATAATCACGAATTTGCTTTTTTATACCTTGCTCTTAAGATATAGCCTGGAATGATCCATGCTACTACCACTGCGGCAGCTAATAACAATAACTGGTAATCATAGTGTATATATGATGCAGCCACCGCAAGTAACCAGCAACAGATTCCACCTATTACTAAAGGCCGGAACTTTAAGATGATGCCGGATAAAAAAGTAGGCATCCCATACAATGCTAGAAATCCTGGGTTAATCAAGCGGTAATACCTTTCTATCGGAGCAGTACTGAATATAAATCCAAATAAAAACATCAGTATCACAAAGGTGATCCAGACAAATGCAAGTATATCATCTGTATAAGTTCGCACCCGCCTTTTTTTCCGGAGTCTGTAAACATAAAATAATTGATAGATGAATGCAATCCACGTAAGCATCCAAACGAGATAATGCTTTTCATACCGGGTAAAATGAATCATATAGTATTGTGCGAGGCTGCAAATAAGTATTACCCAACCCCACAACAAATACATATGTCCGTTCTCGCTGAACTGGCCTTTCGCCTTGTTGATCATTTTACGGATGATCTCCAGGCTTTCTGATTCCGATAAATGAGGATCGTTATTCATATAAAAAATTTCTCATCATACTGCTTTGTACCAAAAAAAATAGTGGGGTATTATCCGTTTGTTGAGTTATTATTTTTCATGAGAAAATATCAAACAGCATCACTTGCACAGCGAATAAAAATATTTTACCTGATTCAATCCCCACTGCGGATCGATAGAGGATGTCGGTTTGAATGTTTCATACTTTTTCATAGATTCTTCAAACAATGTTTTCGCTTCTGTTTTGCTGCCTCCAAACTGCTCAGGGGTATAAAATTTATCCTGCCCCTCCAGTAAATAAACTCTGGGGTTATCCGGATTCAATTTCTTAGCTCTTTCCAAAGCTTCTGCAGCCTGAGGACCGTAAGTCTGGTAACGGTTCATAGGGTCAGCCATCATACGCAGGGTTGCGATCATTTTACGAACAACATATATTTCGGAATTGTCTTTACTCAATGATTCTGCTTTTATAATTAATTCTTCTGCTTTATCTGCCAGAGGATCAGTTTTTTCTGCATTGCCTGTGCCACCGGGGGCACCTTGCATGTATCCATACATCACCTGACCCAACGCCGCATAATAATAAGGAAGCCATTGTGTTTTTTCAGCATCAGCAATCCGTTGAAATGCATTCGCCATATCGAGCCATTTTTCGCCGGATTTGATTGTATCAAGTACAGCAACATTTGCTGTCATCACCTGCTGGTATCGGTCGCTTTGAGAAAAAGCAGATGTGATGAGTATAAATGATAAAACGATTCCCAAGATCTTTTTCATGTTTGAAGTTTTATTTGTTTATAATTTATTATTCTTTTTAAGTAAACGATTATACTCACGTTCTACGCTGTTTTCTTTGGGAAATACGTAGGCCCCCAGGAAATGAAACAAAATACCAATGCCCCATCCCATAGTGGACCATACAGGCCACGGATAATCACTCTGGTTTCCCTGGTCATTTCCGAAGTACCAGATCGACCATAGAAAAAGATTGACGATCACATAAACGAATAGATGATACCTGAAGCTTGCCCGGCGTTTTGCAATCTGCCAGAGTTGTGGATCCCTGCCTTGAGGGATGTTTAGATTTTGATGATCCATTTTAAATAAAATTTGAAAGTGATAATATTTTACAGATTATTATTGATAACGTCGTCAGTATTGTCAACACCAAAGCTGATGAAACATCCGAGGAAGAAAAACCTTTTGGCAGCTGGCTCGATCGGTTCCTTTCGAAGACCATTGTAGGAATAATTATATCCAAATACCTGGTTACTCCCCAACACATTGTTTACCGAGAATACAACTACGGTAAATTTCTTTGCATTCGGCTTCCCTATGCTTGGCAGATAATTCACGCTGAAACTCATGCTATGATAATCAATGGTCGTTCCCTGGTCAGCGATCTTGAATTTTCCATCTCCCTGATCGAAACGGAAATTATAATAAGGTCTTCCTGTTGCATAGGTATAAGATGCATTAAACTGGGTCTTCATTTTCGTCACGAACTTTTTTACTACCAGGTTAGCTGTATGAGTGGCTGCAAAATTTGGCTTCAAAGCCATGGGATAATTTAAATAATCACGTTTTGTATCCAGCCAGGAGTATGAAATCCAGTAATCGACATTTTTCAATGTTTTCCGGTCACGCCAGAATAATTCAATTCCTTTTGCATCACCGTATCCGGATGTTGCCGCACTGTCGGTGAAAGAAAATCCATTGCGTGCATAAGTTTTAATAAGGTCTTTATATTTTTTATAGAACCCTTCCAGGCGGAAAGTATAATCTCTGCTTACCTGCTGATAGTTGACTATATAATGAGTAGCTTTTGTATAATTAAGATTATTGATTGAATAACCCCGGAGATAGAAATCTTTGTCGGGTTTCTGATAAAAATCACCATAGGCTACAGAAGCCTGTCCTTTGCCTATTTTATATGCAAGAGACAGTCGAGGGACCAGGTTTGATTTTTTCATTATTGAAGAGTGTTCAAACCGGCCACCAATTTTTGCTGCGAGATCGTTGGTGAGATAAATATCGGTTTCCGCAAATGCCGCTTTTAAATGATCCGAGGTAACCGTTTCATAATCCGATATCGTCGGAGATCCGAAAACACTCCGATCCCTGAAATACTGGTATTCGCCGCCGAACCTGAACATGCTGAGCCCCGGCAATTTTTTTTCAAGCACTGCCCGAATTTGTGACAAATCACTTTTTGCATTCACATTGAAATTCTTTCCGGAATAGGGAGCATAAGCAATGAATTGCTGCTGGTTATTTCTATCCACGAGATCATTATCAATTTTATCCGTATTTGTACTGTAAGAAATTCCTGTATTCAACCTCCATCCTGATCCCAGTTTTTCCTTCCACGATAAATTATGATAGAGATTGAAGTTTGTAAGCGCAAAGGCATCCTTCAGGAAAACAGAATCAATATCAGGCCTTCGTAAACCAAGTGTGCTATAATTGAAGTATCCGTAATATTTCAGGATCCCTGTTTTAGATGTTTTGATCCTGAAATTAAATTCACCATTGTGAAAAGAAGGGATTTTAAAATTATCGGGCTTTTGTTTTACGATAGCAAAATAAGCTGCGAGGTTAGCGTAAGAATATCCGATTCCCCAACTTGCGTTTTTTTTCTTTGCCAATTGCTGATATCCCAAATTTATACCCACGGTGGAAAAACCAATATTCGCGGAGGACTGATCCGGTAGGTCGACAGATTCAAGGATTAGGGCCGAGGATAAAGCCTGTCCGTATAAGGCAGAATAACCTCCCGAACTGAACACGGTACCTTTAAAAATGAAAGGAGAAAATCGACCCCTTTGTGCGATATCGGGTACGCTGCTGTAGAAGAAATTATTTACCAGGGTTCCATCAATGAACACTTTTGTTTCCTGTGCGGTGCCTCCTCTGACAAACAATCCTTCACTTTCACCGATTTGTTGCGCACCGGGAAGCGTTTTCACCGCAGCGGTAACATCAGCATTCGCACTTGCCGTTGTAACAATGTCAATAGGATTTAAAACGGTTGTTCTTTTGGTATCGCTTGCTTCGAATGTTCCAGCCGTGATTACAACAGCTGTCAGTTCGTTTGGTTCCTCTTTAAGTTGGAGATCGACTTTTACCGCGCTGCCCTGGAGACTTACCGGCAGTTCAAGTGGTTTATATCCTATAGATGTTATGATCAGAATCTTATCCCCCTTTTCATTTGTTGTGAAGCGGTAGTTACCCAGTGAGTCTGAGGTGGCGCCATCATACGAATCCTTTATAGCAATGCTGGCCCCGGTCACCGGCCGGCCTTTCTGATCTTTTACTTTTCCGGAAATCACCGCCTGTCCAAAACAAAAAACAGTAGAGAAGCATAGACAGGAAAGGAATAGCAGTGTCTTCATGAAAAGTAAATTTATTACAAACCTAAAGTAGTTTATTCTATAAACCAAATATTTTAGGTTGGCTGTCAGCAAACAGCAGGTCAGGAGTCAATAGTCACTCGACAGTATAACATACAGCGGAAATGATAAAAGATTAAATACTTGTCAATAATTTATTTAACGAATGTCAAAGCCGACGGCTGATAGCTGACTGCTGATTGCTGCAGCAAAAAAAAGCCAGGCGTAGAAACGCCCGGCCGTGTTTGATCGTACCCTTTAAAAAAAGTTTATCTGCTTTTAACTATTTTCTGCGTGATGGCATCTTTTCCATTTGTCACTTTAATCAGATAGATACCCGATGCGAGCTTTGACAGATCCGATACTTCTGTTTGTGACGCATTCAATGCTGTCCATTCTGACATCACCTGTCCATCAGCCCGCGTCAACTGATAAGTGATTTTCGACTTTTGCCAATCGTTCGGAATTGTGATCCGCACATCATTTATAATGGGATTCGGATAAATCAATACTTTCCCTACATCGGTTTGCCGGGTATGAATAACTCTTGTCGACGAAAAAGTATATTTTCCATCCAGATCAACCAGTCGAAGACGATAATACAAGACAGGTGCTATACTGTTCACAGCATCTGCATATCGGTAGCTTCTGGCTTGTGAAGAATTTCCTTCTGTAAACAAAAGGGCCGCGTCTGAGAAAACTACGCCATCTGTACTTCTTTCAATCACAAAGTGGCTGGCATCTTTTTCAGTTGATGTTGACCATTGCAACAACACTTTCTTGTTTTCCAACTGTGCAGTGAAAGCAGTCAGCTTTATGGGAAGAAATCTTGCAGCAGTATAATTAAACGTTTTGAACCAGATCGAATTGTACCGATAAGCAGCGTCTGATTGGGCAGCGCCGGTTTTAGTGGCTCCTATCCGTACAGTAACTTTATTTTTATTCTTATACTTTGTTGTCGCCATCACCTGCGTGCCCAGGGTATCGATATTCAAAAAATTAGTCATAGGACCGACAAACCGTTTTCCTTTACCATTTCCTTTATCATCATCATCATCTTCCTCCCCATTCAAATTTGTAATACTGAGCAGGCTTACTGTTTCGACCAAATAAGCATCCGCTTTGTACATCTCCACATATTCTCTGATATAGTACCCGTCACCATCCACATCGAGTGCAGTAACATCAAAAGAGGAAACACTCATCGGATCTGTGGTCGTGCTCTTTACAAAGCTGATTTCGAAATCCATCCACCAATTCGTATTTCCGGATACAAGTCCTCCTGAGGGCCCGATCCTCGGCTGGAAGGCTTTGTCCCAACCAAAGTCACTTACATCGATATCTTCCACGATAATATTCGGCGCAGATCTTTGTTTTATTTTTACCAGAGCATCCACACCGGCCGAGACCAGCTTAAACCGATATACACAATTGTTATTTCCGGCAGTTCCCGATTCCAATACATAATTGTTAAACACGAGGCCCTGGGCATTTGAAGAGAGAAATAATAGGAGTGCAATCGCAGTGGCTAAGGCTGCCTTCTGCAAATCATCCACAGAATCAAACGATTTCATACAGTACAATTAATGGGGTAAACAATTTTTTATTGATTCACCCATAGGAACAAGGAACAGTATTGTACTTTTCACGGAATCAGGAAATAACACGGCGCAGTTTGTCAGGAAATTGGAATATAGATAGTGCGATTACAACGCCCACAGCTTACGCTGCAGATTTTGAAATAAACAAATTGATTGTGATGTCATGCAGAAATTCTTGCCGACATGAACAACGCAACGGAAACCAATACAAATGCTACAATTACAAATCTTAAAATGAAACCTGCCAGGGTATCGGCTGGTCCGGGATAATACTTTTTCATTTTTTTAATTTTTAAATGTGAATAAAGCTTACCGCAGGACTATTTGGATTTCTATAATAAAAGAATACAAGCTTAAAAGTGGCCAGGCTTAGAAAAGCCCGGCCTTAATAGATCGTACCCTTTAAAAAAAAGTTTATAAGTGGTTGTTCTGCACGCTGACAAGCGCGTAGGCTTAGTGGAAGATTATCAATAGAGATATTCAGATCTTTTCCGCAGTCTTAAAAAACGCCGGGCCCCTTAAATAACCCGGCGCTGGTGAGCAGACTGTTGGTATAAAAAAGTTTTTATCTGGCTTTTATAATCTGTTGCGATACTACACCTGCAACAGAAGTTACTTTCATTGTATACAAACCATTCCCGAGTTCATCCACATTGATCACTTCCGTCTGACTTGCTTTGTTTGAATTCAATTGTTTCACAAGCTGCCCGTTCATATTATACAATTCAAAAGAGATCTTCCTGTCCTGCCATGTTTGAGGAACTGATACTCTTAATTCTTTCGTAAAAGGATTTGGATAAGTTTTGATTGTTAAACTAACTTCTTCTTCCAGCCTGATCAATCGTGTCGACGAAAACATATGATTGCCGATGTTGCTGACAGCCTTCAGACGGTAGTACAACATCCCTTTTTTCTTTATATTAATGACATCGGTATAATTATATTTATTTAGTCCCTCCTCGTTCGCAAAAACAATCCCGGCTTCCACATAATCATTTCCATCAAGACTTCTTTCGACTACGTAATGACTGATGTTGTTTTGTTCTGAAACTTCCCAGTTCAATTCCACCTTATTGGCTTTCAGTTTGGCATTGAATGAATTCATCTTCAATGGAAGAATATTTACTTCCGCGCTGTTGTAACTGAAAGATCTGAACCAGAAAGCATATAACCTGTCAGATGCAGTACTCGCGCCGTTTGCATGAGCGCCCGCCCGAATAATGATCTTACTTTTATTTTTGTAATTCAAAGTCGTCATGACCGGAGTTCCACTCGTATCGATGCTCACGAAGTTCAATACCGGACCCTGAAACTTCTTACCTATCACCTGTCCTGTTGCCGGATCGACGACATTGGTAATATTCAACAAACTATTCGCTTCCAGAATATATGATTCAATGCCAAAGAACGTCGCGTTCTCGCTGATCAGATGACCATTTCCATCAATGTCAATCGCTGAACAATCAAACTTTCCTATTTCTGATACTGTATTTGTTCCCCTTCCAACAAAAGTGATTTCAAATTCCATATACCAGTCTGAAATACCATTGGGTGTTGTATTATTTGTACCGTACGTAACCTGAGGTTGAAATGCTTTATCCCATCCTGCACTTGTTACATCTATAGAAACTAGTTTCACTTTATTATCTGACCGGCCCGTTACTTTTACAAGAGCGTCCAGCTTACTATCAACCTGGCTGAATCTGTAGATAGCACCATCATTACCGGCGACACCCGATACAAGCACACCGTCTTTGAAGACCAACTCTTTTGATCCTCCCTGACATTTTGCTGTTTCATGCAGACAAAGAATAAGCCCAAGAACAGGCAAAATCTTTTTTGCTGCACGTGAAATCAACTGTGGGTGAAGCACTTTCATACATTTCGTTTTTAAGGGTATACGATGCATGGATGCCCACAGGAATTGGAATAAGATTATTCAGAGAGATTGGATGATGGAGAATGAACTACGTACTGGCGGTTTTACAAGGAAGGATTTTTCGAAAATTGAAAACTGTTTCTTTAAATGATTTATTTTATTAGTACCCGGAATGAAAATGAATCCATTCCTTAATTCCGATAATGATTTTTTGAGCGGTTACCAACTGGCTTGTAGGTAACGGCACTTGTGACCAATAATCGAAGGACTGTCCTGATGGAAGAAGCAGCTTTATTTACTCCTGTAAACAAAAAGCTTTGCTTTTTTGAGTGGATCTTTGTACGAGATGAAACGTACTGCGTAGTTGTAACCTGCTCATGTTGTGGCAGGCCGGAATGAAATGCGGCTGTTTTCATGGTGTACATTTATAGGGACAGATTCGATTACGGTGATTACAGATCGGCGGCCTTTGGAGGATATTGGGAGTAATAACAGAACAAAGATGGTTACAGTTTTCCGTAGTGTCAATAGTAAATGTACGATCGATGTTGAGTATTTAAATCAACCCGAATAGATCACTGGTTATCAATAAAAAAAACCGCCAAAAATGGCGGTTTTCATAAAGAATTTTTTTTATCATTTATACTGGGGAATGATGCTGCGCGCGAGTTCCGTCATTTTCTTCACATTTTCATCCGACAGGTTTCCTTTCTTAAAATCAGTTAAAACTTCAGGTAATTTATGCTCCATTTCAAGCAGAAATTGCTCTTCAAATTCCTTCACCCTTTTCACTGCCACCTCACGTAACAAGCCCTGGGTGCCGAGATAAATAATAGCAACCTGCTTCTCCACACTAAATGGAGAGTATTGTTGCTGTTTTAAAATTTCAACATTACGTGCACCTTTATCGAGCACCACTTTAGTAGCAGCATCCAGATCACCACCGAACTTTGAAAATGCTTCCATTTCACGATATAATGCCTGATCGAGTTTCAATGTTCCTGCAACTTTTTTCATGGATTTGATCTGTGCATTTCCACCCACACGGCTTACAGAAATACCAACATTTATTGCAGGTCGAATTCCGGCATTGAACAGATTTGATTCCAGAAATATCTGGCCATCCGTGATTGAGATTACGTTCGTCGGAATGTAGGCCGACACATCACCTGCCTGTGTTTCTATGATCGGCAATGCTGTGAGTGATCCTCCTCCCTTTACGAGATGCCTGATTGACTCGGGAAGGTCGTTCATGTTTTTGGCAACATTATCGTCGCTTATCACTTTCGCAGCTCTTTCCAGTAAGCGGCTATGCAGGTAAAATACATCACCCGGATATGCCTCCCTACCCGGAGGACGACGAAGTAACAGTGATACCTCACGATAAGCCACCGCCTGTTTCGAAAGATCATCGTAGATGATCAATGCAGGACGACCAGTATCACGGAAAAATTCCCCGATGGCTGCTCCCGCAAAAGGTGCGAAGAATTGTAATGGAGCAGGATCTGAAGCAGATGCGGCGACAATGGTGGTATATGCCATCGCACCATGGTCTTCGAGCAGCTTCATTACACCTGCAATTGTCGATGCTTTCTGACCAATAGCGACATAAATACAGAATACCGGTTTGCCGGCATGAAAAAATTCTTTCTGATTAATGATGGTATCAACTGCAATCGCAGTCTTTCCAGTCTGCCTGTCCCCAATGATCAATTCACGCTGGCCACGGCCGATGGGAATCATCGCGTCTATTGCCTTCAATCCGGTTTGCAACGGCTCCTTCACCGGTTCCCTGAAAATAACTCCTGGCGCTTTCCGTTCCAACGGCATTTCATATTTCTCACCCGTAAGTGGACCCTTGCCATCAATGGGCTGGCCGAGTGTATTCACCACCCTTCCCAACATTCCTTCACCAACTTCAATGGATGCAATCTTTCCCGTGCGACGTACCTTAGATCCTTCCTTTATATCATCCCAATCTCCCATCAATACCACACCCACGTTATCTTCTTCCAGGTTCAACGCGATCGCACGAACCCCATTATCAAATTCCACCAGCTCTCCGCTTCGTACATTATTTAATCCATATACGCGCGCAATGCCGTCTCCCACCTGCAATACGGTGCCCACTTCTTCGAAATCTGCCGCAACATTAAAATTGCTCAGTTGCTGCCGTAATATAGCGGAGATCTCATCTGGTTTAATTTCTACCATGTTCTTATATTTTGTTTACCTGATCTTATAAATGAAATCGTTATTCAAAAACTGTTTGCGGATTGAATTGAGATCATAGGAAATACTTGCATCCACGAGCGCATCTCCCGCCTGTAATAAAAATCCTCCGATCAGCGATTCATCCGCCACGGATGTCAATTCTATATTTTGCATTTTAGTTTGTTCCCTGACCTGACGAAGGATCGCTTCTCTCACCTCTTCACTTACCGGCTGCGCTGTTGTTAATTTCACCTGATAGATTTCTTTGATGTCCTTATACTGATTTATAAAAGCTTCTACCATTTCCGGCATTTCTGCCTCTCTTCCTTTCCGGATCAATAACCTGTTAAACCCTTTTGTCATCTCAGTTACCCGGCCCTGTGTTAAAGAAGCAAGAACACCTTCTTTTTTATCGGCAGTAATTACCGGGCTTTTCAGAAGTGCTACAAGGTCGCGACTCTGGCGCATAAAAGATTGCATCAGCAACATATCCTTATATACTGCTTCCAACTCACCTTTTTCAATCGCCAGATCAATGAGGCTTTTTGCATATCTGGCTGCTAACCGTGGATTCAACATGTACCTGATCTTCTTTTTCGATCGTGATAATTTCTAATTTAGTTTCACGTCATTTGTCAGTTCCCTGATAAATTTCTCCTGATCACTTTTACTACCCAATTCACGACGCAGCACTTTTTCTGCGACCTCGATAACGAGAATACCTACCTGATTTTTCACATCAGTGATTGCAGCCATTTTTTGTTGTTGGATGGCAGACTGGGCCTCAGAGATGATCTTGTTAGCTTCCACCTTAGCTTGTTCTTTGGCATCACCAATGATCCGTTCTTTTGTGTCACGAGCCTCCTTCAGCAATTGCGCTCTTTCCTCTCTTGCTTTTGCAAGCAAAGCTTCGTTCTCATTTTTCAGCTGTGCCATTTCGGCCCTGACTTTTTCAGCGGTGGCGAGAGAATCTGCAATTGTATGCTCCCTTTCCTGCAATGATTTCGTAATAGGTTTCCATGCGTATTTTTTTAAAATAAAAAAAACGATCAGGAAAGCCACCAGGGTCCAGAATAATAATCCAAATGAGGGAAGTAATAAATCCATATCCTTGATTTGAAAATTGAAAAAGATCAAAAGAAATTACTGCACCCTCCGCCCTTTGCTTTGCGTGCAGTAATTTTTCCTACTTACAATACGATTGCAAGGAAGCCTACGATGATGCCGAACAACGCAGCACCTTCAATAAGTGCCGCTGTCAGGATCATGTTGGCGCGGATGTCGTTGATGGCCTCAGGCTGGCGGGCAATAGCTTCCACCGCTCCTTTACCGATCTGGCCGATACCGATGCCTGCACCTATTGCAGATAATCCTGCGCCAATTGCACCACCTGCATTTGCCCAGGCGACATCACTCAAGAGAACAGTCAGTAAATCCATATTTGTTTTTTTATACTGTTTGAAAAAAAATTGATCTATATAATTACAGGATCATCATACTTCGCTGTAGTCAGATTCGGATTATGGTGGGCATTTTTCGGATGCGGCTCTTCCATCGCAAGTCCGATAAATACAGCCGTGAGTGTAGTGAAAATATACGCTTGTAAAAATGCAACCAGGATTTCTATAAAATAAATAAATACGGTGAATGCGATCGAGAATGGCGAAGTGGCCCATCCGATGGCGGGGTTGATCTGACCAAAAATGAAAATGAGTGAAATGAGACTGATAATGATAATATGTCCTGCCACCATATTGGCAAAAAGCCGGATAATCAAAGCAAATGGTTTAATAAACACACCAAGAAATTCAACGAGGATCAAAATAGGTTTAACAAAGCCGGGAACGCCTGGTGGATTAAATATATGACTCCAGAAATGTGAATTGCTGCTGAATAAAATAACAAAAAAGGATATGACACCCAGTACTGCTGTGAACGCGATATTGCCGGTAACATTTGCTGAACCGGGTATTAACCCGAAAATATTATTGATCAGAATAAAGAAAAACACAGTCAGCAGGTAAGGAAGGTAACGCGCATGCTTATGTCCCAGATTCGGGATAGCTACATCATCGCGTATAAAAATGATAACGGATTCAATAGCATTTTGAAAGCCGGAAGGCGCCTTCGTTCTCCCAACACCCGCACTGTATTTGGAAGCAATACGCAGCATAAGAAATATAAACACGGTCAGCGCAAGCAGCATTTGCACAACATTGCGCGTGAGTGATAGATCATATACTTTCACTGTATTGACTAGCTTGCCATCCGCACTTACCGGCAATACCTTTCCATGGTCGAGCTTATAGCCATTATGCACGGTATGCCCATGATCAAATCGGGAAGATGAAAAAATATCAAGCCCTCGTTGGGGAGAATATAAAATTACCGGTAACGGAATGGTAACCGGATGTTTACTTCCATCAGAACGGGTATAGTCAAAAAAATGAAATTCGTGAGCGTCTAATACGTGGTCGAAAATCACTTCACCTGCATTGAACCCTTCTTTTTTTTCGGAGGAATGTTCTTTATCTGTGGCACCTTCTTCCTGGGCCCGTAATTCTTGTGAAAAAAAGATACTTCCCAGGCTGAAAATCACCACCACTAAACGTTGCAGATACCTGACAATCATAACCGTCGCCAAATTTGCCGCAAAGATAAGGGCGCAGGGGTGAATAAAAAAGGCTTTTAGGGATGAAGCTGTTGTTTGATTTACGATGTACGGTGTCGGATATTTTAGATTTTAGATTGTCGATTTTAAATTTATAGTTATAAATAAATTCTAGAATTTGTGGTCCATCGTCTGCAGTCTATGGTTCCCACATTGTACATTACCGCGCCGCAATCGTTTTTTTCTCAAACTGCATCTGATGTAATTTATAATAATGCCCCTTGCGCTCCATAAGATCTTCATGACTTCCCATTTCCTTTATCTCTCCCTTATCGAGTACCATGATCTTTGTTGCCTTGCGGATTGTAGATAACCGGTGCGCAATTACAATGGAGGTTCGGCCGGCGATCAGTGTGTCGATGGCATGCTGGATCAACAACTCACTTTCCGTGTCAACGGAAGAAGTGGCTTCATCAAGAATAAGTATTGAAGGATTATACAATAATGCACGGATAAAAGATAACAATTGCCGCTGTCCTAACGACAAAGTGCTGCCACGTTCCATTACATTATAATCATAATTACCGGGCAATTCCATAATGAAATCATGCATATTGATCATTTTCGCCGCTTCTATTACCTGTTCTTTTGATATGGATGGATTCCGAAGGGTGATATTATCGATCACAGAACCTGAAAACAGGAAAACATCCTGCAGCACCACACCGGTCCTATTGCGCAATAAATCCAGTTTGTATTCTTCAATCGGTATATCGTCTATGCAGATAGATCCCTGCTGAATGTGATATAACCTGTTAATCAGACTGATGATGGATGTCTTTCCGCTTCCGGTATGTCCTACAATGGCAAGGGTTTCTCCCGGCTGTACAATAAATGAAATATCTTTCAGTACATAACGTTCATCGACATACGCAAACCATACATTTTTAAACGAAATTTTACCCTTTATTTTTTCAGGGATACGGGTACCTTCCGAATGGATATAGTCCGTGTTATCCAATACTTTGAAAACCCGTTCACTGGCAACCATTCCCATCTGCAACACATTGAACTTATCCGCGATCACACGTAAAGGCCGGAATAACAGGTTAAGACACAGATAGAATGACATCATTTTCCCCGCTAGGTCGCGGCCCTGTTCGGAAGGAAGATTCAATACATGTGTTGCTGCCCACCACACCATGAGCCCGGTGCCCACAGCAAGTACAATTTCGACGATCGGAAAAAATACCGAGTACGCAAAAATGGCTTTGATATTAGCATTGCGGTGTTCTTTATTGATTTCACGGAATTTTTCCATTTCAGTGTTTTCCGCCGCAAATCCCTGGACCACCTGCATACCGGTGATATGTTCCTGTACGAAGGCATTCAGGTTTGAAACAGCATTGCGGACGCGGATAAAAGAACGGTTCACACTTTCCTTAAAAAAATAAGTGGCAAGGATCAGGAAAGGAAATGGTGCAAGACTGATCAGTGTCAATCGCCAGTCGATGGTAAACATAAATGCCAGTATGCAGACAATGGATAGCAGGTCTGCAATGATGGGAATCAATCCTTCCGCGAAAATATCATTGATGGCTTCAATATCATTTATCGTTCGCGTAGTAAGCGTGCCAATGGGCGTATTGTCAAACTGGCTCAGGTTGAGTCCCAGAATTTTTTTGTACACTTTTACCCGCAGATCTTTCACCACGGTCTGACCCAACCACGCCGTCAGAAATGAAAAATAAAAGCGGAAACCAGATTCTACAAGCAAAAGTCCCACCTGGATGATTGTTATCCAGACAACCAGTTCACTCATTTTCAGACCTTCCGCTGCGCTTCCCGAAACACCTTTTCTTACATAATCATTGATCGTAACCTGGATCAGGTAAGGACGTAATGGAGAAAAGAGCGCAAGCAGGATAGCGAGACCAAGCGATAAAAAAAATTTATTCCGGTACGGTGCCGCGTATTGAAATACCCTTCTTAATAACCCGAAATTGAAAATTTTTTTTCCAGCCATTAGTGGTGCAAAGAAAATGAAGAATTAATAATTAGTAATTAATAATTAAGAATTACAAGGGGATGATAATTGATAAGATTTTCACTTCATCCACTAGGAGTCAACATGAAGAACGAGCAGGAGACAATTGTTAATTATTAATTGTTAATTACCAGCTGTTGTCTTCCCATTGCTTTGCGATAAGCCTTAATAAAGATCGCTCCAAGGTTTTTGTATGGAGGTATGTAATCATCAAATTTTTCTTTTGCGGCATCTTTCTGAAAACGCAGCGTCAGATCTTTCCATAATGAAATCCAGTCAATATTCTTTCCGGCCAGCAACGAGGAATTGATGGCCTGCAGAATAGGTTCATTTACTGTTTTTGTACCGACCTGCTTGGAAGAAATAATATGAGCATCTTCACTGATCTGCAACACCTCATTTAAATTATTATAACCGCCACACGAACCAAGCACAACGATCCTCGAGGTAGCAGGGAGTTTTTTCAGGGTCGATTCCAGATGATAACTGTGACCACGGTGAATTACAATTGTCGGATGCAGGTTTCTCGCTGAAAGATGTTCGATAAGTTTCAATTGAGCCTCTTCATCCGGATCATTTTTTCCATATAAAGGTTTGTTTGCATAAATGATGACAGGTTTTCCCCTCACGGAACTTATATTCACCCAGTTGGCATTTTCTGAAATTTTCCAGTCGGCTTTACTGCGGAACATCGCCATGAAATTGGTAAATGATTTCTGACCGTCCAGGTCTTCGTCTCCATAAAAGAAAACCTGCTGCACGATGCGCCCGCTGTCATCAGTAAGGGATTTATAATCGACAGTATAGACCGGTGGAATACCCAACTGAGTCGAAAGATCTGATTTGTGTGTCGTATCAGCAGACTCAAACAAAACTCTGAGAATATTATAAATAACAATACCCCGCTTATTATTTTCTTTCACATTACGGTCATAATTCCATTTTACTTCATCCAGGATATATTTGGCAAGCGATGAATCTTTGTCCATAATACTGCTGTATGAATCAGCCACATCCACGGATTCTTCAAGATCCTGAGTTGTTTCCAGTTTGATAACAAAAGCTTTCATGGTGGTGGTGGCGTTGTCCTTCTCCATACGGGAAAGAAAATCGCCCAGCATGTTATAACCTGCTGCCATTTTAATAAACTTTCTGAAGTAATCACCCTGAACGCTTATAAGCAGGCTATCAGCCCTCGGTGAGGCCATCCGTTGAAATATCCTTTTATAAGTATTGAGATAACTCGATGTGTAGATCTCATCTTCTCCGAGAACAATGATGTAATACAATTCCTGTGGAGTAAGGCCCTCCAGTACTTTGAACCGGATACGTTCATCATTCACATTGTGCAGGGCGTTCATCTGACGAATAAATCCTTCTCTTGCTTTTCGGCCCATCATACGGGTGAGGGCACGCATTTCAGTAGCGGTGTCCCTGATTGGGGGAAGCAACCGTCGTGCATATTCTATACGGGTATTCACCATAAGCCTGAAGTACCCGATATTATTATCCTTGACTCTGTCAATATCTTCAAATGTGATCTTGCCCGTGAGCAGGTTATCTAGGAATGGAAAATAAAGTTGCCCGCTTTTGCTTAAAGCCATCCGGGAGACCATTTTTACCAACGAATCGGTATGATTGCGGATCCGATTTCCCAATGCATTGCGCGCAGCTGCATAATCATACAACCTCCGTATGTCGCGGTAAGCGGCAATCTTGATAAAATTATCAGCAAAAGCAATGTTCGGATTTCTGCTTAGAACAGGCAGGATCTCATCCGGATGCAGTTCGCAATATTTCTTCAGCAACAAAACGCGCGCATTCGCAACACCGGAATTTTCAGATGGATAAACGAAACAATTCACAAGTATTTTACCAATTCCATAATCAGATTTTGCAATCACGGGCTCAATGCTAAGATTTTGCTGATCCAGTCGCACACATTCTACAAATGCATTTAGCAATGCCGGAGCCAATGAAGCAGGGTAATCAGCAGCATTTCGATTATCATAGAAACCTTTGACTAAAGTTTCAAGGCTCTTTAGATATTTGATCTTTTGTTGACGCGTGAACGAAGAATCCATTTCAATCACTCCCTGAAATTCATCCACTTTTCGGATGAGGGCGTCTGCCACCTGTAAATTGATAGATTCATCTTCAACAATGTGTAGCGAGCCGTCAGGAAGTAACAATTTCTGTTGTTGCCTGTCGACATTATCGTGGAAAAGCATTCGGTCACGGGGAACAATAAAACCGTTACTTGATTGACCCATGCTTCCCAACAAAGAGAAAACAGCAAGTACGGTAAAAAAGGGTCTCATCATACGCTGCACGGTTACCTATTGAGTACAAAAATACGACCAATTGAGAGAATTAAAACGGAATTAACTGATAATCAGTATATAGCTGTTAACAATTTCATAATCTCGACCCGACTTTGCAACTCAGCTGTGCATTTACCTTTGCTGAAATTTTTCCAACCTAATATGGAGATAAAAGGCCGGAAGATATTGATTGCAGACGATGAGCCGGATATCGTAGAAATTATTAAATATAACCTGACACGTGAAGGATATGAAGTGATCACCGCGAAAGATGGGGATGAAGCTTTAGTGAAAGCACGACAAATCAAACCTTCTTTAATTATACTTGATATCATGATGCCAAAAAAAACAGGCATCGAAGTTTGCCAGATCCTTCGTACACAACCTTCCTTCAAAGATACCTTCATCATTTTTCTCACAGCGATGAGCGATGAGAATGTCCAGATAAAGGGACTCGAAACGGGCGCCGATGATTTCATCACAAAACCTATCAGTACAAAAGTGTTACTCAGCCGAGTCAACGCACTTTTCAGAAGAATGGGACCGAATCAGTCAAATCAGATACTGAAATTACCTCCTTTAGAAATCGATGTTTCCAGGTTTGAGGTTCAGGTAAAAGGAATTAAAGTTCTTCTTGCGAAAAAAGAATTCGAATTACTCTACCTGCTTGCATCCAAACCCGGTCGCGTTTTTCTGCGTAATGAAATTCTCAACCAGATCTGGGGGAATGAAGTGATTGTGGGCGACCGTACGATAGATGTGCACATCCGGAAGATCCGTCAGAAACTGGGAATTGATTGCATTACAACTGTCAAAGGCGTTGGATATAAATTTGAAATAGGCTGATACGTCACCGCAGTATTTTGAGGAACTTGCACCGAATGTTCTCTACAAAAAATCTCTCACCACGACAATTATCAGCATTCACCGCAGCGCTGTTGTCTGTACCGGTTGCTACAGGAATTTATTTTCTTACGAATAGTTGGAAAGTGGGATTGATCTCTCTGCTGCTGATTTGGACAGGTAGCTACGGACTAATATGGATTACACTGGAGAGATTTATTTACAGGAAGATTAAGCTGATATATAAACTAATCCACCAGACAAAAGCGACTAAAAAAGAAGAGGTTTACTTCAAATACATTTTGCCGCAGAAAAGTATTGACGAAGTAAGGGAAGATGTTGAAGCGTGGGGGGAAAAACGAAACCGTGAAATTGAATTGCTGCAAAAAAATGAAGCATTCAGAAAAGAGTTTCTGCAAAATCTCGCCCATGAATTCAAAACACCCGTTTTT
>DATLDA010000008.1:0-6768 GCA_035526135.1 Flavitalea sp.
ACAGAATGAGCCGGAAGTACTTTTTTCTCAACGACGGTTATTTTACAGGGAATAATTACAAAAAGAGCAAAGCAGTTCGTACAGAAAATTTAAATCCCTGCATCCGTTTTTTTCATTTTACATTTTTAATTTTTCATTAGATTTTAGTTACAATGTATCCATCTAGCCCGTGAATGTAAAAAATCCTATTTTCATCCACTGTTTGAAAAATTGCTTCCCAATCATATGACATTCCGTTTACGATCTTTCGTGTTATTTGTTTTGTCTGCCTTTTTACTTTCATGTGAAGGTGGTGCAGATAAAAGTAAAAGAACCGCCGACAAAGGAACCTATGCTTATGACGCGGAGTTTTTGCGACTCCATGCGAAAAATGTGACAGAACTTATTAGTAAAGATGGTAAAGCGAAAGTGTTACTGGCGGCAGATTACCAGGGAAGAGTTATGACAAGTACTTCCGATGGCGATAGTGGAGTAAGTTATGGCTGGCTGAATTATGATCTTATTGGATCGGGCACGAAAAAAAAACAATTCAATCCTGTAGGGGGTGAAGAAAGATTCTGGCTTGGTCCGGAAGGCGGACAGTTCTCCCTTTTTTTTCGCGGACAGGATTCTTTTTCCATCAAGGCATGGCAGGTTCCTCCACTCCTTGACACAGTGGAATATGAACTGAAAAAAATTTCGGATGCCGAGGTGTTATTTTCGAAGTCTGCTTCTCTTACCAATTACAGCGGTACCGTTTTTCCAATGGCCATCAGCCGCACCATCACATTGCTTGATCAGGATTCCATATCACGTTTATTGGATGTGCCCATCCCCGGAACGGTCACTTCTGTATCGTATGAAACCGACAACAGGATCATCAATACCGGGCAACAGGCATGGAAAAAAGAGCAGGGCTTGCTTTCAATCTGGCTCCTGGGCATGTTTACTCCTTCGGAGAACACAACGGTGATTATTCCTTTTCATTACCGTCCGGATGCAAAATCTTTTATCACGTCGGATTATTTCGGAAAGATACCCGAGGATAGACTTCAGATAAAAGACAGCGTACTATATTTTACCTGCGATGGAAAACACAGAAGTAAACTTGGTTTGTCTCCGGTAATAGCAAAAGAAATTGCCGGAAGTTTCGATTACACCCGGAATATTCTCACCATCATATCCTTTCCGGTTGAAAAAAATGGTTCGTATGTGAATTCGAAATGGGAGATGCAACAGGAACCGTTTAAAGGTGATGTAGTGAACTCCTATAATGACGGTCCGTTACCAGACGGAAGCCAGCTGGGAATGTTCTATGAACTCGAATCCTCTTCTGCTGCCGCCGAATTAAAACAGGGAGAAACATTGCAGCACAGACAAATAACCTGTCACTTCAAAGGAGATTACAACGCACTTAGACAGATTGCCCAAAAAATATTGGGCGTCGACCTCGAAGATGTCAGGAAAAAAAATTAGAAAATCTGTTCCACAGAATTGCAAAAAATAACGAATGCATTTGTATAAAGTACCGCATGGCGTGTTATTGATTTCAGGAGGAAAAAATTATTTTCTTCACGAAAAATGGGATACGGTGATTAACCGCCAGGCATTATCTTCCTACCTGCAAAAACTTTGTGTTGATAGAAACAGGATTGACGACCAACGGAGAGATCAATTTTTTGCGGCGGGAATCCAGGCGCCAATCGGCCAACAGGAAGTATGGGCAGCAGGGGTAACATACTTGCGAAGCCGTGATGCAAGGATGGAAGAATCAAAAGACTCCGGTGGTGCTGATTTTTATCAGAAAGTATATCAAGCGGAAAGACCCGAACTATTTTTTAAATCAGCCGCGGAACGCGTGGCTGCACACGGTGAAGAGGTTTATATCCGCCGGGACTCCTTGTGGAATGTACCGGAACCTGAATTAACCCTCTTTATTAATGCTGAAGGGACGATAGAGGGATATACGATCGGAAATGATATGAGTTCTCGCAGTATTGAAGGTGAAAATCCATTGTACCTCCCGCAGGCGAAAGTATATGAACGAAGTACTGCACTCGGTCCCTGCCTGTATGTACCGGAAAATCCAATCAGTACGGAAACAATGATTTCTATAACCATCACCCGGAACCTTACTGCTGTTTTTTCAGGTTCGGTCAGCATCAACAGAATTAAAAGACCATTTACCGAGCTCGTGGAATTCTTATACCGCGAATGCCGGTTTCCTGCGGGTTGCTTTCTTATGACAGGAACAGGCATTGTTCCCGCCGATGATTTTACATTACAACGGGGAGATATCGTTGCCATTTCCATTGAAGGTATCGGCGTATTGGAAAATACAGTTTCAATAATGCAAAGTGAGACCAACAAAAGAGCCGCGGTTACAGGAGAAGCATATTAATAAAATCTTTGACAGATTACATCGGATTTATGAAAAACAAACAACAGAACAGCAGAAGAAAGTTTATTAGAAATGTATTTGGTACCGTAGCTGCTTTTACGATAGTGCCCAGGCATGTTCTGGGACGAGGTTACATTCCACCAAGTGATCAACTGACGAAAGGAGTGATTGGAGTCGGCGGGATGGGTCGTAATCATTTTCCCTATGCAGGAACCCGTGTTGTCGCGATCTGCGATGTGGACAAAAACCACCTGAAGGAAGCCGCTGCGATGTTGGAAAAAGGAACAAAAACTTTCACGGATTACCGTGAACTGATCACGTTACCTGAAGTAGATATCGTTCACATTGCAACACCGCCGCACTGGCATGGCATCATGTCGGCCGACGCTGCGCGAGCCGGAAAAGATATCTGGTGTGAAAAACCAATGACCAAAACGATCGGTGAAGGAAAAAGAGTAGTGGAAACAGTACAACAGTATGGCAGAATCTTCCGCCTCAATACCTGGTTCCGGTTTGAAGATAATTTTTATGGTATGGGCACAACGGTGCGGCCTATAAAAAAACTTGTTGAAAGTGGATTACTCGGATGGCCACTTACGGTAACGGTTAGCCGCCACACCGGGTTCGACTGGAAATTTTACTGGGTGGGCAGAACACAACTCGAAGAAATGAAAGTGCCCGACGAACTTGACTACGATACATGGCTCGGACCCGCTCCATACAAACCTTATCACCCGCATCGGGTACATACTACTTTCCGCGGCTATTGGGATTATGACGGAGGTGGATTAGGTGATATGGGACAGCATTATATTGATCCGATCCAATATTTTCTTGGCAAAGATGAAACAAGTCCTGTTACAGTGGAAGTAGATGCACCGCAACAACATCCCGATGCAGTCGGCACATTCAGAAGGATCACGTATACTTATGCAGACGGATGCAGGATCATCCTCGACGGCGAAGGAAAGCAGGCTGATATCCCTTATATAGAAGGGCCCAAAGGAAAATTGTATCCGGGATTTGAATCAAACATACCGGAGCTGGATAAAAAACTTTCATCTTTTCCCGAACCGAAATCGCAGGTGACAAATTTTGTTGAGGCTGTTACCAACCGCACCAAATTTGCCTTGAATGAATCTAACGGACATCGTTCGTGCACCATCATCAATATGGGTAAGATAGCTTTACAACTCGGACGATCCCTTCAATTTGATCCGGTCAAACAGGTATTCGTCAATGATGAAGCGGCAAACCGCCTTCTTGATCAGCCAATGCGCGCACCGTGGATCTTATAATTTACAATACACATTGATCATTCAATTCTTTACATGAGAACTTTCAGCTGCCTGTTTCTTTTCTTCTCCTGGACGATTTATTCTTCGGCACAAACAACATCTGCAACAGGAAATAATGAACAAAGGATCAATACCCTCCTGCAATCATTGCCAGGCGAGAATCCTTCCGCGACAACTGCCGCTATGTACAAACTCTCACAATTGGGAACAGCAGGCATTACAGAAATGGTTCAGATGCTTTCCAGCGTAACCGGTACAAAACGGACGGCGTTGGAGTTTGCAATTGCCGGCTATGCCGTATATGTGTCTTCGCGCGGCAAAGAAGCTTTGCAAAAGTCAGCTGTTCAGGCCTATTGCGCGGCACTTGAAACAATGCAGGAGGAAAAGGATAAAAAATTTCTCGTGTCACGGCTGCAGCTTTTTGGAGGCGGCGAAGCAACCACTTGTCTTCAAAAATATTTACAATCAACACCACTTGCAGGAGAAGCGGCCAGAGCACTGGCACAAATCAATTCAACACAGGCGCAGACGGCACTCGTAGGAGCATTAAAAAACGGACAAACCGAATCGAAGCTTGCTATTATCGAAGCACTGGGAAACATGCATTATAAAGCGGTTATCCCGGCCCTAATTGAATTGGTAAGATCCGGTAACCCCGAAGAAAAGAAAGTAGCGATTTATGCGTTGGCCCAAAGCGGCAACAATCCGGCAGGAGACCTGCTACGTTCTGCGGCTGCGCAGTCCCGTTATACATATGAACCGTCTAATGCAACCGCACGATATCTTGTTTACCTGAAGGAATTGTCGAAAGCAAATCCCACCCTTGCAGTCACAAGGGCAACCTCTTTGATGAAGGATGCTGCCAATGCAGGACAAATGCAAACAAGGATTGCAGCTTTGAAACTGTTGGTTGATGTGAACAAGGAGAAAAGTATGCCCTTGATATTGGCAGCAATGAAAGAAAAAGATCCGAAATACAGGGCAGCCGCCTTACAGTTTGCAATACCTTATTTCAAATTCATGACTCCCGAGTGGGGGAAGACCTTACAAACAGCTCCACCCGAAACACAGGCACAGATCATAGAATTTATCAGCAGGAACCAGCAGGGAAAAATGAGAGCGACTTTCAGAAATTTTTTGTCCTCCGGTTCAGAAACGGTCAGGCTCGCAGCAATAAACGCATTTGCAAAAGAAGAAGATCCGGCATCGATACCGCTTCTGTTACAACATATGAAAAACGGAACGCCACGGGAACTGAACGCGGTAAGGAACACACTGCTGCAAATGAAGGGAGCGACTGTTCCGGACAGGATCGCAGCACAATTGAAAACAACCGAAGGTCCTCTCAGATCCATACTTCTGGAAGTATTAAGCATTCGTCCAGCTGATTCCGCACATGATTTTGTATTTGCTGAATTGAATAATCCTGATACAAGCGTACATAAAGCGCTCGTGCATTTGATGCCTTCGATCGTTACACCGGACGATCTGCCAGGTCTGTATCGTTTGATACGGACTGCACCGCCGGCCGACATTCCCTATTATCAACTTGCGATTTCAAACGCTGCCGGTCAGGATGCATCCCGCGCAGCTACCATTCTTCTTCAGCAAATGCGATCCGAAGCTCCAGACAAACAATTATTGTATTATGATATTCTAGCAACAAGAAGAAATGACGAAGCTTTGAACGCACTTCGCTCGGCCTTTGATGGCGGTGATGAGAAAAACAGAAAAGCAGTGATCAATGCATTCGCAAAATCAGCTACTGCTGCAGCAGCAAGACATTTATATCAGATCGCTACGAATGAAGGAAGCGAACAGGAAAATGCTTTCAATGCGTACCTCGAGGTTGTTGGAAATCTGAAAATTCCGGAAGAACAAAAATTGTTGTTCCTCGAACAGGGAATGGAAAAAGCAAAAACGAACCGCCAAAAACAATTCATCATCCGCGAAGCAGGTAATTGCCGGACATTTCTCTCGCTTTTATTTGTCGGTCAATATCTGGATGATGCCTCCTTGCAGCAACAGGCGGCCACGTCGGTCATGAATATCATTACCTCAAATGACAGTCTTAATGGTGATACTGTTCGCTCTGTATTGAAAAAAACCATAGGTGCCCTGAAGGGTGGTGATGCAGAATACCAGAAAAAGGGAGTGGAGAAATATATTGCCGATATGCAACGCGGGCCCGGCTGGGTTGCTTTATTCAATGGTAAAGATCTTACCGGGTGGAAAGGATTGGTGGAAAATCCCATTGCACGTATGAAAATGCCGGCAGATTCCCTGTCAAAAAAACAAGTCATTGCTGACCGGAACATGCAGGAAGGATGGGTAGTGAAAGACGGTGTGCTTGTATTCACGGGTCATGGTGAAAACTTATGTACAGTAAGACAGTACGGCGATTTCGAAATGTATACCGACTGGAAGATCACCAAAGCAGGTGATGCAGGAATTTATTTAAGAGGAAGTCCCCAGGTGCAGATCTGGGATACGGCACGTGTCGATGTAGGTGCTCAGGTGGGGTCTGGTGGATTGTATAATAACCAGAAAAACCAGAGCAAACCGTTGCTGCTTTCTGATAATGCAATCGGCGAGTGGAATACATTTCATATAATCATGAAAAGTGATAAAGTCACAGTATTCCTCAATGGCAAACTTGTTACCGATGAAGTGGTAATGGAAAATTACTGGGACCGTTCACTTCCTATCTTCCCCAAAGAACAAATAGAATTGCAGGCACATGGAACTTATGTTGCCTATAGAAATATTTTTATAAAAGAGTTGAATACCGTGCCATCTGGCAAACTTACCGCGCAGGAAAGTACGGAAGGATTTGAAATCTTATTCAATGGCGATGATCTCGATAAATGGATCGGCAACAAATCAGATTACACGATCAGGGATGGTAATCTGGTCATAGAGCCGCAGGAAGGAAGTCACGGCAACCTTTACACGAAAGATGAATATGCAGATTTTATTTTTCGTTTCGAATTTCAGTTAACACCGGGTGCTAATAATGGTCTGGGAATTCGAACACCTGCAGAAGGCGATGCAGCTTATGAAGGCATGGAAATTCAAATTCTTGACAAT
>DATLDA010000086.1:0-6895 GCA_035526135.1 Flavitalea sp.
ATTTTGCCTGCCATCTCAAAAAGAAGATATTTGCAGACCCTCATCTAATTTATATAGGCTTGTATGCGATCAGTGAGCACAATTTGTAAGAAAGTTCTGTTTTCATTTACTGTTTTTTTTCTTTGTACGTTTTATCTCAGCGCGCAAACTGAAAATTCTCCTTACTCACGTTACGGTATAGGCGATATTCTCTCGCCGCAAAACATTTTGTCTCGTGGGATGGGCGGTGTTTCTGCTGCCTATTACGATATTCAGTCCGTCAACTTTTTGAATCCTGCATCTTATTCGCGGTTGAAGCTGACGACACTTGATATTGGTCTTGGCATTGACAGCCGTACCATCAGATCGGTTAATCCTCCGAGGAAATTCAGTGCTGCCAGTCCGAATATATCTTATGTTCAACTGGGTGTTCCTTTAAACAAGAAGAAGAATTGGGGAATGAATTTCGGACTCAGACCTCTAACCAGAATATCCTATAAAATTGAAAGGAACGAAAGACTTGCAGGGGTAGACAGTATGCATACGTTGTTTGAAGGAAATGGGGGATCTTATGAAGTATATGCAGGAACCGGCATCGGCATTAAGAATTTTTCTGTGGGAATAAATGTCGGTTATCTTTTTGGATCAAAAGACTACAGCACACGTCGGACATTTATTCCTGATTCAGCAGACGTGTTTTATTATAGGTCCAATCACGAAACAAAAGCAAACTATGGCGGTATATTTCTCAATGCAGGAGTTCAATATGCCATCAAAATGAATAAGAGTACGTGGTTGCGTTTAGGTGCTTTCGGGAATATGAAACATACTCTGAATGCGACAAAAGATATTATCCGTGAAACTTATACTGAAAGTGAGAGCGGAAGAAAGCAGATTGACAGTGTGGCGATAGAAAAAAATCTGGATGGTGAAGTAATATATCCATCTTCCTATGGGTTCGGTTTTATGATCGACAAAGCAAACAAATGGATGTTTGGTGTTGATTATACAACGAGTAAATGGTCTGATTACCGCTTCTTCAATGAAAAAGATTTTGTACAAAACAGCTGGCAGCTGCATGTTGGCGGTCAGATTGTTCCAAATAGCGGAGATTCTAAAAATTACTGGAGCCATGTAAATTACCGCGCAGGTTTCAGTGTAGGGAAAGACTATGTTGTGGTGGACAAAGATTTACCCGTATGGAGTTTTTCGCTTGGGGCCGGATTGCCCATGAGGAAAGCTGCATATACCAACCAGTTTACAATGATCAATACTTCTTTTGAATTCGGCCAGCGTGGAAATAAAGACAATCTGATCAGGGAAAATTTCTTTCGCGTATCGATCGGGTTTACATTGAGTGATGTCTGGTTCCTCAAGTCTAAGTACCAATAATGCCTCAACGGTTTTTATATTATCTGATTCAGGCAGCCTTTGGCTGCTTTTTTCTTTGCAGTTGTGAGAACGATGTGAAACAGGTCAATGATCTGCTCGCAAAAAAAACGGCAATCGAAGAAGGATTCAACATTGAGAGCTATCTCAGCCAGGAAGCGCGCATGAAGGCAAGACTGACCGCTCCTTACATGTTACGTTATGTTACTGATTCTTCCTACATTGAATTTCCACGAACGCTCCATGTCGATTTCTTTGATACTGTCGGGATTGTTGAAAGTATTATGGATGCACGCTATGCAAAATACCGTGAGTATGAAAGAAAAGTTTATTTACGGGATAGTGTTGTTGTCATTAATAAAGCTAAGGGTGACACATTAAAAACTTCGGTTTTATGGTGGGACCAGAACAAGCAGGAATTTTACACGGATAAGTTTGTTGAAGTACGGCAACCAGATAAGATCATATTCGCAACGGAAGGGCTGCGCGCGAAACAGGATCTTTCAGAATACTGGTTCTTTGGCGTCGGCAACAGCCGGATACTGACAAGGAAAGGTCAGTTTGAATAAAAGAAGTGTTTAGTTTTCTAAGTTTCGGGTTCTTAGTTTACATTTTCGTGACCGAAAAACCATGGTTTTTTTGGTTATCCCTGTAAAAACAATTCTCTTAATTGGTTGTAATAAATCGTCATTGACTTAATTAACAACTTTGAACTAAAAACCAAGAACCAGGAACTTATATGGAATACCGCAGACTTGGCCGCTCAGGCTTGCAACTAAGTGTACTATCTTTTGGCAGTTGGGTCACTTTTCACAAACAAATTGATGATAGCAGCGCAGACGAACTGATGGGCATAGCTTATGAGCGAGGCATTAATTTTTTTGATAACGCGGAGACCTATGCGCTGGGAGAAAGTGAGAAAATGATGGGGCGGGTTTTGAAGAAAAAGAATTGGGATCGCACATCCTATTCCGTTTCCTCCAAAGCTTTTTTTGGTTGGCGTGGGAAAGACAATAAACCGAATCAGACAGGTCTGAGCAGGAAACATCTTGTGGAAGCCTGCCACGAAGCATTAATACGATTACAACTCGATTATCTTGATCTTTATTTTTGTCATAGGCCGGATCCGAATGTACCTATTGAAGAAGTTGTGTGGACAATGCACAACCTCATTTTGCAGGGCAAAATTTTGTATTGGGGCACAAGTCAATGGAGTGGCGCTGAAATCATGGAAGCCCATCGCGTTGCCAACCAGTTCGGTTTAATTGCCCCTGTCATGGAGCAACCTCAATATAATATGTTCGAACGCTTCCGGATGGAACAGGATTACCTTCCTGTTTTCCGGAATGTGGGTTTGGGCACAACCATCTGGAGTCCTCTGGCAGCCGGATTTCTGACTGGGAAATACAATGACGGTTTTCCGGAAGGCTCCCGACTGGCAATCCCCGGCTTTGAATGGCTGAAAGATCGATGGATACAGGAAGAAAAGATGAAAAAAGTAAAGCAACTCACAACCTTCGCTCAAAAGTTGGGTGTATCACTTGCATCCCTTGCAATCGCGTGGACAATCAGGAATCCGAATGTAACCACTGCAATCCTGGGCGCTACCCGGAAAGAACAATTGGAGGAAAATCTGAAATCTCTGGAAGTAATGCAAAAGCTTGATGAAGGCACCATGGAAGAAATTGAAAAAATACTTCTGAACAAACCGGTAGTAGATCTGGCATAATCGGTTCTTCAATAACTGCAATAAAAAATCTTCGTGCAAAGAAAAAAACTTCTCTTTGCGCGTTTGCTTACTTTGTACCCGCGATGAAATTATATTCCGTATGGGCAAAGTTTTTTTAGTTGCATTTCTATTCTTTCATTTTTCTCCTGCTGCCCAACAGTTAAGGGAAATCAGTGTCATCAATGGACGCGTCGATGAATTCATCCGAATTGAGGGGAATGCGGTTCGGCCGGATAAAGTGTTGCCGCTTGCAACTTTTGAAATCAAGAAGCAGCTATACTCCACAATTGAAGTAGCCGCGAATGGCGCGATCAGTAAAATTATCGGCATCCGTGTGGATAAACGCGACACCTTGAACCGGTTGCGTTACGCTATCACTTTCACCAACCTGTCTTCCGATACTGTGGAACTTTCAAACATAGTTCCCTTCGGTGTCTCCAAAGAGCATGTTTACATTACAGGACTAGGTGATCACACACTGTCACGGACACATTTATTTTTACCGGGTAAATTACCAGTCAATGTGATTTGTCCGGATAATGCCTGGGAACTCGGGTTTTCATGTGTTCCGGTTAATAATCAGATTACAATTTGTGCACTCGCCCGGCGGGATCGCATGAGTGTGCATAATGGTTTGCGACGCAGGTTTGAAACAGCATTATATCCCGGGGGATCAGTAACTTATTTTTTCTACATTGATTTTTATTCAGGCGAATGGCAGCAGGGGCTTGCACTGATGTTTCGTGACAGGTTTTTATATGACCTTGAAAAATTTGATAGCACCTTATTCAGCCGGCCTGATCTGCAATGGATCCGTCATTCCTACGTGATGCATCTCATTATGGCCTGGAACAAAGTTTTTTTCGATCATCACGATGGGAAGTATCATCTTTCGGATTTTATCCGCAAAGGAAAAAAATTGTATGGAGGCGATGATGTGATAGGCATCTGGCCTACCTGGCCTTCACTGGGACTAGACCAACGCAATCAGTTCGACCTGTTCCGTGATTTACCCGGGGGGCTTACAACCTTACGGCAACAGGCAACCGAAATGAGGAAGAATGGAACACGCTTTTTTATTTGTTATAATCCATGGGATGAAAGCACGAGAAATGAAGGGCATCTCGCAGGATTGAAAAAATTGATTCAATCGACTTCTGCCGATGGTGTCGTGCTGGATACACGCGGTGCATCAAGTCGTGAGTTACAGGAAACAGCAGACAAGGTCAGAAAGGGCGTCGTAATGTATAGCGAAGGAATGGCAATTGTTAAGGACATGCCAGGCATTGTGTCCGGAAGGGTGCATAATGCTTTGTATTATCCGCCTATGCTAAACCTGAACAAATTTATCAAACCTGATTTTGCCATTTTTCGAGTAGCAGAATTATATAAAGAAAAAATCAAAAGGGAGTTTGCAACTTCTTTCTTTAATGGATATGGTACAGAGCTCAATCTTTTTGCACCGGGATTTCCTGATTGGGCCGAAGAGCAGTATAAATATCTTGGTAGAACAACAAGAATTCTACGTGAGAATACGCAAAATTTCACCTCTTCCCAGTATACCCCTTTGGTTGAAGTTGCAGCCGATAGTATCTGGGTTAACAAATGGGTTGCCTCTGAAAAAATCATTTACACTGTCTTTAGCACGCAGCCGCAGGGCTTTTCAGGAAAACTTTTTGAAGTGGCTCCTGATGCGAACCATCATTTTGTTGACCTATGGCATCACCGCCTGCTGTATCCTGAAAAAGTGAATGGGAAGTGGATGATCACTGCATCCACCGATGCATTCAATAAAGAATGGCTGGGAAGCAACAATGAAGGGGAAGTTGATTGCATAGCAAGATTGCCAATACTCATAAGAAGTTCGATCACCGGAAACCAATTAAAGATTATATGCGGCAAGGGGACGTTAATGAAGATCTGGCAAGGCAAACCTGGTTATGATGGGACATCGCATGATGTTACATTAAGTGATCAGACGCAAACTACTCTGTATAATACCGGCCGGTATGAAGGAGAGGTCGTTATTCAACTTTTTGACGGAGATAACTTACTCGATGAAGACATAGTTACCATCTTACCTGGCATACCCAGGCGAATTTCTGTGGTGAGTAAAACGCTGGAGAAAAGCGGGAAAGTTAGTAGTGACAATATGGTCCTCATACCATCTGGTCGGTTTACGTTCAGAGAATCTCATGGTGATGAATTTATTCCTTACCCCCGCCAGGATGTTGACAGCACGTTTGAGATGTCTTCTTTTTATATGGATAAATTTCCTGTTACGAATGGTGACTTTAAACAATTCATTGTATCTACAAAGTATAAACCATTCGACACAACGAATTTTTTGAAACATTGGAACAAAGGTCAAATGCCTCCGGCGCTAAAAGATTTTCCAGTGGTATATATCAGTTACGAAGATGCAGTGGCATATGCCCGTTGGGCGGGTAAAAGATTGCCAACAGAAATTGAATGGCAGTATGCTGCACAAACACCCACCTTGAATGAATGGCCATGGGTGCAAAAAAATCAGGTTAAACGGGAAGAAGAAGTCGTTACGGAATCGCTGACTGTCATATCGATTAGTGGTATTGATTCAGCTTATGCAAATCTTGGAAACGGGAAACCGGATCCAATAGGGAAACACCCGAAGGGCGCCAATGCCTATGGCCTGCAGGACCTCGTAGGAAGCGTTTGGCAGCTTACCAATGATCTTTATATGACGGGTAACTATGAATACATCATGCTAAAGGGGGGTAGTTATTTCAAGCCATCTTCCAGCTGGTGGTATGTGCAGGGAGGGCCGCGGGAACTGCATTACCGGCAATTTTTGCTTCGGGTCTCTCCGGGTTTTGAGCGCAATGCCACGGTAGGATTCAGATGTGTTCGCGATAAATAAAAACTACGGTTTTCTTAAGACTACGGTAGTCTGTTCATTATTATATAATTGCAGTCAGGAAAATTTTTGAAAAAAGCGCCTTGGAAGAAGCAGAATACTACCGGAATCTCACAAAATACCTTCAGAATTGTTATCGAATGAGAATATATAATTAGGTAAAGACTACCGTAGTCTTAAGAAAACCGTAGTCTGCGATTACTATAACTCTTTACACACCTCTTTAAAATGAAACAGTCCCGGATACTCTCCGGGACTGCTCAAAGTCTTTGTACGAACCCTTACCAACAGGTCATCAATAGGTACAAATTTTGTGTGTTTCGATAGGATTTGGATACTGGTTTTTTGGACTTTGGACTGGTTTCTCTGTTTGAATGACCGGGATGTAATTTGGTTTTTCGAACTGGATTTGGTCTTTCTTAGGATTTTCTGGATCTGGTTTTTACCCCCTTTCGGTGCAGGGCTGGATATTGGTTTTTCTTACATCCGTCAGTCATACAACTGATTTAACAAAGATATATCCACATAGGTCTGTGGACAAGAGCAGTGATACTGAGTTTTCAGGGTTCATTAATTACAGGGTAATTCGTAAAATTACTAGTACGGCCGCTCGTAGATTCACCCTATATTTTAACCTGCATCATAAAGCGTTTATATTTATAGTTCTATAGGGTCTGATTGTTGGTCAGACAGGTATTTTCCACTTACAGCCCTCCGGGGAGTTTATCCAATTGCTATTATTATGCTATTCGAAAACAAAACTGTTTTGATTACCGGGGGCAGCAGGGGTATCGGTAAAGAGATCGGCATCCGCCTCGCGCGGGAAGGAGCCAACATTGTCATCGTTGCGAAAACCGTCGAACCACACCCGAAACTGGATGGCACAATCCATACCGCCGCCG
>DATLDA010000015.1:0-38574 GCA_035526135.1 Flavitalea sp.
ACTTGAATTGCCGGTATACCGCGCTCCCCGGTGGAATAACATATTCATGACGATGATCAATAAGGCGAAGATTTTTGTTTTTGATGCCGGAAAAGTGATCATGGTCATCAGTCTTATTTTATGGGGATTGAGTAGTTATGGTCCTCCTGAACGGATAAAAAAAGTTACAGCTGCATACGATCAGAAAATTGCTACAAACCCGCAGAAAAGTAAGGAGCTTTTGCGTGAAAAAAATTCTGTGCTTCTGCAAAATTCTTATGCGGGAATTATCGGAACGGCTCTTGAACCTGTGATCAGACCGATCGGATATGAATGGAAAATTGGAATTGCTCTCGTCACTTCCTTTGCAGCCCGTGAAGTTTTTGTAGCCACCATGGCGACATTGTACAGCATCGGAGAAGAAAAAGATGATTCCAATTTGAAGCTTCGCGAAAAAATGCAACTGGCTACACGCTCCGATGGATCGAAAGTATATACGCTCGCAACCGGTTTATCATTAATGGTTTTCTACGTCTTTGCCATGCAGTGCATGAGCACGCTCGCTATTGTGAAGAGGGAAACAAAGAGCTGGAAATGGCCTTTGATCCAATTGATTTATATGACAGCCCTGGCTTATGGAATGAGTTGGATTGTTTATCGCCTATTTGAATAACTGCAAATTGAAGTGGCCCCATTATTAAATGGGTATCAGACTTTTAGATGAATTCAGGATCTGTTGTACCCGAGGCTTTCTCATACTTTTTCCCTTCTTTGATCGTTTTATTATTAATAAATCCGTTCTATGAAGAAAGCCACGCTTTTCCTCCTTCCCGTTTTATTGTGCCTCATCACAGAAGCCCAGCAGGCCAACTATTATCATTTTACTGAAGAATTTTATTTTGTGAAAGAAGTGCCTGCAGTGAATTACCGTGGCAAGAATTTCCGTTATGAAATTGCTGTAAAATCAAATCCTGCTGATACAATTTCTAAAGTAAGGATACACGGAATCGGCGTCGGAAAAAACAATGATGATTATCTGAATAGTGATTTTAGAATAGAAAATCGTCAGGAACAGGATTGGACAGTGTATACAATTGTAGGAACAGTAGATCCGTTAGCATGGAAATTGTGGTTCTATGCCGCGGTGAATGGAAATGGGCATTTCTTTTTCGATGATGTGAATTGTTATATCGAAGAAAGCCCGGGAAAATGGAAACAACTTCATTTGTACAATTCTTCTTTTGAAGAAAAAAGCAGCGATATTTTTAAAGGATATTATGTGAGCAGGAAACGATCGGATAAAATACGCACTACGCTTTCCAGCGAAGTATACAAAACAGGCCGACGTTCGCTGCATGTTCAGACAAGAAGTCAAAAGCCCGTTATAGAAACTGACAATGCAAAAAATTAAAAAAGGGAGGCCCGAAGCCCCCCTTTATCCAAATCCAACTACTAAGAAACCGTCCCAAATTATTTTAATGAATATTGTATTCTCCGGCGAAGGTCAGGATACATTTTTCTCATCAGAGAATTCATGACCTCACTCCTGGAGGGATTTCTGTTATACCCGTTTTGATTGTTTATCAGTGCCCAGTCTTGCTGACTTAATGCTCTCGAATCACCGCGATAAGTTGCATATCTTTCTGTCCAGCTCACATCATCGTTTAATCTTCCGTAATCAATGGATCGGTTCTCAACCAGATCGTTCACACGATATTCAAGATCACCGCGCATACCATAATTTCTTTCTGTTACCTGTAATATTGCTTTTACATTTTTATATACAGGCTTTCCTGAGGTATCAGATCCGATCTGAATTTCCCTGGAAACTTCACGGCTGTACGTGTGTGGTGTTGACTGAATCGGATCAATATTGACCCATTGGATATCAACTGCCCAATCAGGCCTGAGTCCGGTTCTTCTGAGTTCACGGTCGGTATAAAATCGAGCAGGAAATCCATTACTTGCTGCTCCGCTTAGTTCATTCACCAACAATTGCTGGTACTCCTCCGGCCGGTAAGTATAATCGTTAGCACTCCAATTTGTGAAATAGATATTCCTGTCTTCAATCGGATTGATAACAATGTGCACTATACTTTTTTGGTAGGCATCTTTCATCAATCCGGTAACGTCCTTATAACCCGCAATAAAATCGTTTGATTTATGAAAAGCCTTGTAGGCATTCAGGTTGTTGGACCTGCCTTCAAGTGCAGCAAAATCCAAACCCTGCCTGTAATACACTTCCGCACCTTCTTCACGAACAGCTTCAATTTCTTTTACATAGCTTTTTGGTTTAAGCAGGGAAGCTGTGCCCGGGGTAGCCATAATACTATTGTAGATATGCTGTAAGGCATTCAGCTGTACGAGTATTTTGTCGTACCGGTTGATGTCATTGCTGTTGTTATACCCGGCAATCATCTCTTCGTGATATTGTTTTGCCTGCGGATAAAAAACAATCAGGTCTGATTGTGCTTTTGCATTGTCAGGTTTGCGGTTCAATTCATTGATCGCTTTGAATAAGGCCTTGTCTTCGCCGGTTTGAGCCTGGAATTTCTGGCTGGTGCGGCATGAGATGAGAATCATGATTCCCAATAATGTGCTAAGTAGAGTTAGGTGTTTCATATATGTTCCTCCTTGTCTCAGTTAGAACGCATGAGCTGGAGGAACGCTTGTTAGGGAAAAGTGAAGAAAAGGAGGAGTTAAGGGGTTTTAACAAACCCTGGGTGTAACCATGCAGCTATCAGCTGTCAGCATTCAGCTGTCCCACTCTGATTAATTAATGATTACAGGAATTTACGATCTTGCGGAAGTAATAATTTTGCGCTGACCGCTGACCGCTGACCGCTGACCGCTGACCGCTGACTGCCTACTTCAAACCCAGCCTTTGCATCTCATCACCAAACTGCTCCGGATTTTTGAAATGAATAGTAGACATCCCCAATGAAGCAGCGGGAGGAAGATTGCGTGCATTATCATCGATATATACAGAACGTGTTGGATCGATTTTGAACCGATCAATGAGCAGTTGATAAAATTGAAGAAATGGTTTACGCATTTTTTCTTCACCACTTACCATTTTGCCATCGAACCAATGCAGGAATTCATATTTTTTCAAAGCAATTGGAAACGTTTCGTAGCTCCAGTTGGTAAGCGCATAGAATTTCAGCGAAGGATTTTTTTTCAACTTTCGGAATATTTCTACTGTGCCGTCTATCGGGCCACCAAGCATTTCTTCCCACCGGTCATAATAAGCCCGAATGTTTTTTTCATGTTGCGGAAATTGTTTTACCAGTAATTCAGTACCCTCTGTTAAAGTTCGTCCCGCATCCTGTTCTTCATTCCAGTCGGGGGTACAGATATTCGAATAAAACCATTTCATTTCTTCTTCTTTATTGAACACGCTTTTGAAAACATAGTCCGGATTCCAGTCTATGAGAACGCCGCCCAGATCGAAGATGATGGTGTTGATTTTGGACATGATGAAAATCTTATTTTGACGGGTATCAGCTATCAGGTATCAGCTGTCCCTTGTCTTATATTAAAATAATTGCATTTCCTATTCCGTAGTTTGATGGGATAGCTGATACCTGATAGCCGATACCCCACCTTTGATCACCCACCGCTCACAGCTCCTACACTTTCACCAATCTTTCCGCCGCCGCTTCTAATGTTTCTACTTTTTTGGCAAAACAAAAACGAACTACCCTGTCATCTTTCCCCGATTTGTAAAATACAGATACGGGGATCGTCGCCACTCCGAATTCTTTGGTTATGCGAATGGAAAAATCTTTATCAGATTCATCACTGATCCGGTCATACCGGTACAACTGAAAATAACTCCCATAACTAGGTAGGGGGGTAAATCGCGTGGACGACATCAGCGTTGCAAATGCATCACGTTTCTGCTGCATGAAAGTTGGTAACCCCACATAACTTTCCTTTTTCGATACATAAGAGGTCAGTCCGACCTGCGCCGGTGAATTGCAACTGAAACAATTAAACTGATGCACTTTCCGGAATTCTTTCATCAATTCCGGCGAACTGATACAGTAACCGAGTTTCCATCCTGTGCAATGATATACTTTACCAAAAGAAAAACATACAAAACTTCTTTCTATCAAATCGGGATAACGAAGGATGGATTCGTGATCGATATTATCGAAAATGAGATGTTCGTATACTTCATCCGAAACAACAATAATATTTGTATTTCGGACAAGGTCCTGTAAAGCCATCAGATCTTTCTTGCGCAGTACAGCACCGGTTGGATTATGCGGTGAATTAATAATTATCATTCTTGTTCTCTCCGTGATCTTCGCCTTCACTTTTTCCCAGTCGATGGAATAATCCGGGAAGGGAAGATCCATCAGAACAGGTATGCCGCCATTGATGACGACGTTCGGTATGTAACTATCATATGCCGGCTCGAAAAGGATTACTTCATCGCCCGGTTGAATGATTGCAGTGATTGCAGTATAAATCGCATAGGTGCCACCGGGTGTAATGGTGATTTGTGATTCCGGATCGACAATAGAAGAATACAGCAGCTGTACCTTTCCGGCGAGCGCCTCACGTAGGGGAATGTATCCATTCATGTGCACATACTGGTTATTCCCGTCACGCATAGCGCGACTTACCAGTTCCACCAATTCCTGCGGCATATCATAATCCGGAAAGCCCTGACCGAGGTTGACTGCTTTATGTTGATTGGCAAGAACGCTCATCACAGTGAAGATCGTGGTGCCTACATCAGGAAGCTTACTTTGTAAATACGGTTTCATTCAAGAAATATTTCTCGCAAAGAAGCAAAGAAAGCAAAGGCGCAAAGAAATTATAAAATTGCGGTTGCTTCTATCTCTATTAAATATTCGGGTGCTATCAGCGCTTTCACCTCTATCATCGACGTACAGGGCCTGATAGTATGAAAGACCTCTCCATGCGCTTTGCCATATTCTTCCCAACGTGAAATATCTGTAACAAACATTCTGGTTCTGATGACGTGTTTCATAGAAGCCCCGGCTTTCATCAGTATTTTTTCAATCTTTTGTAATATGAATTTTGCCTGGAGATATGCATCTGTACCACCAACAACCTGGTCATTTTCATCCACAGCAACGGTCCCGGTGACCTCAATAATGTTTCCGATACGTACTGCACGGCTATACCCGACTATGGATTCCCATTTGGCGCCTGATGAAAAATTCTGCCGCTCCATGTTATTTGATTTCTATGTTTTCGGGAGGAATGAGCGACTCACGATTCAAACGCATATATACCTGTGCCACCGTGATCACATCTTTCTGACAATAATGTACGATCCGTGAAATATCCCTATCCGTCCAAAAGACATGACCTACCATACTTCCATCAATATCATCTTTGGGTGTTGGCACTCCGAGCACATGCGCGAGGAGATTAAGTGATGTATAATTTTTATAGTCCCCGAACTTCCACATTTCCATTGTATCGAGATGGTGTATCTCCCACGGTTTCTTCCCACTGATCGCAAGAATTGAGGGCATACAAACATCATTGATGATCATCCGGCGGCAGAGAAAAGGAAAATCAAATTCTTTGCCGTTATGCGCACACAGGTATTTATTTCCCTCCATCGTCCACTTGCTCAGCATATCACAAAATTCAGACAATAACTGTTTCTCATCCTCTCCATAAAAAGATTTCAGCAACAACTTCTTGCCATTGCCGTTTCCGCATAGTACGCCACAACTGATACAGATTACTTTCCCGAATTCAGCATAGATGCCCGCGCGATCATAAATACTTTCGACGGTAGCATCATCGCGGTTGCGCAATAACAATTCCGCTTTTTTTGACCAAAGCGGCTTAGACGCTTCGGGCAAAGAATCATACGTGGCATGCTGAGGCACTGTTTCAATGTCGAGGAATAATATGTTGTAGAACGGAATCATGATTCAAATGAAAAATGTAAAATTAAAAATGCAAAAAAATGAATACAATGCGAGAATCAATTTCTTTTACTGCATCCTTGACTTTTTAATTTTCAATTTTAAATTTTTCACAAAAATTTGTCTCCCTTATTTCTTTTCACTTCAGCCACGTAATCTTTGATGTCCTGCTCCTTTTCTTTCTTACAGATCAGCAGTACATCATGTGTATCTACCACGATAAAATCTTCCAATCCCTGCAACACTACAAGTTTATCATTTGGCGTATGTACAATACATCGCTTTGCATCCAACGACATTACCTGATTTCCCGCAATGGCATTGGATAGATTATCCTTATGCAGATTCTCATATGCACTGTTCCATGTACCGAGATCGCTCCATCCGAACGAAGAAGGAATCACATAAACGTTGTCGGCTTTTTCCATGATACCAAAGTCGATAGAAATATTTGTACAAAGCGGATAGATCGTTTGCAATGCGGCTTGTTCACCTGTAGTATTGAACTTTTCTTTCTCTGAAGAAAAAAGGTCGAACATGTCAGGTAAATACCTTTCGAAGGCTGTTATAATATTTTTTACCTGCCAGATGAAAATACCCGCGTTCCACAAAAACTCTCCGCTTGCAACAAAAGTTTTCGCAAGTTCGATATTGGGTTTTTCTGTAAACGTTTTTACCTTATACACATTATTCGTTACGGCCTGTTGCTCATATTGAATATACCCGTACCCGGTGTTCGGGTTGGTAGGCTGTATGCCGAGGGTAATGAATGCATTGTGTTTATTTACAAAAGCGAGCGCTTCGAGAGACACTTTGGTAAATGCGATCGGATCAAGAATCAAATGATCTGCAGGCGCTACAATCAATGAAGCTTCGGGATCTGTTTGTTGCAGCTTGAAAGAAATATAGGCGATACACGGGGCTGTATTTTTACGCGAAGGTTCTCCCAGGATATTTTGCAAGGGCAACACCGGCAATTGATTCTTTACAATATTGACATACTCATTAGAGGTTACAACGAAAATATTATCTGCCGGTATAAAGGAAGCAAATCGTTCATAAGTCGACTGAATCAGTGTTTTTCCGGTGTTAAGAATGTCAAGAAACTGTTTGGGAAAATTTGTTCTGCTCATTGGCCAGAACCTACTGCCAATCCCACCTGCCATGATCACTACATAATGATGTTTGTTCATTTTTATTTTATATGGATAAAACGGGACCGGCCCGCTGTATCGAATTTATATTAATCCTTCCCGGACGAGATCATGTAGATGGATGATCCCAAGATAGGCAGAATCGTCTGCGACAACCAACTGTGTGATATCATGGGTACGCATCAAATCGAGCGCATCAATGGCCAATTGTTCCGGCCGGATAGATTTCGGAGAACTCGTCATAATATCTGATGCGATTACATTTTCAAATGAAGAATTTTTCTCCAGCATCCGCCGAAGATCTCCATCAGTGATAATGCCGGCGAGGTTATTCTCTTCATTCAATACAGCCGTAACGCCCAGCCTTTTCCGGCTTATCTCCACGATCACTTCTTTTAATCCCGACTTCAATGATACAAATGGTTTTTCATTGGTTGTATAGAGATCCGCCACCCTCATGTAAAGTTTTTTTCCCAGCATTCCTCCGGGATGAAACTTTGCGAAATCATCGGTACCGAAACCTTTCATCTCCATCAATACTACCGCGAGTGCATCTCCCATTACAAGTTGTGCCGTCGTGCTTGAAGTAGGTGCAAGGTTATTCGGACAAGCCTCTTGTTGAACAGTTGTATTTAAAACAATATGCGCCTGACTGGAAAGATAAGAAGACAGATTTCCCACAACAGCAATGATGATATTTCCAAAATTCCTGATCAGCGGAATAAGCACTTTGATCTCGGGCGATTCACCGCTTTTGCTGATCACCATTACAACATCATCCTGTTGTATCATTCCTAGATCTCCATGGATCGCATCGGCTGCATGTAAAAAAATGGCGGGAGTTCCCGTAGAATTGAGTGTTGCTACAATTTTCTGGCCTATGATGCCGCTTTTCCCAATGCCACTTACCACAAGCCGGCCTTTGGCAGCATAAATCGCCTGGACAGCTGCTTCGAACTGGTCATTGATCATTGGTTCGAGGCCCGCAACCGCTGCAGCTTCAAGCCGTATCGTTCTTAATCCAACTTCTTTGATGCCCGGGAAAGGTTGAGCGGTCATATTCCGGGCAAACGTATGAAAATTTTGGGTGTGGAATGAGCTGGAGCAAAGGTATGAGGTATCGGGTATCAGGTATCCCAACCTGAGTTGAGGACGACCAAATGAATTTTGAAAGATAATTTCGCTGATTTTTTAGCATGAGATGATTTAAAGCTGAAACCCGAGTTCTTAATTATTAAAATCTGCCTATTGTCAGGCTGGGACTGCCGATACCTGATTGCTGACTGCCATTTTGTTAAAAGCTTCCCCTCATCCTTGTCACAACAGTTAAAATGAAGTAAATTCGCGTCCCTTATTCTGCTGCCAGCTTTGCCTGCCTGAAGTCCGGATGAATTGAACGGCTAAACTACATCCTCAGGAAATTTTCTGAGGCCAAACGAATGATGAGGAGCTTACTAAAAAACAGCCTGGCTAGCAACATGAGTGCATGGTTCAGATAAATTATTCGTGACGAAGAGAAATTTTGAGAAAATGGCAACAACAGAAAAGAAACAAACCAAATTAACTACTGCGACAAAAGAAAAAATCGTTAAGGCAACAGGCAAAAAAGCATTGTCTGAATTGCATCAATCGCTACACGACAATTTTGGTTTCGACACCTTCAAAGGAAACCAGGAAGCAATAATCCGAAACGTTCTTGCCGGCAAAGATACCTTCGTGATCAAACCAACCGGCGGTGGTAAAAGTCTGTGTTATCAGCTTCCTGCGCTGCTGAGCGATGGAGTAGCAATTATTGTGAGTCCTCTGATCGCACTGATGAAAAATCAGGTAGATCTCGTTAGAAGCTACAGCAGCTTTGATGAAGTGGCTCACTTTCTCAATTCCACCCTGACGAAAAAACAAATACTTACCGTAAAGTCTGACCTCCAATCGGGAAAAACAAAAATGTTATATGTAGCGCCCGAAACGCTTACCAAGCAGGAAAATCTCGACTTCTTTAGTGATCTGACGATCTCCTTTTTTGCCGTTGATGAAGCGCATTGTATCTCCGAATGGGGACATGATTTTCGTCCGGAATACCGGAGGCTCAAAGAAATGATGGTACAGATCAATCCCGACATTCCAATCATCGCACTGACTGCTACAGCCACACCAAAGGTGCAGAGCGATATTGTAAAAAATCTTGAGTTAAGAGATCCGGCCATTTTTATATCTTCTTTCAATCGCCCGAATCTTTATTATGAGATCCTTCCAAAGATCAGGAAAGAAGATACGGTCCGTAATATGGTCCGTTTTATCGTACAGATGAAAAATAAGAGCGGCATCATCTATACCCTCAACCGCAAAACAACTGAAGAACTCGCCGATATGCTGATGGCCAACGGCATCAAAGCGGTGGCTTACCACGCCGGACTTGACAGCAAGTTGCGTGCAACACGCCAGGACTTGTTTTTGAATGAAGAAGTACAGGTAATTGTGGCAACGATCGCATTCGGTATGGGAATCGATAAACCCGATATCCGGTTCGTCATCCATTTCAATATTCCGAAAAGCATCGAAAATTATTATCAGGAAACCGGTCGCGCAGGAAGGGATGGCCTCGAAGGAAAATGTATCCTGTATTATTCTCACAAGGACGTTTCCAAACTTGAACATCTCATGCGCGATAAACCGCTAAGTGAACGGGAAGTGGGCGCACAACTTATAGGAGAAACCGTTGCTTATGCAGAAAGCGGGGTATGTCGCAGAAAGATTTTGATGAGTTATTTCGGCGAGAACGATTACGACATCCCGAACTGTGGACACTGTGATAATTGTGTAAATCCAAAAGAGCAGGTCGAAGCAAAAGAAAGCGCAGTGAAGTTGCTGAAAGTGTTGAAGTCACTGGATGAAAGATTTGCGACAGATTATGTTGTAAACATTCTGATCGGAAGGCTGACGCCGAATATCACTATGTTCCGTCATGAGGGAATTGCAGAATTTGGCATTGGGAAAGATGAACCGGATTATCATTGGCAGACAGTTATCCGTCAAATGATACTCGCGGGTTATCTGCGAAAGGACATAGAAGAATATGGTGTTTTGAAGATCACGAAAAAAGGACAGGAATTCTCAAAGAAACCAAAGTCATTCACCATTGTTGCAAACAATCTGTTTGAGGAAGCAAATGCTGATGATGACGATGAACCCCAGGCCGCAACGGGCGTAGCCGCAGATGAGCAGCTTTTTGAAATGTTGCGTGACTTGCGGCAGAAGGAAGCGAAGAAGAAAAACCTTCCGCCCTTTGTGATTTTCCTTGAAACTTCGTTACAGGATATGGCGACAATGTATCCGACCACGATCGAAGAACTGGAAAAATGTCAGGGCGTGAGTAAAGGAAAGGCACTCCGTTATGGAAAGCCATTTGTGGAACTGATAGCAAAATATGTTGCTGAAAATAATATTGAGCGGCCGGATGATTTTGTAATGAAGAGCGTCGTCAATAAAAGTGTGAATAAAGTTTATATCATTCAGCAGGTCGATAAAAAAATCCCCCTCGAAACCATTGCAAAGAATAAAGACCTGCGACTGGATGCATTGCTGGAGGATATGGAAACGATTGCTGCGAGTGGCACCCGGCTGAATCTTGACTACGCTATTGATGAAATGCTTGATGCTGATGAGCAGGAAGATATCATTGATTATTTTAAAGGGTGTGAAACTTCTTCTCTGGATGTTGCACTGCAGGAATTGTCGGAGGGAAATTACAATTGGGAGCAGTTAAAAATTATGCGGATTAAGTTTCTGAGTGTATATGGAAATTAATGAGCAATGAGGTATGAGCCTTGAGCCATAGGCAGTGGCTATCAGCGGTCGGCGGTCAGCTGTCGCGGGTTGAGAAAATACATGATCACCTGGTCGTGAAGCGATTTAAACTTCATTTTTCAAAATTCTCTTTGAACCCTTATTTTTGCAGCCCTGTCCGTGAAAGCGGAGAGGTGGCAGTAGGTGCGGTAGCTCAGTTGGTAGAGCAAAGGACTGAAAATCCTTGTGTCGGCGGTTCGATCCCGCCCCACACCACAAAAGTTTCGACATTGATGCCGCAATCAGTTGCGGCATTTTTTGTACCACAAGAAGAGGTCTAATAAAGCATTTTCCCATTTACAAAATCGGCTTCCGGATAAACATCCCACTATAATAGTTGCGGTACGCATATCCCAAAAACAGATTGGGGACAATCAGCAAAACACCCATCGGCCAGCCTGATGGAACTAAAATGGTGTGATAGAGGAATACATTTAAACTAATAGGGAAGAGTACCACGGCGAAAAATGGAGCATATCGGTTCGTTATCAGTGATAGGCCGCCTGCGATCTGAATTGATTTTATCATCGGATAAAAATATCCGACATCCATCAGTGCAGCCTTAAATGCAGCTACCCTGCCAGTGTGATTCGGCTGATAAGGAATAAAATGCAGGAAATAATCAAGCCCGAAGACCAGGTAAATAATTCCAAGCAGAATCCGGGAGATGATGGTTGCTTTTTTCATAGCATTGTCTAATGAGAAGGTCATTTATTATTATGCGGGAATGCATAAGGGGATTATTAATCCAGAACACTAACAATGTTTCATCTGGTATTATATTTATTAATACCTCCGTTTTGTAAGTCATTACTTGTACTCAATTGTTTAAAGTTAACTAACTACTCGCGTTTATCTATTCGCATTTTCTCAGTCGTATACAGTTATCTATTCACTGTTTAACTTTGCCTGGTATGTCATCTAAACTTTTCGTTGTAAAAAATATGGTTTGTCACCGCTGTGTGCTTGCGGTAGAAAATATCTTAAAGAAAAATGACATTCCTTTTGATGAAGTGCGTGAAGGAGAAATTCAGTTGCAGGATGATATTACCTCACCACAACTCACCGCGCTCGATACGAGTTTGAAATCAATTGGTCTCGAACTGGTCGACAATCGGCAAAGCGGACTCGTGGAAAAAATCAAGTTGCTTGTGATAAAAAAAGCGCGCAATGAAACCAATGAAAAAGATGCAAAACTAAATCTGTCTAATTATCTCTCCGATAACCTCCACTATGAATACACCTATCTGAGCAGCCTTTTTTCTTCCGTGGAAGGAAGAACAATTGAAAATTTTTTTATCACTGAAAGAATTGAAAAAGCAAAAGAACTGCTTGTTTACGGTGAAATGAATCTTTCCGAGATCGCATATGAACTCGAATACAGCAGCGTGGCGCACCTTTCGAGCCAGTTCAAGAAAATTACGGGGCTGACTCCGTCTCATTTCAAAACAATCGGCGCGCGCAAAACGAAGTAGTTTTCTTCCATCCCAAAATTATACAACTACTTCCCAAAGTAGTATAACGGTGCCGCAGGTTCGCTGATCTACTTTTGTCTTGTTAACAAAACAAAATAAAATGAAAACAAAAATTGAATCAGGCTATGAACTTGTAAAAGAAAACAAGGGCGCCTGCGGAAATCCATCTTGTACCTGTAAAAATTGTACCTGCGGACCTGCACATAACTGCGGTACAGGTAATTAATGCCTAGTGTTAACCGCTCTTCAGGGAGCGGTTAATTTTTAAAACCTAATGTAAAAACAGATAACCTTTCAACCTCGTTTATGAGCACGTCAACAACTCAACCCAGAAATAAAAACATTGTACATTATTGCCTTGAAGCAGCTGAATTCGACTGGGAGATCACACTTGCCATTAATCATGGCGTACTTTTCTCACAGAGCGTGATAGCAGTAATGCGCGAGAATTATTTAATGATAGATGAAGTTTAAAAGATCACTTTATTTCTGTCCTGATCTTTTTCCGGATGTCTTCCGCGCAATGATCAATAAATTTTTCTGCGATCAGTTCCATCTGCGAAATATCGAGTGGCTTGGTGATGAACCCTGCTTTATGCCGGCGTGCAAATTCGATATCTTTAGACGAACTTGAAGTGGTGAACATCACTACCGGAATTTCGAGAAATCTGTCCATACCGCGTAACCTGATCAAAACTTCTTTACCACTCATCCCGGGCATATTTATATCCAGGATGATCAGGCATGGTTTGATTTCATCATGAAGATGATTTCGCAAATAATCAAGCGCTTCTTCTCCATTCTGGAATTTGATCAGATCAACATGTACAGAATACTGGGAAAACGCCTCTTCGACCAAATCCAGGTCGTCCGGATCGTCGTCAGCATACACAACGAGATGCTTGATGGGAGATTCTTTCGTCATACAGGGTGGGGTTGGAGTACAAAAATAATGATTTGAGAGTCTCACACGACAAGGTCTGCCACATTCATATTTTCCAGATAGGGGTCAAGTAAATCCGTTGATTCGAAACACCCTATCCAGTGAATATGTTTTCGGTATTCATTATAAAACAATTCTACGTAATACGCATTTAATTGGTACAACAACATGATTTTTCCATCTTCACTACGTTTGCCGATATATACTCCATGCTTGTAAAGTATTGCGGCCTGCTGCCGTATAGAGCGCTTTCTAAACTCAAAAATTGTCATAAATTTTTCCTCCCGAAATTTTTTGATTAACGGGATTTCACGAGGGTATGATCGGATCAATAGATGATCCTGCTATAAAATTATAATAATATTTCAAATGTAAAATCCATTCATCGAATGATTTGCCGCGAAACTCATCCATAAAAGGCACATGTTCAAATCCCCGATATCAGATCCGAACGCTTCAAGGATCATTACCGCGGTCAAGAGTAACCGTTAGGTATGAAAGTCATAAGCCCGGATAACGTAACTTTTTTGATGGCTAAAACCTGCAGGTATCAGGAAGAAGTGCAAAATGCGTTGCAAATAGCGAATTAAATAACACACGGAACTGGTTTACGCTGCTGATCGAATTATAATAGTATTTGTACTGGTGGGATGGCAGATAAACAGCCTGGAAATTATTATTGAGGTCGATACACCCGTTCATTGTTTGCCTGTCCCGATAACCATGATCACTCATAATAATAATTACTGCCTCGCCATTTGTATTAATAAGGATTTCCTGTACAAGTTCTTTTGCCCTTCCCGTTGTATACTGCAGGTATTGAAGATATCCCTGTTGTTTTTTTATTTCTGATATCTCTGGTGACGAATAATCAACTACGTTCTTTTTTCCCGCACTATCAAATACATAAGGTGCATGTGGCATTATCAAATGGGTGTAAATGAATTTGGGCTGGTCGGTTTTGGAAGCGCTTGCCTGTTTGGTTAATGAGATCATTTTTTCATTTCCGTAACGAATGCTTCCGGACAGCCACGCTAACAAAGCTTCTGTTCCTTTATTCCGGACCTGTACACGCCAGAAAAAATCCCTGCGCACCCGATTTGGAATTGTCTTAAATGTAATGAGGTTCAGTTTGAGTGGTAAAAAACCGGCATGAAAAACAGAAGGTTGATCAGCGAGGTCGAATATCGAATAATTGTAAAAAGCATAGCCTTGCTTTTTTAATATTTGTACAACGGGACTTTGAGGAATTGTTTTTGCCGCCCTGGCATATCCCTGCATTTCATCACCTTTTTTATCCCACGAAAGATAATCCATATCAAAAGTAGCGGCCATAGAAAAGGGTGTTGCGGAATAGTTACTTGACGGATTTGCGACAACATAAAATCCTTTGCTACTAAGGAATTCTTCAAACGGCGCGTTGTTATAATGAAAATAATTGTTTAAGACCCGTGTGCCGGAATATTCATCGAGAATAATCAAAAAGATATCGGGCCTGGGACAATCACTGCATAAATTGACCGGTTCCTGTTTACCGGAAATAATATCTACTGTATCTTTTTTAACTTCTTTTGTTACAATGTTCACCACGTCATACAGAATACAGATCAACAGGAGTGTATTAAGATAAAGGGTGAACGAATTATTATCATTCGCGGTGCGGCGCAGCCAGCGGAATAACAACACCAGTGAAAGGATAATCCCAGGCACAAGATACCGGTGTGCCGCTACTCCGTGGAGCCAGTTGATTAATTTTAATCCATCCTGTATTGCACCATAAAACAGCCAGAAAAATAAAAACACGGTAACAAATATCCCCGCCTTCATATTATTACCCAGGAGGCGCCGGAATAGCAGGAATAATAAGACGCCACCGCCCGACATCAACAGAAAATACAGTAGCATATCCTGCACCGGGATCAATCCCACATAGTCAGAATATCCATTTGTAAGAAAAAATACTACTAATAAGATAAAATGAAAAGCAAAGTGCCGAAGTCTTTGAGTTAACTGCATAAGTTCTCAGCAGGTGAGGTGCTTTATAAAAATAACGTATGCGCTTGAATAGTAATAAAGAATATTGACCGTTACATCCCCACTTCATTCACATGAGAAAAAAACTTTTGAAAATAGATTTATTTCATCCATCGTTCCGGTGTATCCCGCGTTGATTAAAAGAAAATTCTTTGCTTCGGTTGCAGAACTTTGAAAAATAGCTGTGAGAAATACTGTTCGAATTTCTAAAAGAGATTTTTCCCAACTACGGTAGTCTTAAGACTACCGTAGTCTGAGAAATGATTTTCCGGTTTTGCAAAGAGGGGTTACCGGTAAAACATCTGTATATTTCTCATTCACGGGTTTCACAAAAAAACATTATTGACCCTTCACTGGTTCAACTTTGCCCTGAATATTTCTCTCCCTGCCCGGGCTGTATAAAAAGCTGTAATTAAAAACAACACATGATAGCCGATAAGAATAAAAGGCCCTTCTTTTCTTCCTGTATGAAAGATTTGAATGAATAAAAAAGCAATTGCCGGTGGAATAAAGTTGAGCAACAGCAAAGGAAGCACTGGTATCATGGCGACCACTAGCGCAAAAAATACCAGGATCATCACGGTTTTCAAAATTCCGTCAGGCGAAAGGAGTGGAACAAAAAATGGAAACCTGAAAATCCAGGTTAACCCGGCGATGTAAGGAATCAGAACTGCAGCAATAAGAATAAGGATCCAATAAACATTTTTCAAATTGATCATAACTACGCAAAATATTTACTGCACATATCCACCGGTTATCCACTACTGTTAGAGGTGGCATGTGATTTTGTTTCATCCATGAAACCTAATTTATATGAGCTATGATATGAGATTGGTGGCAGCTATTTTGCCGGTGGACAAAGCCGTATCCAAAACAGATTTTATCTACAAAGTAAAACTGACAGTATTGGGAAATAACAGAAGACTGCTGGATGCCCTATATCTGCTGCCCTTCACACGGATCAGTAAGGATCTGAATGGTAATCTCGTTTTGTACTAAGCCTGGGCTATTGTGCAGATTCCTGCTTCGCCTCTTCATCGCCCTTCTTTGAATTTTCATCCATGTGCCATTCGTTGTCAACCCCGCCTTCACGTTTTCCTCCACTGTTGGCAATTTTAATTTCCGAGGATATATCGTTTCCCATTTTATTTTGTTTCGGATCCTCCCATTTTCTATAAACTTCCCTTGCCGCTTCTTCCTGGTCTTTCGACGAACGATCCTTTGCCGGGTCATTTTGATTTTTCTCCATAAAAATTATTTCAATTACAAGGGAAAAAACTATGCCATTGAAAGATTTTCCTGAACAGGCAAAGGCCGATCGCGGGCTGTGTATCCGTCCTCTTCTTTGTAGCGGTGCTGCGGAAATAACTATCCTCTTTAAGCCAACCCGAACTGAATTCAACAGTGAGCCGGACAGCTTTTTTGGTATTCGTCTTGTCCTATAGATGGCATAACATTTATACCTTGTTTTAGCGAATCCTCAACCTGTGCTTATGTCTGCCGAAGTCTTTATTTGGATGTTAGTATTTTCTATTGCCCTCGCGGGAGCCATCGGCCTGATTTTTTTCCGGCGAACAAATTCCTGCACTTTCAAAATTTTCTCACCCTATTTAACGTGCTGGAAATGGTATCTTTCTCAGGAACGGCCGTACACCCAAAAGATATACAAGATGGCCCTGCAAATCGATATAACCAACATCGCCGACCATCGGTGTATGATACGGGATATAGAACTTTTCGTCATCACTAAAGGTGATAAGTATTCTCTGCCTCTTCAGGAAAATGGGAACAAGTTGAAAAATATCGAAATACGGGCAAGAGCAGTAGTTCAAAAAAACCTGCAAGTTGCATTTGAACATATTGAGCAGTTGCCGGTTTTTTTTCCGAATGAAGAATTTAATTTTTATCTCTCTTATAAAGAAAACAGAAAGAAAGCAGAAACAACCCGCATACAGAGAATCAATTTCATTATCAGTACGCCTGAGAAAGCATAATGACAGGCATGAATTTTTATTATATCTACGAAACGACATTATGGCTTTCATTGAAGCATTTCCAGGCCCAGGTAATAATCAGGATAAAAACAGGACTACTGCCGGCGGTGAAAACGGTGAAGATCTTCGTACCGGCCGAACTACCATGGAAGACATGGATACAAGCCATATGAAAGATGAATGGGATGGTGAGGGCACATCAAATCTTAGTTTTGATGAAGATGGTCAGGAGAAAGTGACTAACAATAAGGATGCGGACGATCGCGGCGAATACCCGGCCCGGTAATTTTATGCCATCAAAAAAGTTTTTGGTACAATGCCTCCAAAAAGCGCAGGAATCCTTCTCTATAAAAAAGCAGAGAAAGGACTGAAGGTCCTGTTAGTCCATCCGGGTGGACCCTATTTCCAAAGAAAAGATGAAGGCAGCTGGTCGATCCCTAAAGGAGAATTCGACAATAATGAAGCGCCCCTTGCGGCTGCAATTCGTGAATTCCGTGAAGAACTCGGCACTGAACCCCCAGGACCCTTTACTCAATTGAATCCTGTAAAACAAAAAAGTGGTAAGATCGTCCATGCATGGATTTCCGAAGGCGAATTCGACCCTGCTTTGCTTGTCTGTAATACTTTTACAATAGAATGGCCTAAAGGATCCGGAAAGATGAAATCCTTTCCTGAAATTGACAAAGCGGATTGGTTCAGCATTGAAGAAGCCAGAACGAAAATTCTGGAAAGCCAACGGTCGTTTCTGAATGAGCTGGAAGAAAAATTCTATTAACTATAAAGCAAACCCTTTTCCTCTGAGATACTCTTTTATCTCCTTCACACAATTGCTGCCTGTAGCCTGCACCGCCTTGTAAAGTTGTTTAGGAGTTATCGCCCATTGTTGTGACCAATACGAAATTTCCCGGTTTTGGTCGAGGTCGATCCGCGCCTCATTTTGCAAAGTAACTCTGTTTAAAAATTCCTGCATATCCTCTTCAACGTGTTTTGCTTTTAATGTATTGCACCGGATAGATTCTTCTCACATGTCTAACAGGTTGTTTATCCGTTTTTATCGATTTCTGCACTGTAGTGTACCACCCACCGAAAGTGAACAATGCGCCGAGTAAAAGGAACGCGAGATCCCACCAATTGCGATACACACTTCCCTCATTCACATGATGCAGCGAAAGCAGATAATGATTTGCTATGCCTTCTACCAGAATGAATATACCTACTCCCCAGCCAACTCCCCCGAAAAATACACGGTTGGACCTGGAAACGTCATTTCTGCCAATCAGGCTCCATAAAAGGAAAATACCAACCAAGGTAACCAACCAGGAAAACGAATGAAACACACCATTCCAGAAATTATTCAGGCTTTTGCCATCCATAGTGTCGAGGGGAATTTTCGCTGAAAGTAATTGATGCCATTGAAGCAGCTGATTGAAAAGTATCCCTTCCATCACACCGGCAATGCCTATTCCTAAAACAATCGCCGCTGTTATTAATGGACCTGTCCGATTCTGTCTGACATCTGAATTTTTCTGTGAATGCATAGTTTGGTTTAGTGTTGATACCTATCATTATAAAAGGCAATTCATATACCAATGACCGTATTTATACTGCATGACTGCTTTATGTGATATTCAATGAATTTTACTTTACCTGAATTGAAAATTCGATCATTTTTACGACCGGATGATCCCGGTTTAATGATAAGCTCATCCATTTGTTGAATTCTTTCCTCACTTGAAGGTTTCATCCAGGCGATAAACTGAAGAGTGGCATAAGTTTTTGACTGAATTTCCTATTAATCATTCAAATATATTTTATGGTAGAAAATTCAAGAGATCAGGCCGGAGTAGATAACAACCAAAGTGTAGGACAACCGGAAGAAACCGGATTTCCGAATACACAAAAGAAAACCAACACGAGCACCGGACCGGGTCAGGAAGATCAATTGCAGGGTGGTTCAGGCAGCACGACCGACCCACAGAAAACCGAGAGGCACAATTTTAAACAAGCTGGATCCACTTCAACCGGAGGATTCGACTCCATGGAGAAAGAAGAACTCGATGAAATTGATGAATTCCGAAAAGAAAATAACAGAGAGACTAAGTAAGTTACCACCAGGGCTCCCGATTGATTTCAGAACATTCAACTACCCGGGAGTGCTTTATGTCCTACTTTTTCCATCTGTTTAACTTCCACCTGGTAAACACCGAATTCTTCCGTAACTCTTCCTTGCATCCTGTAGAACCCGTTGCCCTGAAAAGGATAAGCCCTGCTTGGTTCCGGAAAATGAACTGTATCCAGCCATTCGCCTGATGCATCGAGAAATGTTCCGAAATGCATCAGTTGGTTTTTTATTGTGTGTACATATTTGATGGTGACAAGATACCCAAGCACGGTGACATCCTTTCCAAGATGGGCCGGCAGATCCTTAGACAAAAGATATTTTTTCGGATCATCATCCACGAGCTCAAACGGATTTTCTAATGAAAATCCCAATAATTCAATTTCATCCATCGCATCATCGAGGCGGTGTCTTGCAAGCACGGGCAAATTGAAAGCAAGTGGCGGCTCATAGAACAACGACTGATCTGCAGGTACGTGTTGACGATTCTTTTTTTGAAGAAAATTCGCTTCCCATAACAATTCCTTTTTGCTTCTTCCGGTAAATCGCAGTGCACCTGTTCTCACAAGGAGGTTCAATTGTTCGAGCGTGATCCGGGTACGTTCGATGAAATCCTGGAGGTGAAGATAGCTGCCATGTCGATTCCGTTCATCGAGAAGGGTCTCTGTGATTTTATCTTCAAGACCGAGGACATGGATGAACCCGAGATAAACATCCCTTCCCTGGATCGTTGTAAGATGATCACTTGCATTTACACACGGAGGGAATACACGTGCGCCGGTTTTTTTCAATTCGTGAACATAGACTTCCGTTTTATAAAAACCGCCAAAGTTGTTGATTACCGCTACCATGAATTCCATCGGGTAATAAGTTTTCAGATAAAGGCTTTGGTAACTTTCGACAGCGAAACTTGCCGAGTGCGCTTTGGAAAAGGAATAACCTCCAAAACTTTCGATCTGTCGCCAAACTTCATGGCTGATTTCATCCGGATATTTCTTTTCAGTGCAGTTGACAAAAAACTTTTCCCGTATCCTTTCAAATTCTTTCTTCCCTCTGTATTTACCACTCATGGCACGTCGAAGAATATCTGCTTCTCCCATATCGAGTCCGGCAAAATGATGGGCGACTTTGATAACATCTTCCTGATAAACCATCACGCCGTAAGTTTCCTCAAGCAACTCTTCCATTTTTGGGTGCAGATATTCAAAATCATCCGGGTTATGAAACCGCTGAATATATTGCCGCATCATCCCGCTTTGTGCAACTCCCGGCCTGATGATAGAACTTGCCGCTACCAGCGTGACGTAATCGTCGCATTTTAATTTCTTCAACAACTGTCGCATTGCAGGACTTTCAATATAAAAACAACCAATCGTATCTGCCGCGCGGATCTGTGCGGCAACCTGTTTGTCTTTTTTAAATTTCTCTATATCATGAATATCGATGCTGACCTGTTTGTTTTGCCTGACAAGCCGGATAGCTTCTTTGATATGTCCCAGACCCCGCTGACTCAGAATATCCAGTTTGTACAAACCAACCTTTTCTGCAATAAACATATCCAGTTGTGATGTTGAAAATCCTTTCGGCGGAATTTCTAATGCACTGTATTGATAGATTGGTTCTTCGCTGATCAACATTCCACCGGGGTGAATGCTGAGGTGATTGGGGAAATTATTCAGAAGTTTGCCATATTGCAGAATTGTACGTTGGATCTGGTCTTCCTGATAAGTCGCATACATATTCCCGAGCAACGAGTCGATCTCTGCTTTCGGCAGCCCAAAAACTTTACCGAGTTCCCGTATCACCGCATTTTGCTGGAACGTTGAATACATACCAAGCAGCGCAACATGGTCGCGACCATACCGCTTGAAAACATAATCAATCACTTCATCCCTATCTTTCCAGCTGAAATCGATATCAAAATCCGGAGGTGAGGTTCTGTATGGATTGAGAAATCTTTCGAAATAAAGATCAAGCTCGATTGGATTTACATCTGTGATTTGCAAACAATAGGCAACAATCGAATTGGCGCCGCTACCTCTTCCTACATAAAAAAATCCCCGGCTTTGTGCATACCGAATGATATCCCACGTGATCAGGAAATAGGCATTGAACCCAAGCGTATCAATTATTTTCAATTCTTTTTTTACTCTTTTTTCAGCCTCTTTATTTTTTGTCCCATACCTGGTTTTCATGCCATCGAGTGCGAGCTTTTCCAATAATATCCTGTCATCTTCCCTGCTCGCACTAAACACTTTTTTGTTTTTGTCACTATGGAAGTCAAGACTTATGGAACAACTGTCCATCACCTGCAGCGTATTTGTAATGATGAAAGGGTATTGACGGAAGGCATCCATCAATTGGGATGGCGGTATAAAATATTCGCATGGCCCCGCAATCTCATTTGCCTGTTGCTTGCTCAGCAAAATGTTTTTGTCAATTGCACATAGTAACCGGTGCAGGTTGTAATACAATTTATTCTTGTAAGTGACAGGCTGTCTGATCACCCATTTACCGGGAAAGGCGTTGGAATGAACTCCGAATAGTTTGTTTACTTCTCCCGGCAGAATTCCGATCAGTTCGTTTGCCAAAAGATGTTCCGGTACCTTCCGACCCCACGGAAAAATTATCCATATATCGTCCGTGAAAGCAGGAAATGAGGGAAACGGAGTTTTAGTCTGGAGATGAGTAGAGAGAAAGTGGTTAATGTCCCGAAAGCCTCTATTGTTTTTTGCGAGCAGGATATATAAGAGGTCATCATCGTTACGAATTTCGACACCGGCAACAGGTTTTATTCCCTGCTCAGAACAAAAATCCACGAAATCCCACATGTCACAGGTGTTGTTGATGTTGGTGAGCGCAAGAGAAGTCGCGCCGGCCTGCAGCCCTTCTCTGACAAGTTCTTCAGTTGCAAATGTGCCATAGCGGAAGCTGAAATAGGTTTTACAATTGAGGTACATGCATCAATGGATATTGATCTCACAGAGCGCTTCCGCGCATGAGAAGGTGACTGCCGAAACGGTTTTTAATATGATCAATGGATTGATAGAGGCGGATCATTTCTGAAGTATCATCGAACAAATGGATCTGGTAATTTCCAGGAACAAGATGTGTGAACCGCACACCAAGGAGCCTCACGAGTAATCGTCGGTCATACAATTTTCCAAAGAGGGTCTTTGCAAGTTTCAGTAAAATGTGGTCTGCAGAGGTAAATGGAATACTGTATTGCTTTGTCACCGTATCGAAATCAGAGTACCGTATTTTAACTGTGATACATCCTGTTAATTTGCTTTGTTGCCTCAGCTCGAACCCGATTTTTTCTGTCATTCGGGTAAGCTCGGTCATCAGAAAACCGATATCGATAGTATCATTGGGAAATGTGTTTTCCGTGCTAATGCTTTTTTGTTCGTGGTAGGGTGTAACCGGGGATTCGTCTATTGCATTGGCCCTTCGCCAGAGTTCAATTCCATTTTTCCCTAATAAATTTTGAAGATAATGCACAGGTATCTCACTAAGGGTTCGAACTGTTTCCACGCCCATTTGTCTCAAAAGTTCCGCTGTTTGTTTTCCGATCATCGGAATTTTTTTTACCGATAAAGGCGCGAGGAAATTTTTTTCTTCACCGAAAGGGATGATCAATTGCCCGTTGGGTTTCGCTTCATCAGTACCCACTTTGCTGACCAGTTTATTTGACGACATCGCATAAGTGATCGGCAAACCGGATTCTTTCGTAATTGTTTTTTTAAGTTCGTGAGTATATCGCGCACAGCTGTAAAATCGATCCATCCCTGTCATGTCAACATAAAATTCATCGATGCTGCTTTTTTCAAACACCGGCACTTTGTCTGAAATAATCTCTGTTACAAGGGATGAATACTTCCCATAATTTTCCATATCACCGCCGATAATTACGGCATGAGGACACAATCGTTTTGCAAATTTCATCGGCATTGCCGATCGGATCCCGAATTTTCGCGCTTCGTAACTGCATGCAGCGACTACCGCCCGATCACTACTACCGCCTACGAGCAGTGGGATACCTTTTAGTTTTGGATTTTTCAAACATTCCACGCTTACAAAAAATGCGTCCAGGTCCAGGTGAACAATTGTACGCTGCGTGATAGGAGAGAACATGGTCTTTACTTTTTACATCCATAACAATATTACTAAATTATTTAGCAAATGACCACTAATTTTTTTGGACTTGCGGGGCGCTTCAACCGGCGAGGAGGTTCCGCCGTGTCACCGCTTTTTCAATTTTCCGGAGTATCCACAAAGATAAAACCAGGCAAATGACTCCCATAGCAAACCCTGCGGCAACATCACTGGCATAATGAACCCGCAGATATATCCGGCTGAAACCAATCGTGCAGATGAGGAGAAATAACAAGGAAATCAACAGCTTTTTTAATTCCGGGTCTTTGACTTCTCTCCACACCAGGTAAATCAGAAGGCCGTAAAAAGAAAAGCTCATCATGGCATGTCCGCTCGGATAACTCAATCCTCTGGCCTTTTGCACCAGTGGCACCAAAGGTCGTGGACGTTGGAAAATTTCTTTTAGCCCTACCATCATGATCGTATTGCTGATGGCTACTGCCGGTACTTTTATAGAATACCACCTTTGCTTATCGAGGAAGACGTAATAAAAAATGAGGGAGAGATTTGCCTGAATGAGAAAATTACGCGAACCGAGATATGAAAAAACCTGCATCCACTCTGTCGTTCGGGGTGTTACAAGCCTTTGCATTTTTTCAAAGACCTTCCTGTCGAATGCGTCTTTCTTTTTCCAGAAAATTCTTCTGGAAATAAAAGCAAATAATCCGATAGAAGACCAGAATAAGCCACCAACTGTGGCAAGCTCTATGGAGAGTAACCTTGCTTTTTTCGTCGCGGTCTGATCAGAAACTTTATTGATAACACCCATCATCAGCTTACATTATATTTATTGAGCTGCAATAGCTGTTCCCCACTTTGCTGGATCCGGTAATAAAAAAATGATCAGCATTTCTGCTGATCACTTGCTGTTGTTATTTTCCTCTGCTATTTTGCCCCGACGACCTTCCTTCCGTTTCTTTCGATGAAGATTTTCCATTATTCTTATTTTCCTTTTTTCCCTGATAGCGCACCTCATGTTCCTACTGGCTTACCTGTTTGCTGTCCTTCTTTTTTTTGTTTGGATTGTCTGCCATAAAAAAAAATTATGAAGAAGAAATAAAAAAAACATGCCATATCGCTATCGATTTCGTACAATTTACTGATGAGTCTCATGGAATTTTTATAGTTCTTTAACTAAACCCCTTTTAACTTCTATTTCAACACGCCGTCTATTGTAAAATGCATGACATGAAAATCACGATTGCAGGAGTTACAAAAGAATTGATGAAACAGTTTGTTATCTATTTTGGTTCAGAAACTGTAGAGCAACCGGAAACGAAATCGTCATCGCACAGGCGTCTATTTATCTCTCCTGATTCGGTAGATAACCGGAGAAATTCGTATCAAAGCAAAAACAGTATACCGGGCGGTGGCCCACGTCTCTAAAAATATTAACGAATGATCCCTTGATTACTACCCCTCTTTCGAAGGCCCCTCAGTGGGCCTTCCCCTTTTTCATTCACGCTGGCTTGAAATTTTTATTTGTTTTACAAAAAGCAAATGGTTGAAAACATTTTTACATCCATCTGCCTCTCAAATTGGTCAGAATATAAAGAGTTCGTTTCGGGGCTTTCTGATAATTGGGTTTTCAGGGGTCAGGTCAATGGGGAATGGGTACTAAAAAATGCCATCGAGCGCACCGATTTTATTAAGCTGCAAAAGGGAATTGAAAATACTTTTCTCACAGAATTCCAACGGGGCGCCAGAAATTATCTTAACAGAGACGAAACGCCGGAACATATACTTGAGTGGTTGGCATTAATGCAACACCATGGAGCGCCGACCCGCCTGCTCGACTTTACAAGATCGCCATTCATTGCTGCTTTTTTTGCTTTTGAACAATGTAACCGTCATCTCAATGCTGTTTCTGTCTGGGCAATCAACATTCAATTTATTAAAACCAAAGCCATAGAGGTTTTGTATAATGATTTTGCAGAAGAATTTGAGAGAAATAATCAACAGATAACAGAAACTATTTTTGAAAAGATTTTTTATGAGAATGGCCGTAGTCTCATCTTCCCCGTTGAACCCTTCAGAATGAACCGACGTTATTCTCTTCAGCAATCGATTTTTGTAAGCACAGCGAATTCGTATGAGCCATTTATGAACCAACTTGGTTTTCTTCATGAGGAAATCGGAAAAGCAGTTGTGCGTATCAGCATGCCCGTTAGTATCCAGAAAGAAGTGATCCGGGATCTTTTAAAAATGAATATTGAAAGAGCCAGTTTATTTCCTGACCTCGATGGATATGCCCTTTCCATGAAAATGCGGTACAACAGCATGAAAACACCGGAAGAAGCAGCAGAGCAGCAAGTTGCTATGTTAAAGAGCCAACAATTCAACTTCATCCCCTGATCTTTCCGCACTTAATCAACTGTTGGGCACTTTCTTCAATTTTAGTTTTCCCCAACGATCTGAGTAGGATCGTTTCGTGCAATTTTCGACCAATCCCTGTCGTTCCATTATCGTCCCTGATCTTTTTACTGTCCGGGATACGAAAATTCCCCAGCGATGGGAGTGTTTCCGCAGGATGGGGAAGATTGAGAACAGTGAATTTAGCAGCTACCTTGGCTTTAAGTCAAGTCTGAATCGGCACATTTATCGCTCAATACTTTAATAACCTTTCGAAAATGAAACCGTTTATGTCCTATAGTTTTAAAAAAAATGATGAAAGGCGGAGCCGCCTTATCAATCTTGGTAAGCCCCAGGAGGTTACTTACTGGTCGAAAAAATGGGAGATTTCATCTCCGCAGCTGTATCAGGCATTTAAAGAATCCGGAAGCAATAGTGTTATCAAAATAGAAACCTACCTGAGACAAAAGGGCCTGGTTAGTTAAATGCCAAGACGCTAAACCTGAAATCGTTGACCATGAATGGTGCTTTTTATTTAAAAAATCCAGCCCAGGAAGAGGCAGATCAATACAATTACTGGGGATGCAAGACGAGTATATGTGAGTAGAAGCCATGTTCCGGCAATGACGCAAATGGCCATCAGGCTTACAGTTTTGAATTCTGTAAAAGAAATGTCTTTCATCATATAGATCGTAGCGGCAACCATAATTCCCACGACCGCGGCATTAATTCCTTCAAGCGCACGATACACAGCCGCAAATCTTTTCAGATTGTGCCATACAGGATAAAAAAACAATACAAGCAGAAGACTTGGAAGAAAGATTGCAACCATCCCAACAAGGCATCCGAGCAGTTGCCAGAGCCATCCTTTATCACGCATAGCAACACCTCCCGCAAAGGTTGCGATTGAGAACACAGGCCCTGGAATAGCCCGTACGATCCCTGCTCCGGAGTAGAAATCATCTTTGGGAATGCGTATTACATTCGGATTCCGTTGGATCAGCTTTTCTGATTCAGGTCTTGCGACAAATTGTTCATACATCATTGGAATCAAAACCTGTCCGCCACCGAATACAAGGCTTCCAAATCTGTACATATTTTCAAACAGGTTAAGAGGTCGACGGTTCGCCCAATCCTGCTTACGGGCAACCTCGCTGGTAATACCCGCTGTAAGAAACAGGATTGCAAAAAGCCATATGTTTCCCCATTTGATTTTTTTCGGGGCTTCACCGCGCTGAGGAATTCGTTTACTACTAAGATTGGTAACGACTCCTCCCACTACAATAAGAATGGGGACTATCCACGGAGTGCGGAATAGCAAATACGTTGCAAATGCGCTTACAACTACAATAACCCGGGTAATTGTATTGTGAATAGCTATCTGAAAGGATTGCGTTGCTGCATAGGCAAGAAATCCGACTGCCATCGGATGAATAAACTTCAATGGATCCTGATTGATGAAATGTAAGAAAAAAGACAGCGCGCCCATGAGCAAACAGGCCGGTAAAATCCAGATGCCGAGGGTGAGTATAGCCAGGATCAGTCCGCCACGCTTATAACCAATGAGCGTGAGCACTTGCGTGGAGGAAGCGCCAGGTAATAATTGACAGAAAGAATTGAAATCGAGTAATTCCTCTCTGCTTACATACCGTCTCTGTTCTACAAAAGTTCGGATCATCATTCCAAAATGACCTTGTGGTCCTCCGAAGGCTGTAATGCTGTGGATGAAAACCGTTTTGAGAAAAGGTATATGTCGGAGAAGAACCATCAGCAATCGAAGAGAATAATGCGGAAGTTTTTACAATTTAAGTAATTAGAGACTATTTTCTAATAAGATTACTTCCGTGTGTCCGATCTTTTTCCGTAATGTTTCCAAACAGCGGCAGATATATTTCGCGCTAAAACCCAGGCCTCATTATTTTCTGTCCATGATTCATCCGCGTTGTTTTTTGTGGCAATACATAATATATAAGGACAACTTGGGGCAGATACAAATAAGATTTCACTTCGCGAATCGTTCACCGCGCCGTTCTTTGATGCGACAAAAATTCCGGGAGGAATTTGCGATAGCGCCGCCTCGTCCCAATAATTTCTTCCCAATAATCGCAGCATTTTATTGCTGGCATCCCTATTTATAATTTCTCCCCTGTAAATTTTCTCCATCAGTTGGGCGAGTTCACGCGGCGTTGTTTGCCCCCAGCCATATTGCATTCGAAAACTATCTCTTCCGGGTGTTCTCGAATTTACGCGCGTATGTTCGAACCCGATACTATCGAGCAGCCTGTTGATCGTTGCACCAGTGCCGGCAAGGCTTTGCAACCATAGGCTCGCGGTATTGTCGCTCATGGTGAGCATCAGCATCATCACTTTTGACAGTTCTATTTTTTCATCCTGTTTGAATGAACCAAGTATATCCACTCCTGCATATAAAAGCGAATCCCTGTATTGGAGTTCCTGATGATAACTCAATTCGCCATAATTGATTTTATTCATAACGCCGATCAGGATCGGAATTTTCACCATACTTGCTGTAGGAAATATCGTATCGCTGTTAATACTGACGGTGAAATTTTTTCTCAGCTCTTTAATAAAAACGCCAGCTGTACCATGAAAACCCTGCAGCAGCTTTTCAATCCTTCTTTGCAAGATCCGATCAGTTTTTTGCTGACCTGAAACCTGGGTGGAACAAAAAATTAAAATACAAATTAAAGAACGGAACATGGCACAATTAAGTCAAAATAATTTTTAATTGTTTGTCTGCTTATAATAATTATTCGCTTCGATTTCTTCTTTTACTTTATCGGGCACCAGAAAACGGATGGAACGGCCGTTTTTAATTAACTCACGTATACGTGTAGCCGAAATGTCAAGTAAAGGAGCGCTTACGGTGTGAATTCTTTTCCCGGACATTTTCTCTTTTATCTCGTGGCCCGGACGGGGATAAATGTAAAACTCATAATTCTCCAGGAGGTGTGTGTAATTTTTCCATCGGTTAATATTTTGGAATCCGTCACTTCCCAAAAGAATTGAAAAAATATGTTCGGGATATTTTTCATGTAGATAGGCCATCGTCGTAACAGTGAATGAGGGTTTTGGAAGCCTGAATTCAATATCCGAAGCCTTTAGCCGCTGTTCTTCACCTTCCAGCGCAATCTGAACCAGGTATAGGCGATGATATTCATTTAAAAGGCCAGCTGAGGTTTTAAGTGGATTTTGCGGAGACACAATGAACCAGACCTGATCTAACTGGGTATTTTGCTGAACATAAGATGCTATAATGAGATGGCCTGTATGAATTGGATTGAATGAGCCAAAATATAGACCAATCTTCATAATAAGCTGAAAATCAAATTGTTTTGATCACTATAGGTTCTACGAAAATATTTTCTGCTTCGTTTAACCTAAGACTAAGATTGTAACCCGCAATGGTGATAGACATCGGGTCACCCAGGGGGGCTACTTGTTCAACTCTCACCAGCTCACCAGGCACACAACCCATTTCCATAAGTTTGAGAAATAGATCGTTGTCTTCAAAGGATATAATAGTTGCAATAGATCCCGGTCCAAGCTCTGATAACCTTTTCATGTTGTATAGAACAAATGTAGTTTTGTATCACTCAAAAACATTACGATTTTCGGAAATGACCGTACAGAACCGCTCCCCTTCTATAAAGTTTTATTTCCTCGCTCCAGTATCTCTGAGAAATCGGCTAAAATTGAAACGATTTATTCTTGGTTTTTTTAGGAAAGAAGGTATTCAGGTCAAAACAATTAGTATCATCTTCTGTTCGGATGAGTACCTTTTGAAGCTGAACAAAAAACATTTGAATCATGATTACTATACTGATATTCTCACTTTTGACCTAGCACCCAAAAGTCAACCGTGTGAGGCTGAACTTTATATCAGTATTGGCCGCGTGAAGGAAAATGCCCAACAACTGAATGTGATTTTTTCAATCGAATTATTGCGTGTTATATTCCATGGTGTACTTCATCTCGCCGGGTATCACGACAAAAAACAAGTCGAGCAGCAAGCCATGCGGGTCATGGAAGATAAGCTGTTGACTAAATTCCTTCGTTCCACGTGAAAACTTAAATAATGTTCCACGTGAAACAAAATTTTCACCCTCTCGTGTTTCAAGTAAATTTGCTACATGTTCCCGAAGTACGATGTGATTGTAGTAGGCGCTGGCCATGCAGGCTGTGAAGCAGCAGCCGCGGCGGCAAACCTTGGTTCAAAAGTGCTTTTGGTAACCATGAACATGCAAACCATTGCCCAGATGAGCTGCAATCCAGCCATGGGCGGTATTGCAAAAGGACAAATCGTAAGAGAAATCGATGCCATGGGCGGATATTCCGGTATTGTATCTGACGTTTCTATGATTCAATTTCGAATGCTCAACCGTTCAAAAGGCCCTGCCATGTGGAGTCCCCGCTCCCAGAACGACAGGATGCTCTTTGCCACTACATGGAGGGAAATGCTGGAGAGAACACCAGGTGTCGATTTCTATCAGGATATGGTTCGCTCTCTCCTTGTAAAAGATGGCCGTGTTTCCGGAGTCATCACTGGTCTTGGACATTCGATTCAATCAACATCTGTTATTATTACAAGTGGAACCTTTTTAAATGGAGTGATCCATATTGGTGAAAAGAAATTTGGTGGCGGCAGGGTTGCAGAAAAAGCGGCCACTGGAATTACAGAACAGCTTGTCGGGCTGGGATTCGAAAGTAGCCGGCTGAAAACAGGTACCCCGCCGCGTATCGATGGCAGAAGTCTCGACTATTCTAAAATGGAGGAACAAAAAGGGGATGAGGAGGTTGTTGGGTTTTCTTTTACAAACACTGTCAAACCGGAAAAGCAAAAAAGTTGCTGGATCACTTATACCCACAAAGGTGTTCATGATCAGCTGAAAACCGGCTTTGACCGTAGTCCCATGTTCACAGGTAGAATTGAAGGAACCGGGCCGAGATATTGCCCCAGTATTGAGGATAAGATCAACCGTTTTGCTGAAAGAGATCGCCACCAGTTGTTTATTGAACCTGAGGGCTGGAACACCGTAGAGATTTACGTTAATGGCTTTTCCACTTCACTCCCGGAAGAGGTGCAATTCAAAGCATTGAAACTGGTGCCTGGCTTTGAAAATGTGCGAATGTTCCGTCCGGGTTATGCTATCGAATATGATTATTTTCCACCAACCCAACTGAAATACTCGTTGGAAACGCGGCTAATTGAAAATTTGTTCTTCGCAGGTCAAATCAATGGGACTACCGGGTATGAAGAAGCAGCTTGTCAGGGATTGATGGCAGGTATTAATGCGCATCAGAAAGCGATTGATTCAGATCCATTAATACTTAAACGTAGTCAAGCCTACATCGGAGTGCTGATAGATGACCTCATAACAAAAGGGACGGATGAGCCATACAGAATGTTTACGTCGCGCGCAGAATTCAGAACGCTTCTTAGGCAAGACAATGCAGATCTACGTCTTACAGAACTAAGCTTCCGGTTGGGGTTGGCAAGCCAGGAACGTATGAACCGGGTTGCTGAAAAAAAGGTGGGAGTACAAAAAATCAAAGACGTATTAAATCGGGTTTCATTGGAAGGTGAAGGCTTAAATGAATTGCTTATTTCCAAAGGATCAGCTGCAATAACCCAAAAGCAGAAAGCCGCTCAGCTACTCCTTCGTCCTGGAGTTGATTTGAAATCCCTGGGTAAATTGTCCGAGCTTGAAGAAGAGCTGAAGCCCTTTAATGCCGAGACGCTCGAACAGGCAGAAATCCAACTCAAATATGATGTTTATATCAGCAAAGAAAAAGAGTTAGTCGATCGAATGAGCCAACTTGAAACATTAGCCATTCCAAGCAATTTCGATTATGACCGGATTGCAGCGCTTTCTAATGAGGCACTGCAAAAATTTAAAAAACTCCGGCCGGAAACTTTAGGACAAGCAAGCCGGATCAGTGGGGTTAATCCCAGCGATGTACAGATCTTAATGGTTTACATGGGGAGATAACTTGCTGAACTTCAGCCAATTACAAAGGTCCGCTCTTAACATATACTTCTCCTTTATACGGACTGATAGATGAGTGGTATTCGTAGCCTGCAATATGCAGTAAATAAAAAGTCATAATATCACACCAGCAGATCTCATCTTTGAAAGCTTCTATTTTTGGAAGGGAGCCGCGTTGACAACTATTCTCTTTGTCGTAATCATAGACTCCGTCATTCTCAACACACCATTTCCTGAACTTTTCAAATTCAACAGGGGCTGAAAAAACAATTTTGAAATAGGTTTCCTCTTTTATTTCCTTCAGGTCATCGTTCATGTAATGGTGATACTTATGCCTGTGACGAATGATTTTAGCCGTGGAGCTCATAGTATTATGAAGTATTCGAAGTCTGGTACAAAAAAATCATTCCACTTTGCTTTCCCTTCTTTCACCGATCTGTTGTCTCCACATTGCGTAATATAGCGTACGACTTTCCAGCAGTTCCTCATGTGTCCCTGATTCCGCGATCCTTCCTTTCTCCAGAACAATGATTCTATCGGCATGCATAATCGTTGAAAGGCGGTGTGCGACGATCAGGGTGATCTGTTGTCGTTTTGATGAGATCGACCGGATTGCTTCCGTGATCACTTCCTCCGTTAAAGAATCCAAAGCAGAAGTAGCTTCATCAAATATCAATAATCTGGGATTTCGGATCAAGGCACGTGCGATGGATAATCGCTGCTTTTCGCCTCCAGATAATTTCAAACCGCCTTCTCCTATCATCGTATCCAGGCCTTTATCCGATCGTGACATTAACTGTTGACAAGATGCCTGTTCGAGTGCTTCGAGAATTGCATCGTCTGTTGCATCAGGTTTCACAAACAAAAGATTTTCCCGAATTGTACCTGCAAACAGTTGTGTATCCTGAGTGACGAAACCAATTTGACGGCGCAGGTGATTATAGCGTATATCCGTTGCCGGTATATCATTAAATAAAATCGTTCCCTGGACGGGTTTGTACAAACCGACAAGCAATTTTACCAGAGTTGATTTTCCGGCGCCTGAAGGCCCGGCGAATCCTATTGTGTCTCCCCTTTTGACTTCAAATGAAATTCCATCAATAGCATTATAGCTTCCTGTCTTATGTCGGAATACAACGTCTTCAAAATTTAATTTTTCAAGTGCACCAATTTCTGTGGGATTGTCGGGCCTCTCCTCTATCGGCTTCAACATCAGCAAATGAAAAGCATTCAGTGATGATTCAGCTTCCCGGTACTGCAGGATGATGTTTCCCAGATCCTGAAGTGGAACGAAAATGGCAGTAGAAATAAACTGCATTGCTATCAATTCTCCTGTCGACAATACATTCCGGAAAATCAACCACAACAAAGTAAAAAGAATAGATTGCCGCAGTAAAGTCAATGCTGAACCCTGCATGAATGAAAGCGCGCGCACCTGCCTCACTTTTTTCATTTCAAGATTAAATATTTTCAGCGTTTGTTCTCTTAGGCGTCTTATCTCCGGATACGTTAACCCCAGACTTTTAACAAGTTCTATATTTCGTAATGACTCTGTGATTGAACCTGACATTCTTGTTGTTTCCCTGTTGATTGACCGTTGAACAGTTTTGATTTTTTTACTCAGTAATCCGGTCAGTCCACCCAGCACAAGGACTCCCAAAACAAAAACAGGGATGAGCAACCAGTGTTTTGTAATTGCATACCAGATCAGGAACCCAATACCAACAATGGATGAAAAAAGAATATTGATCAATCCATTTATAAATCTTTCGGTATCCGTTCGCACCTTCTGAAGCACTGCCATCGTTTCTCCACTTCGCTGTTCTTCAAATTCTTCAAATGATAGGCGGAGAGTTTGTTTTAATCCGTCGTTAAAAATTTGCATGCCGAATTTCTGTACAGCCAATCGCAAAATATAATCCTGAAATGATCTTGCTACCCGGGCAATCAGAGCAACAGCAATAGCAATTGATAGCCAGTATAAAACCCCTGAAACGAGTTCGTTTGCTGTTTTACCATTCCTGTTCGTTGCATAGTCATCAATTATTTTTCCAAAAATCAATGGATCGATCATTAACAATACCTGGCTGATCCCGGCAAGTAGCAGAGACAGAAAAACCAGCGGACGCTCCGGCTTAAGATATTTCCAGAGTATCCTCATTCGGCTTGAATGTAAAAAAGAAAAATTCCATGAAATAATAAAACGGAGCGGCGATCTGATTACAATCCATGTTGCCTGCTGATGTCCAACATTCGTTCTATCGGTTTGCTGGCCGCTTTACGGATATTTTCGTCCATTGTGATCTCCGGAGTTTCATACGCCATGCATAGATAAAGCTTTTCCAGCGTATTCAACTTCATGTGTGGACAATCATTACAGGCACAACTGTTCGTCGGCGGCGCGGGAATAAAAGTTTTCCCGGGTGAAGATTTCTGCATTTGGTGAAGTATGCCGGTTTCTGTCGCAACGATATATTCTCGGCTATTATCTTTTTCAGTAAAATGCAATAAGCCGGTTGTGGATCCTACAAAATCAGCAACGCGCAGAATTGCTTCTTCGCATTCCGGATGCGCGATAACCTTAGCATCCGGATGTCGCACTTTCAGCCGGATAATTTTTTCCAGGCTGAAAATTTCATGCACCATACAGGCACCGTTCCAGAGTACCATATTTCGTCCGGTTTTGTGCGAAAGATAGGTTCCAAGATTTTTATCGGGTGCAAAAATTATTGGCTGCTCTTTTGGGACGCTTTCTACGATGTATGGTGCATTACTGCTCGTACAAATAATATCGCTCAATGCTTTGATGCCCGCTGAACAATTTATATAAGAAATGACAATGTGATCCGGATACTTCGCCTTGAATTTTTTGAACAGCTCCGGAGGTGCAGAATCTGCCAATGAACAGCCGGCATTCAGATCAGGCAACAACACTTTTTTTCCGGGATTCAAAATCTTTGCGGTTTCAGCCATAAAGTGGACGCCGGCAAATACAATGATATCTGCTTTCGTATGCTCCGCTTGTTGGGCGAGTCCCAGGCTATCACCGATATAGTCGGCCACATCCTGTATATCCGGCTCCTGATAATAATGAGCCAGCACGATCGCATTCTTTTCTTTTTTCAACCTTTCAATTTCGGAAAATAGATCAAGGTTGGGATCGATCTCAATATCGAGGAAACCTTTTATTACAATTTTTTCTTTTGCTTCTGCTATGTTCATAAATACCGTAGTATTTAATAATACTATATTATTTATATAAAATAACTATTACTATTAGGAGTGTGGATACGGGGATAAGATCCATTGGAAAAAATTTGGATTTATAAAATAAGCGCTTTATACACGTCTTTACACTTTTCATTAACAATTGAAATTGCTATGCTGTCGAACGTTATTCGGGTTTATCCACGCATGTGGATGATCAACTCATCAGGAAAACTCTTTTGTAGTATCATTAAAAAATCAGTGTTGATTAAAATGTATAATCAGTCGTTTGTATACAACCTTTATGCCTCTGTTACCACCAGCGGCAGTTATTATCCAACTGTCCACGAATTTGAAATGTCTTCACCCCGCCTTTTCCACACCGTTCTCGTGTTGTAAACGTTCCTCTGTTCATCAGCGTTTCACATTCTGTTTCACATGTATGTGAGATTTTATTTTGGAAACTCCAATTCACGTTTTCACATTCTGAAAAGCCGCGTGCAATGCTGCTTTGAAGCATTTTCCACAATTTGTTGATAAACCATTTTACCCTATTTTTGCCGTCCTTTATTAAATCGTTTAACATCGTATGTCCATAATTCAAACTATCCGCGATAAAGCCGCCTGGATAATTATTGGCGCCATTGCGCTCGCGCTTATTGCCTTCATCGTTCAGGATGGAATTCGAAATCGGAGTATTTTTAGCGACAACCCCACAGCGCTTGGCAGTATTGACGGAACAAAGATAGACGCTGTTGCCTTTGAAACGAGGTACAAACAAATTGAAGACCAATATCAAAACCAGGGCTATCAGATAAATGATCAGATGCGGGAAGGTATTCGCGAACAGATCTGGAATGAATATGTAGACGATGCTATCCTTTCTGAAAAATATAAAGAATTAGGAATTCAGGTTTCAGATAAGGAACTGTCTGACATATTATATGGCGTAAATCCCCCCCAGGACCTCCGGCAACAATTTACAGACGAGGCCACAGGTCAGTACAATCCCACTGCTGCCTACCAACAAATACAGGCACTTCGAAAGAAAAAGAATAGTGCTGCATACAATAGTTTCTTCGGACAATATCTACCCTCGCTGGTAAAAAACCGCCAACGTGAAAAATATATTTCTCTTTTGGGGAACAGCGTCTATGTTCCCAGATGGATGGTAGAAAAAATGAATGCCGACAACAGCCAGCAGGCAAGTATTTCGTATGTGAATATCCCCTATTCGAGTATTAGTGACTCTCTTGTGAAAGTAACTGATGAGGATATCAAAACATATACTTCGGCAAGAAAAGAGGGATTTCAAATGGAAGAGGCGCGCGGTATGGAATATGTAACTTTTGATGCTTCTCCGACAAAAACAGACAGCCAGTCTGTTTACGATCAGGTGAACGCGGTCAGACAAGAACTGCAAACAACCACTGACTATTCAGGATTTTTTGCCAGAAACCCCAGCGAATTGCCATTTTTTGATGGGTTCGTCCTTAAATCAAAGATGAAACTGGCCGCCACCGACTCAATACAATCACTTCAGGATGGCGATTTGCTTGGACCATTTGTGGACGGAGCAAATTATACATTGGCTAAAATGATCGCACACCGCAGCATGCCCGATAGCGTTAAAGTGCGACACATCCTGATTAAAACAGCGGATCAGGGTAGACCGGTACTGGAAGACAGCGTGGCAAAAAAGCGGATCGATAGTATTGTAAACGCGATCAATAAGGGGTCATCTTTCGATAGTATGGTGATTAAGTTATCTGATGACCCAGGCAGCAAAGACAAAAAGGGAGAATACGATTTCGGGTCGATGCAATTAAGTACAATAAGCAAAGAATTTGCCGAGGCGATTTTTTACGGTAAAACAGGCGATAAGAAAGTGGTAAGAGTTGAAAATGCTCAGTATGCCGGATATCATTACCTGGAAGTACTCAATCAGAAAAATTTCGAACCTGCATATAAAGTTGCCTATTACTCTAAGCCCATTGTACCGAGCGATCAGACGACCACTTCCGCAATGGGGTTGGCCGCCCAATTTGCAGCGGAAAACCGGAACAAAAAATCCTTCGACGATAACGCAAAAAAGAAAAACCTCAATATTTTCAATGCGGCCGACATCAGGCCGCTTGCAAGTAATATCGTTGGCCTGGGACAAAGTCGTGAGTTGGTCAAATGGATGTATGAGGCCAAAGTGGGAGACGTTTCTGACAAGCCTTTTGTCGTGGGAGATAAATATGTAGTTCCCGTACTTACCAACTCTTACAAGGCCGGATTGATGCCTGTAGAGATTGCAAGAGCGCAGGTGGAACCATTGATTCGCAACCAGAAAAAAGCCAACCAGATTATTGAAAAATTGAAAGGTGCAACCACCCTTGATATGGTAGCTAAAGTCACAGGTCAACCAGTTCAGCGAATTGATACCATCCAGTTTAGCAGCCCGTTTATTCCAAATGTAGGCCAGGAATTCAGGGTGATCGGTGCGGCTTTCAATAAGGCTAACCAGACTTCCCTATCTACTCCAATTGCGGGCAATGGAGCCGTGTTCGTCATCAAAACAGAAAATATCCGCGCTGTTCCTAATGTCAATTTTGATGTGAACGTGGCAAGATTGCAAACATTGCAACAGCAGCAGGGAGCACTCGCCAATCCTCAGATGATAATGGCAATCCTAAAAAAGTCATCAACTATCAAAGACAACCGGCATCGCTTCTTTTAATATTACCTAATACACTTTAAATCAATCATAAGCAGGCGTAGGCCTGCTTTTCTTTTTGCTTTTTGCATGCTTTTATGGCAAACAAAAGCATTGTACTTTTGTAAGTACTATATGGCAGACGAAATTATCAATAAAGTATCGCTGAGTCCGCTGGTTTCCATTGACCTTGAAAACTATTACCCCAAGGAAGAATTTGAAGTTTTTGATCTGAAACCATTTTTGTTTATGGAACTGATTCTAAAAGAAAAAGATTTCAGGGCAGCGTTACAACAAACAAACTGGCTGAATTACGAAAACAAAATTGTTGCCGTAATGTGTTCAACCGACGCAATTATTCCGGTATGGGCATATATGCTTGTTGCTTCTTACCTCGCACCTATCGCACGCGAAGTTTTCTTTGGAACTTTGGACGAGGCAAAAAGCAATGCCTTTATGAATAATATAAGACTGCTTTCGGTTGATGAATACATTGATAAACGTGTTGTAGTGAAAGGCTGTGGAGATATTGAAATCGGACCTGAGGCTTACCTGGAGATTACCAAAAAACTGCGGCCTGTGGTCAAAAGCATCATGTATGGCGAGCCTTGCAGCACTGTCCCTGTCTTCAAAAAGAAATGATCTTCCGGTTTCTCCATGCGGTAATCGGTAACTACAAT
>DATLDA010000024.1:0-7673 GCA_035526135.1 Flavitalea sp.
TCCCGGGTATTCCTGTTATATCCGTTGTTAAGCTGTATGCTTTCCTGTGTCGGGACTGGAAACATATTGATAACAGGTGCTGAAGATTTATTGGTTGTAATGCCTGATTTATCCCCTATTGCCGGTGCGGTTGGAATATAGGATTCGAAAGGAAGTATAACAGCTTGTTTAGTATTTGCAGAGGCAGATTTGTCTACCTGGTTATTTTTTGCTATCCGCGTAGAAGGAGTAATGAGCTGTTGAATGGCGAAATAACTCACGCCGGATAATAAAAGAACAAGACCCGACCAATACCATTTTCTCCTTGAGTGTAGTGAACGATTTATTTCCTTCCACACTTTTTCGGATGGGTACATTTTGTACTGGTCCGCTTTCTGTCGGATCAATTCTTCAAAGTCTCCATTGTAAAAATCTCTCATCATATCGGCAGTGTTTGTTCCTGGTTATAGCTTTCAAAGGTTGGATTTGAGTTAATGTCCGGCGGTAATTCCATACCAGTCCGATTTTTTATTGGAACGTTGAATAATCTTTTTCTTAACCAGAATATCCTCCAGCATCTGCTTGGCTCGTGTATACTGTGAACGGCTGGTGCTCTCTTCAATATCCAGCATCGAAGCGATTTCCTTGTGAGAATATCCTTCAATGGCGTAAAGGTTCAGCACTGTTCTGTAGCCGATCGGTAACACCCGGATACATTCTACCACTTGTTTTGCCTGAACAATGGAGGGTACAGATTCTTCTCTCACCTGAAGGCCGGTAGCATGTATCAGGTCAACGCTCTCGTTGAACTTCTTGTTCTTCTTGAGGTGATTGATACAGGTATGTACCATTATCCTTCTGACCCACCCTTCAAATGCTCCTTTGCTCTGGAAAGTGTGTATCTGTGAGAAAACTTTGATAAATCCTTCCTGTAACATGTCTTCCGCATCTTCCCTATGGTGGGCAAACCGGTAACAGACCGACAGCATTTTAGGACTGTATTTTTGGTACAGTTCCCGTTGTGCTACCGGATCATTTTGTATACAGCCTTGTAATATGGCTTCTTCGGTCATATGAACCGTTTGGTTGCCCTGTAATTTAGACAATTTTCCCATCCGTTAGCTGCGTAGGTTATAAAAAAAGGCTTCGCCTTTTAAGAGGCGAAGCCTTTTTTGAAAAAATCAGAAATTCTGCACAAACTCCTTAACAAATTCCGTTTGCGGCCACATCAACCACAAGGAAAAAACAGTAATTATCTGTCGAAAACATCAGCTACAGCGGACGCCAGCAGATTATTTTTGATTCGGATCTGGAAAGTGGCAGGCCATAGGTTATATCCGACTTCCATGCCAGGTATATACCAAATGTTTGATGTCTCTTAATATGGCTTTGTTCAAAAGTTTAGAGCCATTAAAAAGATCTTTATTTATAGTACGGCAAAGTATTTTTTTTAGATATGGAAATTGTTTGCAGATGTTACATTCTCTTTATCCTGCATACTATTTAAAAAAATACTCGCACACCCTGGTGTGAAGAAGTAGTCAAAGGAGACAATGAACAAACAACACGCCGTAGTGGCCCTGAAATTAAATTAAAATTTCACCTGTCATTTCAACCGGTATCGGTAATTGCATCATGGTAAGGATCGTGGGTGCAACATCAGCAAGTTTGCCTTTTTTTACTTTTCCCTTCCAGGTCTTATCTATGACAAAAAATGGAACGGGGTTAAGTGTATGCGCTGTATTGGGTGTTCCATCTTCATTGATCATATAATCTGCGTTGCCATGATCGGCTGTCAGAAAAATTGTATAACCCATTTCCAGCGCGAGAGTAACTACTTTTTCAACACAGGCATCAACAGTTTCTACGGCTTTTATCACCGCATCCCATACACCTGTGTGACCGACCATGTCCGCATTTGCGTAATTGAGACAAATAAAATTTGTTTCGCCCTTTCTGATTTCAGGCAACAATTTTTCAGTCAATTCAATTGCGCTCATTTCTGGTTGAAGATCATAAGTGGCCACTTTCGGTGAAGGCACCATGATCCTCGATTCTCCTTTGTAGGGAATTTCCCTCCCACCACTAAAAAAGAAAGTTACATGCGGATATTTTTCCGTTTCTGCAATCCTTAGTTGTGTACAACCCTGCTGCTCGAGCACGGCACCAATGGTATTATTAAGATTATCTGTTTCAAACATGACGTGCACGTTTTGAAAAGTCTTGTCGAACTCCGTCATGGTGGTATAATGTAAATTCATTTTTTTCATCTGAAACTCCTGCATATCAGATTGGGTCAGTACCTGCGTAATTTCCCTGCATCGATCTGTGCGGAAATTGAAACAAAGTACCACGTCACCTTCCTGAATTACAGCTACTGGTAATTGTTCATCATTTACGATCACCGTTGGTTTGATGAATTCGTCGGTAATGTTATTGATATAGGAATGTTCGATCAGTTCAATTGGATCCCTTGCCACCTGTCCCGTGCCATTTACCATTGCATCGTAAGCAAGTTTCACTCTTTCCCATCTTTTGTCGCGATCCATCGCGAAATATCTTCCGCTTACGGTGGCAATCTGGCCCACCGAGGAAGACAAATGTTGTCTCAGTTCCAAAAGGAAATCTTTTCCACTTTTCGGATCCGTATCTCTGCCATCAGTAAAAGCATGGATGTAAACTTTTGAAAGGCCTTCTTTAGCGCAAACATCTACCATCGCTTTAAGGTGGTTGATGTGTGAATGCACCCCTCCATCACTAACAAGTCCTAAAAGATGAAAAGCTTTTCCCGCTTCTTTTGCATAACGGATAGATTGTAATAACACCTTGTTTTGAAAAAATGATTTATCCCTGATCGCGACGTTGATCCGTTGTAATTCCTGATACACAATCCTTCCTGCACCCAGATTCAGGTGGCCTACCTCAGAGTTTCCCATCTGACCTTCCGGCAGTCCTACTGCTTCGCCACATGTGATTAGACTTGCATTAGGGTATTGGCTATATAGAGAGGAAACAAAAGGTACGTGTGCATGTTGTATGGCATCAGAAGATTTCACCGCTCCCAATCCCCAGCCATCCATGATCAGAAGAATTGACTTTTTGCCTGCCATATCACCAATTATTTTGTTAATGAAAGCCTAAGGAAACACGCGCAAAGGTAACAATCTACCATACGAAATGTGATTTTTCACCGTTGTATCACTTTGGCATGTTTTGTGCAATTTTACCGGCGAAAAACACTCATCATGAAATACTTAACGGGAATTGCGCTTCTTTTCCTGTCGCTTTCCCTTAGTTCTTTCAAACCGGCTTATTCAATTGAAGAAGTGGTGAACGCAATGCGAACAGGCAATGCCAGCCAGCTTTCAAAATATTTTGACAACCGTGTAGATATCTCGTTGCCTAATAAAAGTGACAATTACAGCAAAAGCCAGGCTGAAATGATCCTGAAAGATTTTTTCAACAGTAACGAAGTCAGAAATTTTACTGTCAAACACAAAGGGGAGAACAGCGATGGTTCACAATTTTGTATTGGTTTATTACAAACCCGCAGTGGTAATTTTCGTACTAAACTTTATATGAAACAAAAAGGTGATAAACAGGTGTTGCAGGAAATAGGATTCCAGACAGAAGAGTAAACATTCAAGATATTATCCCTGAAAACACAATGTTACCCGTGGTTATTCCACGGGTTTTTTTTCGTTCTTAGTTCTTAGTTCACAGTCTTAGTTTAGTTTGAATAGAGTATAGAAATATTTGGAAATGCTGACCCGATACCTCACACCTCATAGCCCGTACCTCAGAGATCAATTCATTAACTTTGCCGGATGCGTTCGTACGACGAGCAATTGGAACACTTGATTAAAGAAGCTTTACGCGAAGACATAGGTGATGGAGACCATTCGACCCTCGCAAGCATTGATCGCACTGCTAAGGGAAAAGCAGTTTTGAAGATCAAACAGGAAGGGGTCATTGGCGGAATACAAGTGGCGGAAAAAATCTTTAGTTTACAGGAGCCGGCGTCTGTGTTTCACGTCAGAAAAAAAGATGGCGATCATGTTCAATTTGGTGAAATTGCTTTTGAGGTTCAGGCTTCCGTACACACCATTTTACAGTGCGAGCGCGTGGTGTTGAATTGCATGCAGCGAATGAGCGGAATTGCAACGCTGACACGAAAATATGTTGATCATCTCAAAGGGTTTACCACAAAACTATTGGATACCCGGAAGACAACCCCTAATTTCAGGCTTCTCGAAAAAGAGGCGGTACGAATCGGCGGAGGATTTAATCACAGGATGGGACTCTATGATATGGTGATGTTGAAAGATAATCACATCGATTACGCAGGTGGACTTGAGCAGGCGATTGAAAAAACCTGGCTTTACGTACAAAAGCACCATCCGGGATTGAAAATCGAAGTAGAAACCCGAAACCTCGATGAAGTACGTAGAGTTCTTTATTCCGGCAAAGTAAACCGCGTAATGCTTGATAATTTCTCTCCTGCCGATGTTGCAGAAGCGGTGTGGTTGGTCGACAGACAGATAGAAACTGAGGCAAGTGGAGGAATTAATCTGGGAAATATTATTGAATACGCCAAAACAGGCGTAGATTTCATCAGTGCAGGGGCTTTGATCCATCAGGCTCAAAGCTTAGACCTGAGCCTGAAAGCAATTGTGACGAATTAAAGAATAACACTTTTTATCAGGATTCATCCTGCTATCAATTATTTTATATGAAAAAGAAAACCGGCAGCGGTGGAGTTGTATTTTCAACCGATCCGTCCTTTATCAAAGAAGAATATGTGCACGCAGTGGAAACTTTACCCGAAGAAAAACAACCTCTGCGCATCAAACTGGATAAAAAACAAAGAGCAGGAAGAGCGGTTACACTTGTTTTAGGATTCACCGGAACCGAACAAGATCTGGAAACCCTCGGCAGAACAATAAAAAATTTTACCGGCGTGGGCGGTTCTGTAAAAAAGGGAGAAATTATTATTCAGGGTGATCAACGTGACCGGTTGTTACAATGGCTTCAAAAAAACGGCTATGCCCAGGCGAAGATTACCGGATAGTTGACAAATGTTTCACGCAAAGACGCAACGAAAATACAAAAGGCGCAAAGAAGTCAGATCCTTTGCGCCTTTGCTTACTTTGCTCCTTTGCGTGAAATTTTCATTGACCCTGTGCAAGGCTGTAAGCGCGTTTGTTCCCCCACATCAGGAGTAACTCTGAAGAACAGATCTTAAAATTTCCACTAAGGCTTACATAAAGGCCGAGAACGTCCTGCTGATTCAAAGGCAGGTCATCGATCGTTTCGAATCTTACATTATATTGATTTACGAGATTGGTATATACAGAACCGGTAGGCCAAACCTGTGTTCCGCGATTGCTGATATTAATAAGTTTGAATTTTACACCGGCATGTCGTTGACATTTTTTTGCGATCGCATCCGGTTGTTCAGCACTTTCAATGAACATATCTACTCCGACAATTTTTTCATCCTGCATATCTTTTGAAATCATCATAGAATTCCGGTCAAGCTTGAACACTGTGTTTGTTTTCGGCATATTAGGCAATGAAGGTTTTGCATTCACCTTAGGAACCTTTCCGAAATTGCTGATAATAGCTTCTGCAAATTGTGTTGTATTCACAGACTTCGTATTGCGGTCGCCGAAATCACCCGTATGAATTCCGATTTCAAGCGTGTACAATAAAGCATTCTCAATTGTGGCGGCATTTTCCATCAGACCCAGATGCCGCAGCATAGCAAGTCCACTTAATAACAGTGCTGTGGGATTCGCAATATTTTTACCGGCTATATCAGGAGCCGTTCCATGCACGGCTTCAAAAATAGAAATATGATCTCCGATGTTCGCACTGGGGGCAAACCCAAGGCCACCCACTAATCCGGCGCACAGATCGGAAATGATATCTCCCTGCAGATTGGTGAGCACCACTACATCAAATTCATGAGGCCGCACAACAAGTTTCATTGCGAGGTCATCTACAATGATGTCATCTGATTTCAGTTCAGGATATTCTTTCGCAACTTCCTGGAAGCATTCAAGGAACAAACCATCTGTCAGTTTCATGATATTTGCTTTGTGTCCGCAGGTAATGCGCCGGGCACCCTTCTTCTTTGCCATTTCGAATGCATATTTGATCACCTGCAGGCTACCCGGCCTTGTTATGAATCGACGGCTTAGCGCAACATCCTGTGTAAGCATATGCTCGATTCCGCCATAGGTATCTTCAATGTTTTCCCGCACAATTGTAATGTCTATAGCTATCCCGGCTTTCGAAAAAACCGTATCTACTCCATGAAGCGTTTGGAACACCCGCTTATTCGCATAGGTATTCCAAGTTTTACGTGCTGTGACATTTACACTCTTTACCCCTTTTCCTTTCGGGGTTTCCATGGGTCCTTTGAAAAGTATACCCCGTGATTCAATAGTTTTCTGTGCATCAGGCGTCATGCCATTGGAGTATCCTTTATCAAATACCCATTTTCCCATATCAACAAATTCATATTCAAGCGGAACTTTATCTGCTTTGAAAATATTCAGCACAACATCCATTATTTCCGGTCCTATTCCGTCCCCTTTGGCAACTGCAATTTTCATTTGAAATTCTTTTTTACTACGCTGTTTTGAAATGTGTTAATGTAAATCAAATTTACAGTTGACCGTCAAACTTTCCGTCAAAAACTCATCTGTAAAGGCTGGCCTTATTTTTTAAGTACCTTTATATAAACTGTTTTCATGGTATCAAAAATTTCCGATGGTGTCGAAATCAGTGTGGAAACCTATTACCAGCCTGATTATTCGAATCCTGTTTCCGGTGAATATATGTTCGCCTACAGGATTACCATTGAAAATCACAATAAGTATCCCGTGAAATTATTACGCCGGCACTGGTATATTGTCGACAGCAACGGGTCCACGCGTGAAGTTGAAGGAGAAGGCGTCGTGGGAGTGCAACCTTCTATAGAACCCGCGGATAGATATCAGTATGTTAGTGGTTGTAATCTGCGCACGGAAATGGGTAAGATGTATGGAACTTATACTATGGAAAATCTTCACAACAAACTTCAGTTTGAAGTAAATATTCCTCTTTTTGAAATGATCGTGCCTTTCAAATTGAATTAACCAGTTCTACGCCTGCCCTCTTCTTCTCTTCGCTTATGCATTCAGTTTAGTATCTTTTTTAATACCGACACGGTAAAGCATCCACGCCATTGTTGCAAATGCCAGTACGCCAAGCCAAAAGTATCCTCCTTCATTCAAAATATTTTCGAGCCTGCCTTCCATAGTTACCCATTCGAGAAATTGCGCTCCTTTATCCGAACCGCTGATGAATGCAATCAGGACGCCGGCTACTGCTCCTCCCGCAACCAAACCTGTCGCAAATAAATTTCCTTTCCCCAGTTCTTCTTCTTCTGCCGTAAGTACCGGTTGCTCCCTCCTTTTTTTATTATCGACAAGTCCTTTCACCGCACCTCCAACAAAAATCGGAAGCGTGGTAGATAGAGGGAGATAAGCGCCTACAGCAAAACTGAGCGACTTGATACCACAAAGTTCCATTACAAATGCGAGGAACATTCCCACAAAAACATATTGCCAGTCCAAATTTTGTGACAGGATCCCTTTGATCAATGTAGCCATGAGTGTAGCTTGAGGTGCTGGATATTTTTC
>DATLDA010000032.1:0-3271 GCA_035526135.1 Flavitalea sp.
AGGATCTGAGCCGGCCTTTCTATCTTACTTTATATCCTGTTCCATTGCCTAATCCCTTTGTGAGCAGTCTGACAAAAGATTTAATGATGTCAGATTTCGCACGGTTATTTATTGAGCATTTTGCGGGGTTATGATCAGGCGATCAGAGAATGTCAATTAAAAAATAACACATAGAAACATAGGTACATAGGACACATAGCATACTTTACTTTGCATCTTTGCTTCCTTTGCGCCTTTGCCCGTCCGACCGAGCATCCGGGCGGGCGTGAAACATTCGTAATTGATTATTTTTTGATAATTATTTGAACACGCATGTTCTTTTTGCGCTCTTCATCGTTGCGGGGAGACGGAAAAATTGGCTGCGAATTACCCACTCCTTTCTTAGTCATTCTGGTTGCCGGAATTCCGTACTCTACTAAATAATCATAGATCGCTTTGGCCCTTCTTTCGGACAACTTATATATATCCGTCAAATGAGTTGAATCAAATCTGCTTTGATAATTGATATGACCTACAATTTCAAATGTTTCCGTTTTATAAGTTTTTAATATCTCGGCTAATTGTTTTATATATGAAATTGATTCCTGGGTGACTATAGCTTCGTCTGGAATGAAGTATACGTATTCTAAATTGTAAACGCGGATGACATTGTCTGATCTTATCATTGTATCTCGAGAAAGTTCCTTAACTGGCACTTGATGACCGGTTATTTGTACGCGCCTGTTTTTCCACAATTCTAGATTTTCAGTACTTTCTCCTTTGACCAGGATGACTTTGGAGTCGTCAATTAGTTCCTTATTATTAACGGCAGAATAAACCGCATATGCTCTTTTTTTAGAAAGTGAATAATTGTAAGATGTAGTTCCGTTGCTATCAGCATAGCCTACGATCAACTTAATTTGGTAATCCGCAGCAAATCGTACTAACCGGTTGTATTGAATAGTATCTAATGTATAGCTATTGGTTTCAAAGTAAAAATTCAGGGTCGTATCGGATTGTGAAAAACAATTCAAATACAACACTGAATTCAGGAGGATTAATAAAGCATTCCTGTATAACATTTAATCAAAGTATTTTACTCTGTGAATTTTTTATAAATTTATTTCTTTTGATACTTCAAAAATTAACACCATAAGGATTTTGAAACAGCTGCAATACCGGAGCACAGCGAACACAAAGAACCACGGCGGGCACAGCGGCCAAATAAAAATCTATTCACCAAACCCAATGGAAGAATAAAAATATTGAAAGTAATCCTTTGTGTCCTTTGTAGTTCTTTGTGTCCTTTTTGCACTGTATTCATAAACATTTCAGTGAATAATATTTATGGAATCACAAATCATTTGTATCCTAACAAAATGATCAAAAATTTATTATGGCTTACCGGAATGCTGATCCTGCAATCAGCAACAGCCCAAAAACGTCCGTTGCCTGTCATTGACATGCATCTGCATGCACTCCATGCTAATGACCAGGGACCTGCACCGATCAGTGTAGGCGCTCCTTTCCGGGATTTTGGTGTTCATGATCCAAAGAACGATTACCGGAAGACATTTATGGATGCCCTCAAGACAAACAGTTGGTCTGATAAGTTCCTTACGTCCCCCACCACCGATGATTCACTCAGGGAGCTTACCCTTGCCTCACTCCGCAAAAACAATGTGTATGCTGTGACAAGTGGCGATATTGAAACCGTGAGAGAATGGAAGAAAGAAGCTCCAGACCGTATCATCAACAGTGTAGACTGGAATTTTAATCTTTCTGTGAGATATGGATTGAATGTGGACTCGCTGGAAAAACTTTTCAAATCAGGAGAATTCAAGGTTTTTGGTGAGGTCACGATTCAATATGAAGGCTATTCTCCCAGCGACTCGGCCTTTGAACCCTATCTCGCGATGGCCGAAAGGCTCGACATTCCTGTCGGTATTCATATCGGATGCGGGCCTCCCGGCGCTCCTTATATTAGTTCACAAAATTACAGGGCTCGTCTTCATAGCCCATTACTCCTTGAAGAAGCATTATTGCGTCATCCTAAATTAAGATTATATGCCATGCATGCCGGTTGGCCGATGCTGGACGATATGCTTGCAACTTTATATACGCATCCGCAATTGTATGTAGACCTGGGCGTGATCTGTTATATGTTGCCCCGTAAAGAATTTTATTATTATCTCGAACGACTGGTAAATGCAGGTTTTATCAAACGAATATTATTTGGTTCAGACAACATGGTCTGGCCGCAGGCAATTGCAGCAGGGATACAATCAATTCAAAACGCTTCTTTTTTGTCAGCCACGCAAAAAAGAGACATTTTATTTAATAATGCAGCGCGATTCCTGCGGTTAACGGAAACAGAAATCAGGGACATGCACAAATGAGCGGTGTCATCAATACTATTTATTGATCCGATTGATAAAAAGGATTCGTTCTATCAGCCGCGTTGAGACAAATCAGTTGCCGAAGAATGTTCACGGAATAATTTATCTTCATTTCCATGATTAATGCATACGATTGATATTTTCGTATATGCAAATCAGACCTGCCAACTCTTTCACAATTCAATTCAAAAATCATACTCATGAAATTATTCTTCGCTGTTCTTATAATATTAAATTTCTGCTCTCCGCATAAAAATTCATTATCATCACCAGATAATCTTTTCAAGACGCAAATAAAAACAGGTGCAGAACAAACGGCTCTTTATATGCCTTATCTGGCTGGTAAAAGAATTGCCCTCCTTGCGAATCCTACAACAATTATCGGAAAAAGACATTTAGTAGATAGTCTACAGTCGCTCGGCGTCAACATTGTAAAAGTTTTTGGCCCGGAACACGGATTTCGCGGAAATGCCAGTGCAGGAACTGCTGTGGCGGATGAAATCGACAGTGCTACACATATCCCGCTGATTTCGTTATATGGTAAAAAAAACAAGCCTTCCAAAGCAGACCTCGCGGATGTCGACTTAGTGATTTACGACCTGCAGGATGTAGGTTGCCGTTTTTATACCAACATCAATGCTTTGGCGCGTTTGATGGAAGCCTGTCATGAAAATGGAAAAGAGTTACTGATCCTCGACAGACCCAATCCAAATGGATACTTAATTGACGGACCTATTCTTGATATGAAATTTAAGTCAGGCATCGGAATGTTTCCATTACCCATGTCACATGGATTGACCGTTGGTGAATTTGCGCAGATGGCAAATGGCGAAGGGTGGTTAACAAATAAAGTAAAATGCAATCTTAAGATAATCAAAGTAGCCAATTACAAC
>DATLDA010000040.1:0-4290 GCA_035526135.1 Flavitalea sp.
CATAGTAAGGATGTTCCAGAATAAGATGAGTGATGTTTTTTTCACGAATGATTTTTTTCAGTGAAAAAAAGTAGAACGGATTGATATAGCGGAATGGCGAATCAGACAAAATTGGCAATACCGGGTAAATAGCCTCATCAGGATCGTTATTTTTTGTAGTTACACAAAAAAGCTTGACATGTCCCGCAAAATATTTATTGAAAAGGGCGATCCCTTTTTGACCACCTACCCGTGCAGGCAAAAAATGATAAGATACCAGACTCAGTGCATTGATCATTTGTTCAGATTTTGATCAACGGGGTACGCGATGATATAAATAAAGGGAGCGAGCCTGAACGCCGGTTTTTTATATTGCTGGATGATCCGGTTAAATAAAACTGCCATCCTGTTTTTGATAGCACTCTTGTAATGTGTGTCCCAGAAACCGGGCAAAAACGAAACACGGTATCTGTTTTCTCCAATCAGTTGCCTGTATTTTTTGAATGTGAGGAGATTCTCAGCCCATACGCCATTTGCAGGATCGCATGTATTTGTATAAAAACCGGCTGGGTCTGGCATTGCAAGCGTTGAATCGAATATTTTTATAGCATGATCCAGATCTTTCACGGCCAGACCCCGTGTTGCGCGTGAGAGTTTGGCAAGAAGTTCTTTTTGTATACCGGGAATTATTTTCAGGATGATGTTTGCCCGATCCTGCATATATCTTTTTTCACATTTTCTATGCCATTTTACATGTTGCAAATGCATGGCCGGGTTATAATAATTTGCCGTGGTAGACGAAAATACGATTGTACCAGGCTGTTGCTTATGAATAGAACTATAAAAATGATCCAGTTTGTAAATGTGTTCTATGACATTACGGGAAGCAATGATATCACATTTCAATGCAATTTGATTCAACTGTTCAAGCGTAGCATCAATATCTCCAATAATATATTTTTCTATCGCGATTCCACACGCTTCGGCAACAAGTTGTCCGCTTTTTTTCCAATCTTCTAATAGATCATTATATACTACACGACAACCCACCAGTCGTGCAAGTAAATAAAGTGTACCGACACCAGCGCCGTAATCCATCAGAACCACTTCTTCGACCCGCTTTCCTGTTCGCCGTAACGCGCGGTTCAGCAAATGCGCACTTGTTTCGATCGAAAAAAAAAGGCGATTGATATGACTTTTTAAAAAATACTCGAGGCAATGAGGGGGTATACCCAGATTATGAACATCCAATTTTTTCAACCTTTCATACAGCTGTTGTGCACTATTATTGATAAGTCGACTCACATCATCGTTCGGAGGTAGAAAATTTTCCATTCCGGCTACGCTTTGACGGTCGTTTGTACCGAACGCTTCCGGTAGTTCCGGTATTCCCAAATCAAGGCACCGATCAGTAGCAAATACGATAGCACACCCATAATCATGGAAATAGTATTGCCCAGCCTGTAAGATGCCGGCTCAAATCTGAATTCTATAGTGTGTGTTCCACCTGGAACAGCAAGGCCCCGAAGTGCATAGTTGACTTTAACAATCGGTGTTTCTTTTCCATCTATAAATGCTTTCCAGCCACGCGGATAATAGATTTCACTAAATACTGCAAACTGGTTTCTTGCAGAGCGGAAAGAGTATTTGATGTAATCGTTGACATTCTGATCGAGCCGGATAGAAGCAGAAGAATCGGCTTCGGGTACAAACGTAATTTTTGTTTGTTCTTTTTTTTCAATGATCACTGTATCGCGCGGATTAAAATGATCAAGAGCGGCCATCTCTTCATCGGCAGTATTTACATAATGAATTGCATGAACAAGCCATGCAGGTCCTAATGCACCGGGGTTCAATTGCGCGGCCGATTGATTTGTATTCGGATTTGAAACAATAAAATATTTTGTGTTCAGCATGTTGTACACCTGCATGTTGTTCTTTGATAATTGTCGTTCGATCAGGTCCTGGTACAAACCAAGTTTTGCAGGATGATAACCGCCTACCGAATTGTGATAAAATGAAGGCCGTGAATCATTAAACGGGCCATCACTACCAGTTGGATCAAATACCCGGAAGTATCCCGTATCCTGTTTGATCTGAAGATCTGCTGCGGTAGCGCTCACAGGTGTAAGCAAATCTTCTTTCATAACATAGTTTGTATCGCTTAGATATCTCCTGTCAACCGGCAACAGATCTACCAGATTCAGGATCACGAATGCGATCGCAATGTAAACGGGATTGAATTTTTTTCTCCACGCCAGATAGATCAGCGCACTTGTAAGTACCATGAATACAAGAGTTCTCAACAGGTCACTGCTGTATAATGCTTTCCTGTCGCTTACAACTCCGGCTTGTAATGACGTTGCCAGTTGATCACCCTGGGCTTTAGCCTGCGCGTTTCCGCCGCTCATTTGTACAACCGTACCAGAGATCATTTCCTTTACCCGACTGTCTTTCGTACTTCGGAAATCCGCACTGAAATAATTAAATACGAGCAGTAAGGCGACCAGGGCTGTAGCAATTCCTGCATATTTTAGGTTTTTCAGCAGTGCTTTCTGTTCCCATTGTTCAAACAAAATTTGTTGAAGGGCAAGTGATGCCAATAATGAAAATGTCAGTTGGGGAATGACAAGCGCCATGGAAGGTGCGCGAAACTTGTTATAAAAAGGCAACACATCAAATAGAAAATAATTAATTGCTTTAAAATTATTTCCCCACGCCAGAATAAAGCCGATGATAGTTGCGGCAACGATCCAGCCAAACAACCAGCCACGATTTAAAAAAAGACCCGCAATAAATAAAACGCAAACTATCGCACCGAAATAAACAGTTCCCTGTGTACCACTCGGCTGCTCACCCCAGTAGGCGGAAAGAAATCGATAAAAATAATTAGCAGCTTCCTGCGGCAGTTGTGCCTCCTGTAATGCTTCCACCGCTTTCCCATCTTCCGGGAGTTCTCCAGGTCCGGAACTTCCTCCTTTGTACGCCGGAAGAATCGTGGTAAAAGATTCATCAATGCCGTAACTGTAAGTGAATGCATATTCTTTATCAAGTCCGCCCTTTGATTTTGCTGCTGTACTTGCAGAATCTGCTTTTAGTTCGGAACGACCGCCACGAATGGTTTCCGGAGCATAATCATATGTCGGTAATAACATCGCAGAATAAGACCCAACGGCAATACCGGCGGCTGCAACTACGATCGCTGCACTGACGGCCAGGTGCCTCAGTTGTTTTGTACGAACAGCGTGGATCGTAAATGCAATTGCCAGTAATAAAGACAACAGGAAAGTATAATAAGCGATCTGCAGATGGTTTTGAAATAACAGTAGTGTCGAGAACAACATCAGGGTCGCAAAACCAATGATATAGCGTCGATGTGTGATCAGGATCAGTGCTGCCAGTACCGCCGGCATGTACCCCATCGAAGAAAACTTTGTGGTGTGGCCCGCATTGACGATAACTGCACTGTATGATGCAAAAGCGTATGCAAGCGAACCAAAAATTGCCACCCAATTGTTTATTCTCAATACCACCGCCAGGAAATAAAAGCCCAGGCAGGCAAGAAAAAACAGGCTTGCAGGTTCTGGTAGAAATAACGTGAATAACTGGTGCAGATAAATTAAGGAAAGGTTATAAACAGGCTGCATGGCGATCTGATATGCAGGCATGCCACTGAAAACACTGTTCGTCCATAAGGGAAAATGACCATACTTTTCTTTGAAATCAAATGATTGCTGCGCGATTCCTTTCCATCCCAGAAGGTCGGAAGTGCTCACCATCATTCCCTTGAAAACAGGGAGACAGAATAAAGCTGATACGATAAGAAAAATTCCGATTGCAAGAAAATGAGGCGTCAGTCTTTGCAGCAGGGTCTTGTTCATCTGAATGGAATAATTAATAGGTGGGCAAAATAATGCAATTTTACACCAATTGAAGTATGGCAAAAGTTTTATTTTTTGCAAGGATAACATTCATCTGCAATGTCTGTTTTGTACTTGCTTTATTTCTCCGTTATTATCCTTACCTCCAGGGGGCATTTGCTTCAACCATCATTATCCTGGGAACCGTGATTGCTTTTATTGTAAATGTTTTGCTTCACCTCGTTTTTTTGGTCTTGTATTTAACCGGTAAACATTTCAGGAAACATATTCCCGGATGGCTTTTGTTCGCAAATTTGATGTTCCTCTCAATTCAATTATCTTTCGTTATTTATGATTCACAACATTATCAGAGATAAGCCGACAAGATTGTTTCTTGTGCTGGCAGGCATTTTTGTTGCAAATGCCATTGTTGCTGAAATTATTGGTGTGA
>DATLDA010000041.1:0-8379 GCA_035526135.1 Flavitalea sp.
GATGAGTTGAATGCTTCTGTCGTATCAATCTCGATGATATAATCTTTCTGGGGACTGAAGGGATTGGCCGTCGACGCATATAATTTTTGCGTCGCATTATTTACAATTCCATAATCGTAGGGATACACTGGCCTTGCTTCATCTTCAAAAATGAAAATCTCTTTGGTTACCGTGTTATTATTTTCCGTGATCTCGTCAACAGCCGATTCCGAATCAACCGTCACCGTGATCTTATTTACACCTTTGTCACGCGAACCTACGATGGGAACATCGAGCATCAGCGAGTCTGCATCATGAATCCCGCGTATTTTCTGACGGAATATCGTTGCAACAGAATTATCGGGGTAAGTTCGTTTCACTTCTACCGTGATGGAATCGTTTACAGCTTTTCCCAGGTTGACCATTTTTATTTTCAACTGGAAATTGTCTTCTGCAATCGATATAAAAGAAGGGTTGATATTAATCAGTGATTCTTCAATGATGTAGTCAGGTTTCTTTTGTACGTTCAATTTCAGAGAAGGATCACCGTGAATAGTGATTTCTTCCGCATGCAGTCGTGCGTAAAAATCGCCCTGCCCTGTGGTTTCGATCATCCGTTGCAGCGCAGCCTTATTGATGATACCAATGGAATTTCCGTACTCCGTGGAACTGAATGATGTATATAAATGCGTCAGGAATATATTCAGATAATTCACAATCCCGAAGTGTGTACTTGCTACGAATGCGATACTACCTCGCTGTTTTGCAAATACAAATTTTTCTGACAACGTTTCGTTCAGGATCAGGCGTTGCGGATAAAAAGTAAAAAAGTTTCCGGCATTACAACCGTTTACAAAGAATACGGGGTATTTACCCTGATTGTTATATGTCTGCGGATTGTCAATATTAAATTCCAGCGTTGTTGAGGACGAGTGTCCATAATAAGTAAGGATACTGATTCCTTCAGCAAACAATTCCTGTATCCGTTCATTAGTGAGCTGTTCAATCGGGTTTGTAGAAGTTTTACAGAATGTAGATACTCTTCCTCCAAACAAGGTGTCTTCAACAATTTGTTTATAGATCGACATATAATTACAGAGCGCAATCCCGAGGTTCGGATCACTGGAACCCGTTACATGAACTACGTTCTTCATCCATCCCCTTCCTGCTATCGTGTGCGGTGAATTCTGCTGCACATCCTCATATTCTTTAATTTTTTCGAGGTAATCCTCAACTTCTTTTCCGTTCACTGCAGACAAACGTCCGATCGGAGTAACCGGTATGGGTGATAATACATCGGCTGAACTAAGCATGTTATCAGATGCAGGTGTCCCGAATGTCGGAACCAAATTCAGGTTTTCAATAATAGGATCGCTTTCATGTTCGCGGTATTCATTATACACCATACCTCGCCCCATCAGGAAAATATAATTGATGGGATTTGAGAATTTATCTCTTGCAAAACGAATAAAATTCTTGACAGACATCGGATGCTTCTTGATGCCGAATCCGAACTGGTCAATCAATTCGTTCACATCAATCACTTTTACTGTGTTGCTCCCGCCAGGAGCGGAAGACCGGTAATCACTGTATTGCTGGATCGGATTATTTCCATTCGTGCCATTAAAAAGATAGGGGTGCGTTATGATAAGATAATTTCCCTGCTGTGCCGCATCGGTAAAGGGAGTAAAATTTTTTGTTGTGAGGGTGGGAACGTTCGTGCTGTTCGAAGCTTCCTCGTTCACCAGAATATAGTTGATCGCAGCTGTACTTCCCGGTAAAGCAAATCGCACCACGGTAGGTACGGAAATGTCTCCAGTATATCTTTTGCCGTTGGTGAGATCGTATAAAACGGGTGCTACGGTACCGTAACTAAAATTTGTGATATGAAGCAGGTATCCAGCTGCTTTTGCAGGTAAGGTGAAATCAAATGTTTTTCGGTTGGCGAATTGAAAACGTCGCGGGTAATCAATCTCATAATACGATATGACCATCCTGTCATTCGGTGTAAGTGACGTATTGAGGAATTGCACGGTGGTGTTGACAGAATCAATCAGGGTCAAAGGAATCTGATAAGTGGGCTGCACATCATTAAAATAATCCATGATGGTATCCTTTATCAGTGTACCATTTATGCGGAGCCTTACACTTCGGGGATTGAGTGAATTTCCTGCTGCACCAAACCTGATGATCGCATCCGGACCGGAAGTATATTTCAACATTCCGGCTTGAACCGTACTGTTAGGTGTGGATGGACGAATATCTGCGGTCGACCAGAACTCTCCTTTATCGTACGCTGCAGAATACACATATTCTCCCACTACTGCTGCTCTTCCGAGATTGATCTTGGTATTGAAATATTTTGAAACTGTATGAATGAAATAGGGTTCGACCGGTAATCCACTTGAGGCGACATCGTTTGGTTCGTCGGTGTAACGAAAGCCTGACTGGTCGGTATTAACACTCAGAAAGTAAACGGCTGTATCAGTAAGTAAGCTGATTTTTTGTGTATGCTGATCTGCGGGATCACGGTACATGACACGTTCCGATTCACCATCATTCGCTTCTCCCCATATCTCAAGAAATCCGTTAGCAGGAAGAATACCCGTCTGTACCGAAGGATAAAAATAAACCTGTCTGCCATTTCTCCATATCTCCAGGAATTCAACCGGCACATTGCCTATTCCGGCATTGTCCAATGTTGATTTAGGGATCCTGTACACACCCGCACTCCCCACTTTAAATTTATAATAGGTCTGGTTGAACTTGATCCACTCGTTGTTGTATTGCTGCGCGTCAGCAGCAATACCAAGTATGATCAGCATCAGCCAGATAAAATTCTTCTTCATAGTTGAATATTTCTTTTTCGAAAGGGATACCGGATTATTTGAGCTCTTTCTTTTTCAAATCTATTTTTAAAGAAAACACATGTGTATATAAAGGATTTGACTGGTTTGCAAGATTTGTAAATGCATAATCGATCTGCACATTTGAAATACGGAATCCTGCCCCTACCGCAGGTTGGTAGATCCACACCTTACTCGTATTGGTAGAATCGTTGTCATCAAGCGCTCGCTGGAAATTATTGATCCCGCCGCGGACGTGAAAGACATCTTTCCACGACAATTCCATTCCGAGCTTCGGATCGATGCTCAGTACATCAGAACCGAAGACCGTATTCCTGCGTCCGTCGAATGTCATATCCATATTCAATTCGGCAAGAAGTCCGAGTGATTTGTTCAACCGGAACTGGTATGCACCACCCAGAATTAACTTTGGTGCGGTGAGTTCGGTTGATTTTACGGGAATCTCATTTTCGGTTACATAAAAAACTTCACGCATTTTTTCACTCAGATTGAATGACCATGCATTGAATGTTGTGGTAACATCTCTTACCATTACGGCAGCACGCCATTTTTTATCTATCAATTGCACACCGGCGTCAAATCCGAATCCCCAGGCGGAGGCAAAATCCCCGGCCTTACGGTGGATCACTTTGGCGTTTATCCCTGCATTGATCTTTTTGTTTTTTGTCAGATTGACCTGCTGCGCCATAGAAAACAAAAAAGCATAATCGGCCGATGAGAAAGTCTGTATGTTACTAAAATTGATCGTCCCGTCCGGTTCGACCAGAAAAATGGTATTAGGAATATCATCTACTGCAAAACGCAACAGCGAAAGGCCGATAACGCGCTTATTATCTTTGAGAGGAAGTGCAAGACTCGCATAATCATATTTACCGATGCCGGCAAAATATTCAGCGTGCATCAGATTCAGTTGTGGATTATCCTTTACACCCACGAGACCCGCGGGGTTCCAGTAACCGGAAGCGCCATCGTTCACCGATGCGATTTGTGCACTACCCATTGCGAGTCCGCGCGCACCTGCACCTATATTGAGGAATTCATTAGAATATTTCCGGAATTGGGAATATGCATCTTGCAAAGAACAAATGAAGGCTGCCACTCCCACCAGTATATACACTTTTTTCATTGAAGCTATTTTCAGAAATAAGCAATGACTTTTTTGAAGTCTGTTGTTTAACCTTTGATTACTCTTTTCGGCTTGTTTTTTATTGAAAATGAAGCTGTTCAGCTACAGGCAGACAGTAAATTGCAAAACGGTATATTGACAAAAATATTGCATAAAATTCGCTTTGGACAGGTATTTCCTACATTTGTACAACACGTTGATTGACTATTAGCTGCACGAAAAAACACACCGGAGTTTTTATCCAAACGGCATTTACAGTTATCAGAATATATTGATATGAATATTATTGATGAGTTAAGATGGCGCGGGATGCTTCAGGACATGATGCCAGGAACTGAGGAGCAGTTAACAAAAGAAATGACCACCGCCTACATCGGATTTGACCCAACGGCAGATTCTCTTCATATCGGAAGCCTGGTACCTATCTTGTTGTTGGTTCATCTTCAACGGGCAGGACATAAACCCATTGCCCTCGTCGGGGGTGCTACCGGAATGGTCGGAGACCCCAGTGGAAAAAGCGAAGAACGTAATCTACTTACAGAAGAACAACTGACCAAAAACCTCGGAGGGATCAAATCGCAGCTGGAAAAATACCTGGATTTCAAAAATCCGATTCCGAACCGGGCGGAAATGGTGAACAATTATGATTGGTTCCGCAATATTACTTTCCTCCAATTTCTACGCGATACGGGAAAACATATCACCGTGAACTACATGATGGCGAAAGACAGCGTAAAAAAAAGACTGGACGGCGAATCCGGAATCAGCTATACGGAATTTGCTTATCAGTTGATGCAGGGTTACGATTTTTTATGGCTTTATCAAAATAAAAATTGCAAACTACAAATGGGCGGAAGCGACCAGTGGGGAAATATCACAACCGGTGCCGAACTAATCCGGCGAAAAGAAGGTGGAGAAGCTTTTGCTTTTACGTGTCCACTAATGAAGCGGTCTGACGGGGGTAAGTTCGGCAAAACGGAAAAGGGAAATGTATGGCTTGATCCGGAAAAAACTTCTTTTTATCAATTCTATCAGTTCTGGTTAAACGCTTCGGATGAAGACGCAGAACAATGGATAAAAACATTCACTTTTCTTCCGCGGGGTGAAATCGATACACTGATCACATCGCATCGAAAAGACCCGGCCGTTCGGACTTTACAGAAAACGCTTGCGAAAGAAGTGACGGTGTTTGTACATGGAAACGACGCCTATGCCAAAGCGGTGGAAACGACCGAAAAATTATTTTCCGGTTTAAGTGCAACCGCTGAATCACTTAGCATTGAAGATCTCGAATCCATGGAAGGAGTACAGTTATTCCAATTTGATCTTGTGAAGATCAACGAAGGGCTCGATGTGGTAACTTTTCTTGCAGAGACCGGTGTATTCTCCAGCAAAGGAGAAGCAAGAAAAATGGTACAAAGTGGCGGGGTAAGCATCAACAGAAAAAAAGTAGAAGATATAAGCATGCGGATCACGGAAAAATTATTGCTTCATAAGCAGTATATCATGGTTCAGAAAGGCAGAAAGAACCATTACCTGATACAAGGCATTCTTCCTGCCAATTGATCATTAAATACCCTTGCATAGTATAAAAAAAACAAAATAGTCAGTCTTTCACCGGCAGGGCGCTGCTTTTTTCCGGCAAAAGGCGTCTAACCTGTCTGATGCGTCTCAGGATTTCTTCCATACTACTTCTTTCCGTTTTATTACTAGTGGCCTTTGCAAATTCGGCAACTGCCCAGTATAATCCGGATAAGATCGATAAGAAAGCGATCACCTTATATGACAAAGGTCTTAATGTGGCACAGTCGGGAGAATATGCTGAAGGAATCAAAATTCTCCGGGACGCGATCCGCATTTCACCAAATTACATGGATGCCTATCTTTCTATCGCCGGGATTTATACGGAGATGAAAAATTATTCATCTGCCCTCGAATACTATGAAAAGGCACATCTGATTGATACGAATTATTTCAAAGATTATAATCTACCTTATTCAATCACGCTTGCGGGTGCAGGTCAATTCAGAAAAGCCCTTGAATCAGTGAATATCTTTCTTACCATTCCCAACCTGAATGAAGGAAGCCGCAAAGCGGGAGAATACAGGAAGAAAAGCTATGAATTTGCACTTGATAGGGAAAAAGCAAACGCTAATGCGGGATATAAATTTGAGCCCGTAAATCTCGGTGATAGTATCAATTCGGAGTTTTCAGAATATTATCCCTCCATATCAATTGACGGACAATTGATCTATACAAGACGAGTTGACCGCTTGAATGAAGATTTTTATGAATCTGTCTTTGTACAAAAGAAATGGTCTGCAGGTAAAGGATTATTTGGAAACATCAATACACAGAATAATGAAGGAGCATTGAATATTTCGCAGGACGGGCAATGGCTGATTTTTACCGGATGTAATTTCCCGGAGGGAGAAGGAAGTTGTGACCTGTATATTTCTTACCTCACTGAAGATGGATGGAGCGAACCGGAAAATCTCGGTACCAGGATCAATACCGAATCATGGGAATCTGCGCCGAGTCTTTCACCGGATAAGCGTGACCTGTATTTTACGAGTAACAGGGAAGGAGGATACGGTGGCAGCGATCTGTATGTAAGCCGCCGACTTTCCAATGGAAGGTGGAGTGCCCCGGAAAACTTAGGTGCAACTATCAATACGGCAGGTGATGAAGGCAGTCCATTCATCCATGCCGACAATCAGACACTTTATTTTACATCAAACGGTCATCAGGGATATGGAGGCAATGATCTTTTTGTCACACGAAAGCGGACCGGTGGAAGCTGGAGTACTCCCGAAAATCTCGGATATCCAATAAATACAATAGAGAATGAAGGAAGCCTTATTGTAGCAGCAGATGGAAAAACCGCATACTATGCAAGTGATCGAAGCGATAGCAGAGGCGGCCTTGATCTTTACACTTTTGAATTAAGAAACGACATTCGTCCCGCGCGAACATTATTTGTCAAGGGAAAAGTTTTTGACAAAAAAACAGAGCGCGGATTACCCTCTGCTGTAGAACTTATCGACCTGGCAAGCCGGGAAATATTGAGCAGGGTACAGTCTGATGAAACAGGGAATTATCTTGTCACCCTTCCTGTTGGAAAAGATTATGCATTTAATGTAAACAGAAGGGGATATTTATTTTATTCTGCAAATTTTCCTTTCACACAAATCATAGCTGACTCTACTTACCATATGGATATTCCATTGCAGCCGATTGAGCCGAATGCCACCGTTATATTACAAAATATTTTCTTCGACAATAATAAATACGAACTGAAGCCCTCTTCCACGATTGAATTGGAAAAAGTGGTTGCGTTGTTGCGTGAAAACCCTACCGTGCGGATTCAAATCACCGGCCATACAGACAATGTGGGCAAGACATCAGATAACCTGAAACTTTCTAACAACCGCGCACAGGCTGTAGTGAAATATATTTCCTTGAAAGGTATTCTTCCAAGCCGACTTTCTTTCCGGGGCTATGGTGCGCAAAAACCCATAGCAGATAATAAAAATGAACAAGGCAGGGCGCTAAATCGTCGTACCGAACTGACGATCCTCAGCAAATAATTATTATTCCTGAAAAAATTATGAGTGATCTTTTATGATCACTATTCTTCTATATATCTCTATCTGTTACTTTTTGTTCAAAACCGGAAAAACGTAAGTGTTTTCGCCCAATCATTCTGGAATTACTCCAGTATATTTCATTTGTGAAAGAAGATCTTGTATACCGCCTGGCACTTTCCAAAGTACCGCAGATCGGCTATGTCCACGCAAAGTTGCTTGTGCAAAATTTTCCCACTGCGCGGGCGATCTTCGAGGCAAAAATTTCCGATCTGGAAAGAATAGAAGGTATTGGCACGGTAAGAGCCGGACACATTCACCGCTTCCGTGATTTTGATAACTGTAACCGTGAAATAGAATTCCTTGAAAAATATCACATCCGTGCTTTATTTCTCACCGATGAAGAGTATCCGAGACGTTTATTGCACTGTTACGACCCCCCTACTATTCTGTTTTATAAAGGAACTGCCGATCTCAATGCACCTAAAATGATCGGAATCGTCGGAACGCGCAGTAATACTGAATATGGAAAATCATTTACCGACAAACTTGTAAAAGATCTGGCGTCTTTACAGGTGACCGTTGTTAGTGGACTGGCATTTGGGATAGATGCCATTGCGCACAAAACTGCCTTAAAACAATCTTTGATGACGGTTGGTGCATTAGGTCATGGATTAGGTACCATCTATCCTGCGGAGCATGCATCACTGGCAAAAGAAATGATCAGGCAAGGTGGACTTGTTACAGAATTTTTTCATGAAACAAAACCCGACAAACATAATTTTCCTTCACGTAACAGGCTTGTCGCCGGAATGTGTGA
>DATLDA010000042.1:0-4895 GCA_035526135.1 Flavitalea sp.
CAAGTAACTTCCTATGTGTTTCTATGATTCTATGTATCTATGTGTTGTTTTTTTATTTTTCCTGATTTTATTGGTGTTGATTTTTATTTGTCTTGATATTTATTCGCGTTGATATAATTCAAAAAAAGTTCAATGAAACGAACAACATCCATTGGAGGCATATTTTTCAAATGTAAAGACCCGGAGAAAATGCGTGAATGGTATACAAAACATCTCGGGTTGCAAACAGATAAATACGGCACCTGCTTTGAATGGCGACAGGCAGAAGACGAATCAAAGAAAGGATTCACGCAATGGAGTCCTTTCAAAGACAACACCACCTATTTCGAGCCATCCAAAAAAGAATATATGATCAATTACCGGGTTGAAAACCTGGAATGGTTGGTGGAAGAATTCAAAAAAGAAGGTGTAACAGTGGTGGATGCCATTGAAACTGTCGAATACGGAAAATTTGTTCATGTATTGGATGTGGAAGGAAATAAGATCGAATTATGGGAGCCGAATGATATTGAATTTGACAAGATCGCCGAAGCCCGAACTAAATAAATAAATTCTTTACGAATTATCCACCAGCACATTTAACAGCCTTGTTTTATCTATCGTTCCTGAATGCCGCCAGAGAATTTTCCCGTTCTTAAATACAATGAAGGTGGGTATTCCGCTGACCTGATACGCCTGGGCGGCTTCCTGGTTTCTGTCAACATTTACCTTAACTACTTTCGCTTTGCCTTCAATTGCGTCGGCAACCTCTTTTAATATTGGTGTCATGGTTTTGCAAGGTCCGCACCAGTCTGCATAAAAATCAACGAGTACCGGTTGGTCGGACTGAATCAGGTCATTGAATGCAGCCATACGAGAAATTTTTACAATGAAATTAATCTCTGTTTTTTATTTGCCTTTCTCTGCAATTGGGCAAATTTGTTTCACGGGGAGGGGTCTGCCTGAAGGAGCTGCTACAAATTACTAAAAAGCAAGAAATGTTAAGGCAATCTTTTTTAATTCCGGGTTAACCTGCTTATAGCATTTATATATGCTGGCACCCTTTCATCCATCATTATGCAAAATCCGAAAGGAACGTTTTACATTTAAATCACCATTAAAGCCAACTCTCATGCGCCTTGTAATTTGCTTATTGTTACTCTTTACCTCATTAGTCAGTGCCGCCCGGCAATCAATTAAAAATAAATCCGGTTATGTGATCCGGTCGGTTCATGTAATCACGATGAAGGACGAAAAGATCAAAAGAAACCAGGATGTGGTGATCACGAATGGAGTGATTATTGCCATAGGCGCTACCGGTAAAATCAAACATGATAAAAATTTTCAGGTGATCGATGGCCGGGGAAAATACCTGATGCCTGGGCTTGCGGAAATGCACGCCCATGTTCCACCAGTAGATAATTTACAACCGATGAAAGAGGTGGTGATGCTTTTCGCATTAAAGGGAATAACTACCATTCGTGGAATGCTTGGTCACCCCCGTCATCTGGAATTAAGAAAGAAACTCGAATCCGGCGAAATTATCGGACCTCGCCTGGTTACATCCGGGCCCTCGTTCAATGGCAATAGTGTTCCTGAACCCTCGGTTGGTGTGGCAATGGTAAAAAATCAAAAAAATGCTGGCTACGATTTTCTAAAAATTCACCCAGGTCTCTCAACCGCGTCCTTTGATTCTATTGCCGCCACTGCAAAAGCTGTTCACATTCCTTTCGCCGGTCATGTACCGTTCGCGGTAGGAATCTGGCATGCGCTTACATCCGGTTATACCACCATCGATCATATGGATGGATTTGTGGAAGGACTTGTTCCAGGCATTGAAACAATGAGTGAACAGGAAACGGGATTATTCGGTTTATATATTTCACAAATGGCTGATACAACAAAAATTCCCGCGTTACTGAAAGGACTGCGTGAAAATCAGGTGTGGGTTGTTCCTACGCAGTCATTGGCGGAAAGATGGTTTGCTCCCGATAAAGATGCGGAATCACTCAGCAGGATGCCTGAAATGAAATATATGAGTCAGGCGACTTTAAGCAATTGGGTACAGACGAAAGAGAACATGATGCGTAATGCAAGATATAAAGCCGGTGATGTGAATCATCTGATTCAACTAAGAAGAAAACTTATTTACGCATGTAATAATTACGGAGTTGGGTTATTGCTTGGTTCCGACGCGCCGCAGGTTTTTAATGTACCCGGTTTTTCGGCACATCATGAATTGCAATACCTGGTAGATGCAGGACTGACACCTTATGAAGCTTTGCGTACAGCTACTTCGAATGTCGGCGTATTTCTAAAAAGAGAAGATCTCGGAACAATCGCCATTGGGTCTGTTTCAGATCTGTTATTGCTCGAGGGGAACCCACTAGAAGATATTTCCCAAACAAGAAATATTGCGGGGGTAATGTTAGGAAAAAAATGGATGTCTAAGGAATTTATAGTAACTGAGTTGAAGAAGCTGGAGAAAAATTAATGATTGCCTCACGTCTTTGTGTGAAATAAAAATCAACACATAGATACATGGAACATAGAATCACATAGAAGGAATTATTTTTAAATTTTTCATTTTCACTTATGTTAAAAGCCTACATCAAAATTGCCTGGCGGAACATCATTAAGAAACCTTTTTTCTCTGCCATCACGATCGTTGGTTTATTCACCGGACTTGCTTTTACATTTCTTGTTGCAGGGTATGTTTGGAGTGAAACAAACGTGAACCATGATCTTCGCCATTCGTCAAGGCAATTCATTATCCAAAGCAAATGGACGGATCCGAATCTTGGATATGAGATCGCAACGTTGGGACCGCTCGCAAAAACACTCCGCGAACAATATCCCGGTCTGGTGGCAAATTTTTACCGGTTTGACGGCATCACAACCAATGTGAGTAAGGGAGATAAACATTTCAGGGAAGGTTTGCAGGTCGGTGATAGTACATTCCTCGAAATGTACGGATTCAGAATCCTTCATGGAAATGCCCTCACAGCTTTAAATGAACCTTATTCACTTGTCATAACCGCAGATCGTGCGATAAAATATTTTGGCAAAACAGAAGTGCTGGGAAACGTACTTACAATTGAAAGTTTTTCGGGTACAAAACATGATTTCAGGATCACAGCGGTTATGGAGGTGCCGACCAAGAATTCTGTTACCAGTATAAATGATCAGAATGACAACCGTTTTTTTGTACCGACTTCTTCCCTCAGTTTTTTCGGAAGAAATATGGAATGGTTCAATTCAAGCATAGCAGGATATATCGAACTACAACCCGGAATAAAACCTGCTGACCTTGACAGACCTATTACACAAATAATCAAATTGAATGCACCTTCCGTGCAACGTATTATGAAGCCCTATCTGGTTGCACTGGAAGAATATTATCTGGTCTCAAATAATGGTCTGGTAAAAAAAACATTGTATGCGGTTACTTCCATTGCATTTTTCATACTTCTGATGGCTGTCATAAATTTTGTCAACCTGTCTATCAGCAGATCTGCCGCACGACTCCGAGAGATTGGTATCCGGAAAGTATTGGGGGGTATCAGGAAACAATTGATCATCCAGTTTTTATCAGAGTCTGTTTTGATTGTAATCATTGCTACCCTGCTTGCGGTGGCAGTATATGCATTGACAAAAAATTATTTTGGAAACATCACGGGAAAAGAGATCCCCGGTGTCTTTGATTTCCCCGCTTACTTCGGATTGATTTTATTTGCTTTCGCGATATGCGTGGGATTGATTGCCGGATTTTACCCCGCACTTGTGTTGTCTTCGCTGGAAACGGTTGCCTCGCTTAAATCCCAGCTGAATGCGGTAAAAGAAAATGTGATCTTACGAAAATCCCTTGTTGCTTTTCAGTTTGTGATTGCCACTATTGTTTTCACCGGAGCACTGATCATTACCCAACAGACGAAATATTTTTTTAAGAAAGACCTCGGCTACGATAAGGAATACATGCTGTCTGCCCAATTGCCCAGGGATTGGAGCCCTCAGGGAATTCAACACATTAAAATGATTCGTGACCGGTTGTCTTCGATTCCAGAAGTGCGTGCTGCCACCGTATCTTTTGAGATTCCTAATGGAATGAACAGTGGCAACCTCCTGGTCTACCGGGCTATTGATGATTCTACCCACGCCATTTCTTCACAATTGATGGTGACAGATGAATTGTATGCCAAAGCGTATAACATTCCGCTTGCCGCCGGTGTCTACTTCGATGAAAGCGGAATACAAAAGGATTCCACCGTAATTGTGATCAATGAAAAGGAAGCCATTGCATTAGGGTGGAAAAATCCGCTCGAAGCCGTGGGTCAACAACTGCGCATACAGGGAGGAGGAAATCCACTGTTTACCATAAAAGGAGTAGTGAAGGATTTTCATTTCAGTTCCATGCAAAATAAAATTCAACCGGTAACAATCCTCAATCTGACGAGTGGATTGATCTACCGGTTTATGTCATTAAAAATAAAACCGGGCAACATTAGTAATTCGCTGCGTGCAATCGAAAGGAAATGGGCAGAGGTCTTACCGGGTGCGCCATTCGAATATAATTTTATGGAAGCAAATCTGGAAAAGTTGTATCAATCCGAATTACAAATGAAAAAAGCTTCGATGACAGCTACCGGCCTGGCTCTTGTGATTGTGTTACTTGGTGTTTTAGGATTGATATCACTCAGTGTTCAAAAAAGAACCAAAGAAATTGCAATACGCAAAGTCCTCGGTTCTTCACTTACCGGAATACTGGCTCTTTTCATGAAAGAATTTTTAATAATCGTGTTGATTGCTGCACTTGTTGCCTGTCCTATCGCGTACATGATCATGCACCAATGGCTCGAGGCTTATGCGTACAGGATCGACCTCACCGCGTGGCCATTTATATTATCAATTGGTGGAGT
>DATLDA010000062.1:0-6535 GCA_035526135.1 Flavitalea sp.
CAGGCTTTCAAACGCGCACTATTAAAAAAATAATTACCAATCACTAATCTCTTGTCCATCGTAATTTACTTTACGCATTTTTTTAAAAGTCCGTCGTCCGTGGTCCGTGGTCGATGGTCGATATCTTTATGAAAACAATTCCAAACCTTCTTACCCTGTCCAATCTGTTTTTCGGATGTATCGCGATTGTATTTATTCTCCAAACCGGAGAAACGCTTGTTATGCAGAATGAAGAGGGAACATGGCTGGCACAGTTGCCTGAAAAAATATGGTGGGGTTCGGCATGTATCGGGATCGCAGCAGTGATAGATTTCCTGGACGGGTTCGTTGCACGATGGTTGAATGCAGAATCGTCCCTGGGAAAACAACTTGATTCATTGGCAGATACCGTTAGTTTCGGCGTGGCACCTTCCATGATCCTGTATCAATTGTTGCGCATCAGTTATATCCAGGAAGAGTCGGCGCTGGATACAACATTGCTGGCACTTATTCCGGCTTTTGTTTTTGCATGTGCCGGAGCTTACCGCCTGGGTCGGTTCAATTTGGAAACTGTATCCTCCACAGGATTCCGTGGTGTTCCAATTCCGGCTGCAGGACTTGTAGTTGCTTCGCTTCCACTGATCCTTGTATATAATTATTACAATATAAATGAGGTGCTGTTGAATAAATGGTTCCTGTATGGCATTATACTTATGCTAAGCTGGCTGATGGTAAGCACTTTGCCAATGCTGGCTTTCAAATTTAAAAGCGCCGGAGCAAAACAAAATCTTCCTGTGATCATTTTACTGGTTTTTTCTCTGATAGCTTTTATTTTGCTCAAATGGCTCGCCGTACCTGTAATCTTTATTTTGTATATCGTTTTATCTTTAGTTTATAAAAACAAAAATTATGACTTACACCGTCCAGGTTAAGGTAATGCCTCTAAAGGAACTGCTGGATCCGCAGGGCAAGGCTGTGAAGGGCGGTCTCGAAAATCTTGGCTTGTCGGGCGTGCAGGATGTACGTATCGGAAAGCATATCAATCTTCAAATTGAAGCGGAATCTCCGGAAAAAGCAAAACTCATTGCAGAAGAGGCAGGAAAAAAATTACTTGCCAATCCTGTAATGGAATATTTCGAAGTACAGGTGAATTGATCCGGTCTATTTTCATCGATCTCTGCCTGCGATCTATTTTGCACCCACGCACCATTCATTCATGCTTTATATTGTACCTACTCCCATCGGTAATCTGCAGGATATCACACTGCGTGCATTGGAAGTAATCAAAAATGTGGACCTCCTCCTCGCAGAAGACACGCGAGTAACGATAAAATTGCTCAATCATTACCAGGTTGTAAAGCAACTAACGCCTTATCACCAGCATAATGAACATCAGGTATTGCAACATCTCGTCAATCAGTTGTTACAGGGAAAAAGTATGGCGTTGTTATCTGATGCGGGTACGCCAGGTATTTCCGATGCTGCATTCCTGCTTGTACGGGAATGTATTAAGGTAGGAGTGGAAGTTCAATGCCTGCCGGGTGCCACAGCATTTGTCCCGGCGCTCGTTAACAGTGGACTTCCTACCAACCGTTTTTGTTTTGAAGGATTTCTTCCTTTAAAAAAAGGCCGGCAAACAATGCTTAAAAAACTGGCTGCGGAAGAAAGAACATTGATACTCTATGAATCGCCGATGCGACTTGTCAAAACACTGGAAGATTGTATTACTTATTTTGGTGGACAGCGAGCCTGTAGTGTTAGCAGGGAATTGTCAAAGATATTTGAAGAAACCATTAGGGGAACTCTGGAAGAGGTAGCTGCTCACTTCCGCATAAAAGGGGTAAAAGGGGAAATCGTCCTTGTCATCGCCGGAATTTTGTAAACATTTAAGATATTGATATGCGCCTTAGGAGTGATTTTTGCAATGGTGGGGGAAATAAATTTACTATGAGAAAAACAATGGTGATGTTTTTAGTTCTTGCAGGGATATTTACGGCCGGTAGTTCGTATGCGCAACTCCGGAAAATACCAGCAGAAGTAACGGAAGCTTTCAAGGACAAATACGCGATGGCCAACGATCTCGAATGGCGTGACAAATTGCGTGGATTTCAAGCTTCGTTCGAACTGAATGGTCAGAAACATCTTGCTAATTTTACAAACGACGGTATCTGGGAAAGTACAGAAACCGAAATTGATGTGGATGACCTTCCTTCGGTTGTGAAAGACAGTTATGAAAAAAGTAAGTATTCTGAATGGGAAATTGGTATTGTCCAAAAAATTGAAATGCCTGAAGAAAAGATCCAGTACCGTGTTCAGGCTGTCAAAAGCGATATCAGGAAAAAGAATTTATATTTCAGTACAGAAGGAAGGTTGCTGAAGGATAAGCTGACGTTATAAGAATTTTTTATTTTCACCGCAAATGCGGTCGCATGGTAAGGCTTAATACCTTTGCCAAGCGCCGTTTTTGCGGTGATTTATTTAAATGATTGATGATATGAGAAAAATTGGTCTTGTCCTTTTCCTTGCAGTTGCATTTACTACAGTTTCAGCGCAACCGGACAGGTGGCAGCAGCGGGTAAAGTATACAATGCAGGTAGATGTCGACGCGAATACAAACCGCATCAAAGGAAAGCAGTTGCTGGAATACACGAACAATTCACCGGATACACTCAAAAGAGTTTTCTATCATTTATACTGGAATGCGTTTCAGCCAAACAGTATGATGGATACACGCAGCCGGGAATTAGGCAAAATCCGCGTAGGACGGGGACAGGATTGGGATGGGAGGGTGCGGGACCGGATTGAAAAACTCAAAGAAGAAGAAATAGGGTACCAAAAAATATTTTCTATTAAAATGAATGGCGTTGCGCAGCAATTTGTGGTGCATGAAACCATACTGGAAGTGCAGCTTACCCGGCCGATTCTACCCAGATCGAAAGTAACCTTCGATATGGATTATGAATCACAGATACCCATTCAAATAAGACGGGCGGGCAGAGATGCAGCAAATGGTGTACGTTATTCAATGAGTCAGTGGTATCCGAAAATGGTTGAATACGATTATGCCGGCTGGCATCCTACGCCTTATGTTGCCCGTGAATTTTATGGTGTGTGGGGAGACTTTGATGTAAAGATTTCCATCGACCGTTCTTATATTTTGGGCGGAACGGGCTATTTGCAGAATCCCTCAGAGATCGGATATGGATATGAAGCCGCCGGAACAAAAGTGACCCGACCTCCGGGCAATAAATTAACGTGGCATTTCATTGCACCCAATGTTCATGATTTTATGTGGGCTGCTGATCCTGATTACAGACACATCACCCGTAGCGTGTCCGGCGGCAGAGTAATTCATGTCTTATATAACCGCGATCTTACCCAGCTCACACAACAATACCAAAACCTGCGCGATAGTATTCGTGTTCGGTATAAGGATGTAAATGCCTTTGCTGAAAGCACCATCGATAACCAGTGGAATGAGGTAGCAGATGCGGCAGTTGCCGTTTTGCCTTTCATTGAAAAACAGTTCGGGCCTTATCCCTATAAACAATATTCGTTTATCCATGGGGGTGATGGTGGAATGGAATATCCTATGGGGACCTTGCTGGCGGGACCGAGTCTTGGCACTGTTTTCCATGAATGGATGCATACCTGGTACCAGATGCTGCTTGGCACAAACGAATCACTTTATGCATGGATGGACGAAGGATTCACCGAATGGGCTACTGATAAAGTCGAAGCCTATTACAGGGATAATGTTGTACGAAAAAGAATTGCAGCTGATGTAGCGCGTGTACGTATTCTTGATTCGGTTGCAAAAATCCCACCCGTTAATCACCGTGCAAACTATGAAGGGTATTTCGCGCTGGTAAAAAGCGGGCTGGAAGAACCGTTAACAACCCATGCTGATCATTTTAATACAAATGCCGCTTATGGAGCAGCCGCTTATTCGAAGGGATGCGTTTTCCTTGCACAGCTTGGATACATCACTGGCGAACAGACGAGAGATAAAATCATGCTTGAATACTATCGTCAGTGGCGGTACAAGCATCCCAATGTTGATGATTTTATTCGCATCGCAGAGAAAGTGAGTGATATGGAACTGGATTGGTATAAGGAATATTTTGTGAACGGTACCAAAACAATTGACTATGGAATTGACAGTGTGTGGGAAGAAGGTGGAAAATCGAAAATCCGTTTGAAGCGAATCGGTAAGATGCCCATGCCAATCGATGTTCAATTTGAATTCAAAGATGGTAAAAAAGAAACGGCCTACATACCGATGTATTTGATGTTTGGTAAAAAACCTTCTGAAGATCAATCACCGAGAAAAATCTTTGAAGCGTGGAAATGGACACACCCGGAATATGTTTTCGAAATTGATCACAAATTGACGGATTTGAAAATTGTTGAAATTGATGCAAGTCAAAGAATGGCGGATGTGGACAGAAAGAATAACAGGATGGAGTTAAATTGGTGAGAAACTTTTTTGTTCCCAGTTCTTAGTTCTGAGTTCTTAGTTCGTCATTCTGATTCCTTGTTCTTCATTGATGATAGCAAAAAAAGCTGCTATGAAGCAGCTTCTCATTACAGTCTGGAGAGTACCCCGAAGGGAAAAATTCAGGAAAGGTTTAATGGTCTGGTACTCGAAATGCCAACCTTTGCCAAAGATATCTTTCACCCTTTCACCTCCAATACCACGAAGTGGTACTTTTTGTAGTAGTCAGCTATTAGCATTCAGCTATCAGCAGTCAGCGGTCAGCGGTCAGGAATTTCTTTTAAAATCCGTTCTCTGTAATTTCCTTACCAAACTATTCTAACTTCCAAACTCACCGTAACCATAACAAGTAACCAGCAACGAGCAACCAGCAACCAGGAACCAGAAACCAGCAACCAGCAACTAAGAACAAGGAACTAAGAACTAAAAACTAAAAACTTGCCTCACCTCCCATACAACTTATTGATGGCTTCCACGCGGTTGTTCACATGAAGCTTCTCGTAGATATGGTATACATGCTTGCGTACCGTTTCCTGACTGATAAATAATTGCCCGGCGATTTCTTTATACAATAATCCCTTCGCCAGCAACTCCAATATTTCTTTTTCGCGGTTCGAAAGAAGTTTGAGTGATTTGCTTTCATGTAAATGTGTGTCACCCATTTGCCGGTGTTGAAAAGCAGTTACCACTTTGCGCGCGATCTGACTGCTCATGGGGGCTCCGCCATCCTGCAATTCGCGGATCGCTTCTAATAATTTGTGCGGTGCGGTTTTCTTGAGAATATACCCATTGGCGCCGGCTGTAAGGGCTTCAAAAATTTTTTCGTCATCCTCATACACGGTACACATCATGAAGAGTATAGCAGGATTTTCAGATTTTAACTGACGAACGACATCAATCCCGCTTTTACCCTCGCCAAGATTTATATCCATCAATACTACATCGGGTTGGATCTCTGGGATTTGCTCCAAGGCTTCCTTGGCAGTGCCAAATGCTTTTAGCAGTTGGTAGCCGTCAGACATTTGAATGATTTGTTCAAGTGCAGAACGAATGTCCTTATTGTCGTCAACAATACACACGGATATATCCATATAACAAAGGTGAACCGTTCAGGCAATACGCAAATACCACGAAGTGGTAGTTTTTAGTTTTTAGTTCTTAGTTCCAAGTTCAATGTACATAAGAAACAACAAGAACTAAGAACCATGAACTAAGAACTAAGAACCATGATTTATCTCGGAACGTACAATAAATATTTTCCTTTGAAGTACTCTTCACTGAAAACTTCTGATACTTCCACCATGCGTGGTCTGCAGTCACTTTCGGAGATTTCTTCCGTAAGATCGCCGCCTTTCAGGCAGATAAGGCCATTCGGATGGGTGAAAATGTCTTCATTAACCTGCTTAATTTTTTTCAAGAGCGGTCTGGACCAGTTCCACAGATCTTTCAGGGGGGCCACTGCACGCGATACGACAATATCGAAACTGCGGTTGCTGATCGCTTCTACCCGTGTATGCGCAGTGGTAATATTTTTTAAGCCAAGATCTGCAGCGATAGCTTCGACAACTTTCAGCTTCTTTCCGATACTGTCAACTAGATGAAACTGAACTTCCGGAAAAAAAATTGCTAATGGAATGCCGGGGAACCCACCGCCGGTTCCGATATCAATCACTTCAGACCCGGCGTTGAAATTAAAAAGTGCAGCGATCGAAAGTGAATGCAAGACATGTTTTTCGTACAACCCTTCCATGTCTTTTCTTGAAATTACATTGATCTTACTATTCCAGTCAACGTAAAGCGGTTCCAGTTTTTCGAATTGTTGTAACTGTACAGGAGTAAAATCATCAAAATATTTTCGGATCAGTTCCAGTTTTTTTTCGGCTTTCTCCATATCGCGAATGCAAAGATGCAATAATACAGGAACATCCACCAATCGAGCAGGAACCACCAAGCATACAGATCTTTTTCGTTTAGTTTTCTCATCGATTTGAAATAAACAATTGCTTGTGTGAACATCCGCAAAGCAAAGATGCCAAGCGTAATTCGCCAGTCAAACAA
>DATLDA010000072.1:0-3093 GCA_035526135.1 Flavitalea sp.
CTTACCTCGATCGCGGTCAATCAATGGCACATCTTCACCATAAAATCTGTAAACAGGACAACTGATAAGATAATCTGCGATTAGCTGCCTGATGTTATTGTCGTGAGTTTCGTGCCCGGCCAGACCGCATTCACGGTATAGCCTGGTGAGGTTATCGAGTTCACCTCTCATATGTTGATGAAGGATGTACGTTTTCTTTTCCTGAATCTGTTCGTGTATGCTTTTATTGCTTTCAGCGATACTGTTGTACAGCGCGGTGAATGCTTTATCCGCTTCTTTGTTCGTAAACAGGTTGTTAACCATTCCCAGGAAATCGTATCCGGAATTTCCTTCAACGGGCCACTCGTCCGGCATATTCTCACCTGGTTCCAGAATTTTTTCTACGATGATATACGATTCCCCGCCGGCGAGAAGACGAAGGTCATGCAGATATTTTTTTGGATCGTACAATCCATCCACATGATCGACGCGCAAGCCATCAAAAATCTTGTCATCGCACAATTTTTTGATGAGAGAATGATAATCAGCGAACACGTCGTCGTTTTGGATGTTGGTGCATATGAGTCCGTTCACCAGGAAAAACCTCCGGTAATTAATTTTATTGTCTGTGTCTTGCCAGGGCGTAACCACGTAATGTTTGCCGTCAGGTATTTTTTCCTTCAACTCTTTTTCAAGTGGGCTGCCAGGGAACGGAACCATTAGCTTTCCGTTGAATTCCGGATGATCCCAGATGATGTCGAAGTACGATGCGTATTCTGATGACGGTCCTTTCTCGAGCACATCCATCAGCCATTTATTGTTTTCGTGAAACGCAAGATGATTCGGAACGATGTCCTGCAACCAAAGCATATTCCTTTTCTTGAGTTCAGCAGATATTTTTCTCAATTCTACTTCTGTACCGATTTCCGGATTTATGGTTTCCGGATTAGTTCCGTCATATCCATGAGTGCTGCCCGGTACCGATTCAAAAATTGGAGATGCATAAATGGTTTTAACTCCTAATTCATCGAGATAGGGAATTATTTTTGCAAAATGCGAAAATGTAAATTCTTTGTTGAACTGAATTCGATAGGTACAAACAGGGTTCATGCTCACTTTGTTTCAACAATTATTATGGATTGAGGATTAATTTTTCCCGGCGACGGAGTGTTGCCTCCCCATTCCTCAGCGGATGAATCAAACATCTTTTTAGCTCCGCTCTTCTTATCAAATTCCAGGTCATGTTCGGTGTCTGAAAAATTAAGAACGCATGTAATGTGCTGTTCATCAGTCCATCGTTCAACAATAATCATCTTTTTTTCTTCATTTGCTTCAGCATTGATCGAAGTTCTGTCAGTGTTCCGGAGAGCAGGAAGTCTTTTCCGTAAGGCGATTAATTCTTTATAGTAGTTCATCATTGTGTTGTGTGGTGCCTTTTCAAGAAGCTCCCATTGAAGCATGCTACTGGTAAAAGTATTCTCGAGCCGTGGATCAGGCGGTTCGCCTTGCCAGTTGAAGTATGAAAACTCTTCTTTTCTTCCTTTGTTAACTATTGCAGCCAATTCCTTGTCGGTATGACTAATAAAAAAAAGGAAAGGATTGCTTTCTGCCCATTCTTCACCCATGAAAAGCATGGGCAGGTAAGGACTGATAAACACTGCTGCGGCCATGAGCTTGCACATTTCAAAAGAAACGAGCTGGCTTGATCTTTCTCCAAGCATTCTGTTGCCGATCTGATCATGATTCTGCGAGAACACGATAAACTGGTGCCCGCTATTGTAAGTTTTTTTTCCAAACAATTTTTTTCTGTGCTGCGAAAACTGACCATCATACACATAAGCGTCGGTAAATGATTTGGCAAGATCGCCTACGCCATCAAAGTCAGAGTAGTAGCCGTCTCTTGGTTGACCAGATGCTACACGCAGTGCATGATGAAATTCGTCTACCCATTGCGCATCGGCTCCGTAGCCGCATTTCTCATACGGGTTAATAAACACCGGATCATTCAGGTCCAATTCGGCAATGAGATAAAAATTTCTTCCAATATTTTTTGCCAGCACGTCAGTATGTTGCCTGATCTCTTTAATAATATGGGTCGAACCAAAGTCTTTTATTGCATGCACGGCATCCATGCGCAGCGCATCGATGTGAAAGTCGCGAAACCACATCAAAGCATTTTCTATGAAGTAATCGCGGACACCATCACACCATGCATCATCGAAGTTGAGCGCCTTGCCCCATGGAGTCTGATATTTTTGTGTGAAGTAAGGACCAAAGTTGGCCAGATAATTTCCTTCGGGGCCAATGTGGTTGTAAATGACATCAAGAATCACAGCGATGCCTTTTTGGTGACATTTGTTTACCAGCTCCTGAAGCCCGCGGGCGCCACCATATGAGTGTTGTACAGCAAACGGAAATACACCATCGTAACCCCAGTTGCGGTCGCCCGGAAATTGTGCAACCGGCATTACTTCTATGGCAGTGATTCCAAGCTCTTTCAGGTGATCAAGCTTATCTATGATGCCACTAAATTTATGAGACGGCGTGAACGTACCTGTATGCAGTTCGTAAATGATGTACTGTTCCTGCGGAACGTTCTTCCATGAGTTATCCGTCCAATTAAAATCATTCACATCAACCGCCGAGGACCAACTATGTACATCTTCAGGTTGGGACAATGATGCCGGATCAGGAAGCGGATCTTTCCCGTCAATGGATATCTTATAGAAGGAACCGGGTGTTATTTCGTTGGTCGTTGCATACCAATAGCCCATGTCAGCTTTTTGCATCGGAATTTTCCGGTCGTTGCGCAGGACTATATCCACTGAAGATGAAAGTGGCGACCAGACCCGGATTTCAGCATCTCCCGCATTAAAGTTTACTCCTGTATTTCTCTTACTTATGTTTACGCGCATGATGTGAGCCGATAACGGGATTCATTAATAAAATTAAAGACCTGCTTTGTACGTGTATCAGGTCGCCATATTTGAACAGTTGTCCCTCTTCAGTGAAAAGGTTTTCATGCGTGTCGATTACCTTCATCCATTTGCTGCTGTATTTTCTTTTTGGCAGTTTGAAGTCGAGACCTTCGTAGTGCGCATTAAACATCAGGTA
>DATLDA010000093.1:0-5491 GCA_035526135.1 Flavitalea sp.
TCAATTCTTTTTGTTCCCTGGTACATAGATCTTGTGTTCACTACAAGGTCATTGTCTTTCCGATAGAAAAGTTTGCTTGCAATAATGAGCAAAGCTTTCAGGTTCAATTTCGCGTTACAATTTCCTGAAATGACAATAAGCGGATTTTCTATACCGATTGAATTGCCCGGATTATTGAGCACTTTTATGAAAGGCGAATCGGGGTTCATTGCTTCAATTCCCGGAAGTACTCCCGCATCGTTTTTCAAATCAATCGTGGAGACAACCAGGTTTTTGAAAGCGGTAAAAATGGGGTTCATCACCATTCCCAATCCCACACCGAGAAGATTCAAACTGATATTAAAAAAATGGTCAAGCCTGCGCGAAGCCAGAATAGTGCCACTTGCCGGGCACGCTACCCGGATAAATTTTCGAATGGTGATCCTTTTTTTCCTGAACAACTTTTCAAGACTGTTGATAATCTCCACATCCTCTGTTCTTCCGGATTTTAAAAGCAAATCTTTCTCAGGTTTGCTGAAGCCTCTGTTATTTTCATCAGGTGTTGAAAACCTGGAAAGAACATCACCAATCAATCCTCCACGTGAATGGGAGATGATATCCACCGTGCAATTCGATGGCAGTTGCGTTGCCAGTTCCAACGTGTTGGTCAGTGGACTTTTTGTAAGCGATTCGTGTTGAAAAGCCAGGATATTCGAACCGTATGTTTGTAGAATGTATTTCCAAAGTGGAAGGCCCAACATACTGCCGAAGGATCCTTTGGTCGAAGAGTTTGTTCCATGGAGGAAAAGGAGGGATGGATGATCCGGATTACCTGCAAATTTCTGCAGGCTGAAATCCTTGTCAACTCCAAATAAGCCGGGTGCATGATCGAGTTGTTTTTGTTCGAGTTCAGCTGCGAATGATTTTACTTTTGACGCAATGGATTTTTTTACAAAGATGTTTACAACCTTTAAGATGACGCCTGATACAAGCCCCCTCTCTGTATCATTCCGGATAGAAATAGGAATTTCAAAGCCATCTGCTGAACGTGTCGATGCTGTGGCCTCCGGGAAAACGTCTTCAATCGAGTGTTTGCTGCATATCCAGGTGGTATCGTCTTCAAATACGAATTCAACAATATGGTTTTCCTGCAGTTGATACGTATGCGTTTGTGACAGGCCACGGGTTGCTGCTCCAACGGTCAATGAATCCTGTAAAGCAAGCAAGACGGACGTTTCGCCCGGGGGAGAAATTGCAGTTCGTTTGATGCCTTTTATTGTGATCTTGTCAACACTCATAGCTATAGTTCATTTGAAAAAATCTTATTGTTTTTGTGTTTCAAGAGAGGTATTACCAAGGGTGTTTACTTCCAGGATTGGAATGTCCATCAGCTTCGCTTCACACATAAAATGGTAAGTGATATCGTTTTCCCATTTTCTTTTTCCTTCCCACGCAACCACAGCGGTTATACCATCACGCAAACTACTTTCGACACGGACCAGTCCATTCTTTTTTTTGTATTCAAAACATTCAATCGCACTGGTTAAAATGTCGGTATTTATTTTTTTATATACATCGGGGTCCGTTTCCTCGTAATGTGTGATCACAAGTTGATTTGCGGATTCAACTTTAGATACTATTATTTCAAATCGATCGTGCCACTCTTTCATCACAGAAGTTTGCAGGAATTTATTTTTGTGGAAGGGCAATATAACCTTCAATTCCATTTTCAATTCATCGGCAACCTCCAATGCAAGAATATCAGTTCCGTCGGCAGCAGAACAAATAAGTGTTGATGCATGCAGTGATAAAAAAATATCCGATAACATCCGCTTGACGGTACCGGAAAATTTTGACGGGAAACGGGCTGTTTCCTGGCCGGCCGGATCAATGCGTCGTCCTGCGAGTGCGATGATCATGTAGAAATTTCATTTGTCATTGATCGGTTGATGTCACTGATTTTTTACCAATGTCATCACTTCCGACAATGTGGATCCATTTTGTGTGATGGACATATTTCCATCCATTTGATTTGTATTTACGAGTGTTGCCTGTACTGCAATAAATCCAAAATTTGTAATAGAAAGCTTGAATTGCACCTGATTCCCTTTGATCCTTCCGGTTCCCTGGCCAGTGCTTTGACCTTGCGGTGAATAGCTCGTTACCTCCAGGTCTTGCCCATCCTGTGTGATGATCAGAAAAAACTGATTGGCAGTCTGAACCCACGTTCCGGCGATCGGGTAGACTGTTTCTACAGGTTGTTGAACAGGCTCCGTTACATTTTCCGGTTTTGATAAACTTGTTGCGGAATTCACATCATTATTCAATGTCTGCTGATTATCGGTGTTCGCAGCAATAATAAGTATGATGAGTATAAAAAAAATTCCCGCTGCAATTCCAACGATCTTCAATACAGACATCCCCTTTCTTCCTTCTTCTTTTTTGCCTCTGTCATTCTTTATCGGGATACCCAGCTTGTGCAATAATACAGCCAGGCTGTCTGTATCATATTTCCATCTCTTATTCGAAATTTCATGACTTTGTCGTTTCACTAATGGAGCAAGATCTGGCGGCAGGTCTGCTTCCTGAGGAAGACTTCCACCATCCACCAGTACGGGGATCACCACAATATTCCGTTTCAAGGCCGTTGTTAGTTCCAATCTAACCCAGTCATCATCTAACATGATCCTTGTTTTCCCCGCTGCATTCGCCGGACCGAGCCAATTCGGTCCGATTACAGCCAGCAAAACATCGCATGATTCCAGTGAGTTCGCAATCACTTTTGTGAAATCGACACCCGGTTGGAGTTTCTCGATGTCCATGAAGATTTGGTCCTCATAAAAATATTGTTTCAACGAGTCGACTAGCCGACCTGTTTCTCCGGCTGTATCATGTACACGATAACTGATGAAAATATTTTTTTTACGGGATGGGTATGCCATGATCAATTTTTTTAAAATGGTTGGACAACAGGGGTTTCTTTCCAGGGTGGGTTGAGCAGGTGACCAAAGCTCCGCATCAATTCTCCGAGTTCGCTGATCTGTACTTCAAATGATTTCATCATCCATTCTGTATGGTCGACTTCCTTTGCTGCTTCCAGAGCCATGCGGTATTCCTTCATATTGCCCAATCCAAAATGTGATTCTGCCTGGTTTACGAGTATCCAGAATTTTTCTTCTGTATCAATTAATTTCTGTTCAGCGCTCAGGTTAGCCGTTTCTTCCTTCCATGTCAGCGGATCTCGTTTTTCGCGTTCAGTGATTTCGTTATTCTCCCGCTCGCACATCTTCAGTACCTGACGTCTGATCCTGCTGGCCCATACCATGTCAGCGATCTTATCCTCCGCCGTGTTGAAAATAGATGACTCCACACGCTTGTTTAAAAGGAATGCGAGGTTAATGCCGTGATAACGATTATTGAGAAGGAAGTAGCCTCTTTCATAATACAAGATCGCATTGGCCAGATGTTGTTCACCTTCTCCGTTCTTGTACAACCTTTTTTCAATTTTTCCCGCCAGGGCTACCGTTTCAGGATCATTTGTGTGATCGAGATCTAGTTTTTTTAATAATTCGATCGCATCTTTCAGCGCCGTGACTGTGTCAGGCAATTTGGCCTTATAAGTAGCCAGCGCCAGTCGGTGTATTAAATAGGAGTTGGTTGATTTTTTTCCATCGTTCAGGTCGATGTTATGTTTGAGGGCCGCAGCATGAAACAATGCTTTAGCCGTGATGAAATCCTTTTGCCGGATTGCATCTTCACCCTGTTCGGCGAGGATTGCCAATGTGCTGGATTGATCACCATTTGTGACATTCAATGCTCCTTCTGTTTCTTTGATCGCTTCTGCGACAGATTTTTCCAGTGCACGGGTAGCTTCTGCGGCTTTTTTTTGGATCGAAGGAGGAATGAGGTCGTAAAGATGGGTGTAGACAGGACTATCCGGATCATCAAGTTGCAGAACCGCATCGATTGTCTCTCCAAGCAGTTTTCGAAATCTTTCGACTTCTTCAAAATCAATGGCTGATCCGAGATGGGAATAACTGGTGATTTTAATATGATTCAGATCAAACGGGTAGGCTAGTTTGTCTTCTGAAATAACGATGGTTGTTCGTCTGCGTAACGCATGGCGGATGCCGAGTTCATAGAAGGCATTTACATTGGCGGTAGAAAGATCTGCAATAACTACATCGGCATTGAGTAATTGCTGGTACATGTAAAGGTCAATCGATCCTGAATGTTGGATTTCATCTGCGCGGATACAGCAAAGACCTTTCTGTTCCACGACCGGCTTGATGAGGACCTTATAAGATTTATTCAGGTCCAACTGTCGGCCCGTTGCGAAATCGGTTTTAATACCAAAACCCATGACAACAAAGCAGCGCTTTGGCTCATTAGAAGTGATCGGTTTGGGGCACATTAGCGTTTGTCTTGGTTTGTAATGGAACCAGTACGCCTTTAACCAACATCTGTTTCAGGGGGAGGGAGAAGGAATACCCTAATGTACGATTTGGCGACGATTTTTATCGTACAACTTTTGTGGTAACGGGAGAGCGCAGGTTAACAGGGAGTTATCGGTTCCCTATGAACGTTAGCTCACCGCAGTAAAATACTATCATATGTTTATATGAGTGCCGGGACTTCGATGTTTTTATACATTCACACCCCAAAATGTACCACAACGTTGTATGTTCCGGTTCCGTTATTGTTATTATTATTGCGTTTAGATCTGCTTTAACCTGTATTGATGGCTATTCTAAGAGTGAGACGTCTTTAAGCAGTAAAATGGAAACACGCAGTGGCGTGGTTAGGTGAAAAAAATTGGTGGAAGTTGTTTGAAATGTTTCAACATTAATGTTTTTCCATGAAAAGTGGCAGCATCTAAAAAAATAAGTATAAGTATTTATAATCTTAAAATATTTTACATTTACTGACTGCCCCCGGAAAAATTTATGTAACTGACAGTCGTATTCACCTGTGTTTTTCAATATCCCGCTCCAATAATTCTATCCCATACGTGCCTTTAGTCCAATATTATAAGGAAAATATTCCTCTCCAATTCCATCGTTAACCTGCGTCCGCATCCTCACCCAAACCTAAACGCTCATGAGAAAGTTCTGCAACTTTTTACATGCTTCTATTCTATTCTTCTCACCGAAGGGTGTAGTATTTCGCGACCATTTCCGTTTCGTTTACAAATCATTTTTACTGCATACAATTACGTGTGACTATCGTACACGGTTGCGTCCCGTTATATTCATTTCCTCTGGTACATCAAAAAATAATTTCAACCATTTTTAAATACACAGTTATGTTCAAAGTCAAATTGTTTTTTTCATGCATTGGATGCTTGTTCATTGTTATGAACAGTTATGCAAAAATCTGGAGACTAAATAATAATGCAGGAGTGGCGGCAGATTTTACAACATTGCAGTCGGCACACAACAGCGCCAGTGTTGGCAATGGTGATACACTCCACCTGGAGGGTTCACCCACTTCGTATGGATCGCTAACCTGT
>DATLDA010000094.1:0-10454 GCA_035526135.1 Flavitalea sp.
CACTGAAAATATTCTTCGGCCTTTGGGCATGTTGAATACATTTTATGAGTATTCGAAAGTTCCGGCTGCGCAATTGGCATTAGGCTACCGGTGGATCAACAATGCCTGGCGCGATGAGCCGCTTTTGCATGACGGATCTTATGGTGCGATGGGAGGAATGCTTACAACAATAGAAGATTTTTCAAAATATATGGCATTGTACCAAACAGCGTGGCCACCGAATAGCAGTGCACCAAATAAAATTATTAAGCGCAGTTCATTGCGGGAAATGTATCACCCCTGGATGGTAGCCGGCGCTTTTATTCAAACAAAAACAAACGGACGTGAATGTGCCGTCGTCTCAGGATATGGGTTCGGACTGGGATGGACAAAAGATTGTGACGGAAAAACAACAGTAGGTCATAGCGGAGGTCTACCGGGTTTCGGTAGCCAATGGGTGATCCTGCCTGAGTATGGGATCGGTGTTGTAAGTTTTGCCAATCGTACCTATGCAGGTACTGGTGGAATTAACCTGCGTGTAATCGACACACTGATTTCGGTTGCCGGATTGAAGCCCTTACAATTAATCCCGTCACCGATATTATCACAACGTACTTTGGAGATTGTTAAACTATTACCCGATTGGAAAAATGCAGAAAACAGCGGCATTTTCGCCGAGAATTTTTTTCCTGATAACCCAATCGATTCTTTGCGAAAACAGGCTGCTGCTATTTTTGCAAATGCCGGAAATATTTTGCGCGTCCGGGAAATTGTACCGGAAAATCAATTGCGCGGAAGGTTTATCCTGGAGGGCGAAAAGAAAAATATTGAAGTGTTTTTTACACTCACACCCGAGAACCCACCTTTGATACAGGAATACCGGATCAGGGAAATAGCTAAATAATGATTACGGACCACAGACCACGGACGCAAGAGACCGGCTTCTGATCCGGGAATCCCGAATCAACCATTGAGTTCATTGATTGTCAGTAGCAATTAGTATCCTGTCGTTGGCGTTATTAGAAGGCATCACCAATATCCAATCGTATGAAGCCGAACGCCAAACGTCCTTCAAAAACCATGAAGGCGAACAAGAAAAAATCGAATATCAAGTCTGCCGGACTTGCGATCGGAAAAAAAGTTGAAGAAATAAAACGGGAAAATAGTATGAGTCAGGTAGTAAATAACAACCTTTCGTTGTTCCGTTACCTGATATAAGACAGAACCGAATCTTCTTTCAACAAACCGTTTTCTACCCACCACCACTGCCAGACCCCTCCATTTGCTTTAGAGGGTTGAAAGTCTGCAACGGAAAATCTTCCATTGCCCTGAGGAGTACCAGCCAATTCATATACCCGGATTGCTTTTTTATCAGCTATCCATACTAATGGAAATCCGGGCCGGCAATCCTCGGGTGGTTTAGCTCGATCAGTAGAGAGAAAATAAGCCTTACCCGTACCAAATACCTGTGCGATCCCTTTTTCATCAACACACACGGCGGTTTTTTCGTCGGGAGCAATACCCCTGGGAAATTGCTTCCAGTCCTTTATGATTCTGCTTAAAAATGTAACATGCCGGCCCTGTCGATTCCTTGCAACGTAATGCTGATCACTCAGTACATTTTGCAAGAAAGGTGGGTGAAGAAAATCATTGTTGTAAAGTGTGACTGTAGTATCGTACGGATTCATCAAAACGGTTGAACGGGCACTTGCATTTTCACCACTGTAGTAAAACCCGGTAAGGATTGCGCAACCTGCACTGGTCCCTCCAACCGGCACTTTTTTTACATTCATCAGGTAATTGATTGCTTCGGCAGTTTTTGTATTACGCCAGAAATGCATATAATTTGACTGATCACCACCGGTAATGAAAAGCATTTCTGCGTTTCGGATGATCTGTACCACAGTATCGTTATTAGCAGTTTCCCGGGAATTGATAAGAAGGGTTTCTACAGAGTTGACTTTTCCAAGACTATCGATCGTGGAATTGTATAAATAATCACCCGATGCACGAAGAATTACCACGTCCCCACCTCCGCTCCGTGCAATCATCCACCGAAAAGCACCGGGCACATCACCACCTCCTCCGATCAAAGCAATGCCGCCCGTAGTTTTAGTCACTATATCGGCACTGTCGCCAGTAAGGCCAATTGAACCCGTTCTCCCGGTTTGTGCAGGAAGTTGTGTGGTTGTTAAAACCAATGCGAACAATAAAAATGGGAAGGACTTCATGAAAAGATCAACTGCCACGTTGTGAGCCACCGGTCATCGGTTTTTTCTGACCACCTTTTGCAGGTTTGCTGGAGAAAAATTTTGATTGTTGCTGATTGTTTGTACCGACCGTGTTGTTCTTCTTTTTATCGCCTTTTTTTCCTTTTGGTGTGAGTAATCCCATATTGAATTTTTCTTTTAAAGGTAAGAAAATTTGACCACAGATTCACCTGGATACACAAGTGGTTCCCCCAATACTGGATTGATCTTCAATCAACCACACCTTGGTATGATATTTTTATCGGTTTTACAAACATAACTTAATCAAAAAAAAACATCAATCATGTTACCAAGAAAATCAAAAGGTGGATTCGGTACTTTATTGCTCGCAGGCGCTGCAGCATATGCTTATTACAGGTATACAAAAATGAGCGCTGACCAGAAAAAAGATCTGGTGAATAATATTAAGAACCAGGGAAGCAAAATCATGGATCAGGTTCGCGGAACAACCAGCAGTGCACGGAATTCTTTCGAAAAGCAGGCAAACAGGTTCGAAGAAAATACTTTTTAATTTATACCCTGCGGGATTTGAAATAACCATGGATTATTCCTACGTGGACTAGTCTATGGTTATTCTTTTGCCGCTACTTCAATACTACCGAATTCAAACTGCATATCATTTAGCTTACGGTATAAACCGTTTGCCGCCATCAGTTCCTGGTGTGTGCCTGATTCGGTGACAATTCCTTTATCAATAACAACAATTTTATTTGCATTCCTGATTGTAGAAAGTCGGTGTGCAATGACGAAAGAGGTTCTTCCTTTCATCAGGTTTTCCAAAGCTTCCTGGACCAGTTGTTCACTTTCACTGTCAAGCGAAGAAGTGGCTTCATCCAGGATCAGGATCGCCGGGTCCTTCAATATCGCCCGGGCTATTGCGATTCGTTGACGTTGTCCGCCACTCAGTTTGATTCCTCTTTCTCCTACAATTGTTTCGTACTGTTGCGGAAATCGTTCAACAAATTCATGTGCGTTTGCCTTTTGCGCAGCATTCATTATCTCTTCGTTACTCGCACCCGGTTTTCCATAAGCGATGTTTTCATGAATGGAGCCGCCAAACAAGATCACGTCCTGCGGTACAAGTGCCATTTGTAACCGCAATTGAGAAAGAGGGAAATGTCGGGCAGGTTTGCCATCAAAGTAAATCGTACCGCTGTCAGGTTCATAAAAGTTCAAGAGTAACGAAGCGATCGTACTTTTGCCGGCGCCACTCGGCCCAACCAGGGCAATCTGTTGGCCATTGGAAGCAGACAGTGAAACATTTTTCAATACCGAAACATCTTTTCTTCCCGGATAGTTGAAAGCCACCTGGTCGAACCGGACATTACCTTTCAACCGGTATTGTTCTTCAGTTAGAACGGGCTCTAATGTTACCGCTTCACCATGTGTTCTTAAAATTTCACGAATACTTTGCGTTGCACCCAGCGTTTTTTGTAATTGTGAAAACATGTCTGCAAAACCAGCAAAAGTGCCGCCGACAAACATTGAAAAAATGACAAACATGGTCAGAGAACCGATGGTCAATTCTCCTGACCTTATCATATTGGCGCCGACCCACATTACAAAAGCTACGGCTCCAAATACGCTGAAGATCATAAACGAAACAAATGCTCCGCGATAACGGGCGTTCGCTATTGCGGTATTCACAACGGCCCGGATGCTTTTTACATAGCGGCCGATCTCATAAAATTCATTCGTAAAGGCTTTCACCATTGCAATACCCTGAAATGTTTCCTGAACGATCGTACCACTGTCCGCAAGCTGATCCTGTACTCTACGGGCCATTTTTCTGATCTTCTTACCGAAAATAACTGCAAGCACTGCGATCACCGGCACTACTGCTAGCATGACCAATGCAAGCTTTGCACTGATCCAGAAAATAAAAATAAGTCCGATGATCAAAGTAAAAATGCCGCGCAAAAATTCAGCAAGAGTAAATGAGATCGCATCCTGTATTTGCGAAAGGTCTGATGATATCCTGTTGCTTAGTTCACCCACTCTTTTTTCTGTAAAAAAACTCATAGGCATAGACAACAGCTTACTGTAAACATCCTTGCGCATATCTGCAAGTGATTTTTCTCCCACTTCCGTCAGCAGGTACACACGCATGTACGAAAAAAAAGTTTGTATTGTAAGTTGAAGGAAGATCAAAAGGAGTGTAGTGTTCAGGCTCCAGTGAATATTTTTCAAGCCTGCTCCGAACTGGTTACCGATATTATTCACACCTGGCAGAGTGGCGCCCGGCGAAGCAGCATCAATCATTTTTCCCAGAAATAAAGGAAACAAACTGGTAGTGAAGGCAGACAAAGCAATGAAAACCAGACTTACAATAAACCGGTTCCTGTAAGGCTTCAGGTAAGAAAACAAAACAAGCGCTTCGCGCAAAGATTCACGCGAGATCTTCACTTTCGGTGTATCAGAATCTTTTTGGGAGAAGCGTTTTGCCATAATTCAGTTCTTAGTTCTTAGTTTTGATTGCAACAAAATATTCTTACTAAAGTTGACATTCAATCATCTTAAGTAGCGAAAATACTCACTGCGAACTTAGAACTCAGAACTATGAACTTATTTGTGTTCAGTATACTTTCCCGCGGGGACGGCCGCTTTTAAAGTCTGAATTATTGGAAAAGGCAATGGTGGTGCAATATCGGCCTGAATAGCTTCATCCAATTGTTCGGGAGTTCGGATGCCGACAACCGCAGCTGTCACTGCAGGATCATGCAAGGCGAATTGAATCGCAGTTACTGCAGCTTTTGGACCTACCTCCCCAACAGTCTTGCCTGCCTTTGCGACAATTTCGGCAGAATGATCGAGATAAGGCTTTGCAGATTTATTTACCAGTAAGCCTCCGGCTATAGTTCCTCTGGCCAACACACCAATTTCATTTTCCCGCAATAATGGGAACAGATCCTCTTCTGGGCGGCGGTCAAGCACGCTGTATTGCATCATCACACTAACGATCTGCGATTTGGTTATATAAGCGCGTATTACATTCGGACGGATGGAAGAGATGCCATAATATCTGATCTTCCCCTGTTGCTGAAGAATTTCAAAAGCCTCGATGGTTTCATCAATAGGGTCTTCAATGGTACCACCATGTAATTGGAACAGATCAATGTAATCCGTTTGCAAACGTTGGAGGCTTTGCTCCGCCGCCTGAAGTATATAAGCTTTTGACGGATTCCACGTCCATGCCGTTCCATCTTTGTTCCATTGATTCCCGGCCTTGGTTGCAAGGATTACTTTTTTTCGCACACTTTTAAGTGCTCTTCCCACTTCTGTTTCATTCATGCCCTTATCATACAGATCGGCTGTATCAAAATAATTGATACCAGACTCGACGGCTCTTGATATTAATCCCGAGAAATCTTTTTGATCCGGCTTCAAAGACATACAGCCAAATCCAACACGGCTGATCCGCAGCTGTGATTTTCCAAGTTGGTTGTATTGCATTAAAAGTTTTGCATTTAGCAGTTAGCGGTCAGCAGTCAGCAGTCAGTTGTCCCCGTCCCCAGAGACTTTCATCAAAAGTAACCAGCAACCGGCAACCGGCAACCAGCAACCAACAACGAGCAACCAGCAACCAGTACCAGTAACCAGCAACCAACAACGAGCAACCAGCAACCCACTCTAAAATATTAATTGAATCTTTATTTGTGTGCCTTTGAACTGAAAAGTATCGCTTGCCTTTTTGTTTATTATTGTCTTTGCGAGTGGCGCATAAGGAGAAAGGAACAGGATTTCGTTTCCATTAAACATTTGTTTTCCCAGCCCTGCATAAATAAAAAAAGAAACTTCCCCGCATTGTATAAATGCGCCTGCACTTGCAAGATCATATAGCCGGCTGGTGTCTATAGTGAAAAGTGCCGCTAGTTCTTTTTCGATTTCGGCAAGTTGTCGCTTGTGCATATCAGTTTCCAAATGGGCCATCGCCCTTCCGGTTTCATATTTATCTCCTGCTGAACTTTTTTCTTCACTGTTCGCCGCAGCCTGTGCGTTGTTGATTATTTTTTTTACGATTTCGGCCCTCCTTTGAATCATTTCCAAAGCGAATTGTTTCAATTGATATTTATATTGAATTTTTTCTTCTATGGTCATAAAAGGTGACTGTAGTGAGGCTGACAAAAATAAGATATGCTGTGGGGTCTGATCACGGCACAGTTGACTTTGAAATAAAAAATTGAAATGCAGATTTTATCAACACTGTTTAAGCAGGGTTAAGAAACATAACAAGACTAAGTGTATCTGAAATTTTTAAATGCGCAGAAGTTTATATAGGCTTACCAGCCAGAGAAAGTACGAATTGAGAAATTGCAGTTTCCTTAAATAAAAGAATAAGAAACACCCGAATGATTAAAGAAGCGTCAAGCATGAATATTTAAGTAATGAGCGACCTTACGTAATTGTGCTCACGCGATCAATTGAAAATCAAGAATTTCAAAAACAGGATGAACGACATCCCCAATATTCCTCCGATAATAGAGAAAGCCGCATCAAGCAATTCGTAATAACCAATCCGGGTGAATTTAGAAAAAAGTTCAAAGCCGTAACTTATAGCCACGACTAAAATGAGCGGAATAATAACAGCCATTGGCCATGTTACCGGTAACAGCCATAGTACTACAAATTGCAAAAACGCGCCCATCGCAATACCGACAAAAAAATGCCGCCATTTATCGCGCTCAATTTTTTTCATTGCCTTCAAGATAGGCAATAGCGCGATTTTCGGATAAGTCTGTCAATGCTCTTTTTACTGAATGCCAAATTGAAGTAATAGGATCACTGTCATACCTACCACGCCACCGATTGTCCCGGCCGCCGCATCCAGCACCTCATAATCCCCTTTTTTTCTTTTTGCATATACATCAAATCCGTAATTCAATACCATTACTGAAATGAGGCTGAGGAGTGTGACCAGTTTGATCTGAGGTGGAAGTAACAGCCAGAGGCAACCCTGGATACCGACACCCATAGCGATACCCGACAGGAAATGTTTCCACTTATCCATTGCAACATTGTTCAACATATAAAATGATTATTTTTTCCTCGTGAACAGAATCTGAACGCTTAAAAGAATGTCAGCCAAAGCTGTAGATTCTCAGAGCGATAGAATTCTCCATAGTTGCTATTGGAAAAATACCAGTTAAGGAGTTCAGAGGATGAGTAGAAAGATAGAGGTACTGGTGGCAGTAAGCCAATCAGGCTATTTGCGTGGATTTTCTGATCAGGAATGTTTGGGGATTGATGCCGGCAGCTGAAATTCTCTGCCATCCGATAAAAATAATAAACATTCTGAGACTTTCTAATAATACGCCAAAAAATAATTGATAGTTCATCAGGGGTCAGCAGTCAGCGGTCAGCAGTCAGCGATCAGCAGTCAGCAGTCAGCAGTCAGCAGTAGCAGTCAGGTATCCCATTTCGATGAATAGTTCTCTTTGTTTTCTACTTTATAACAACTAGCAACAAGTAACCAAACTTCCAGAGTTCCAAACTTCCAGACTTCGGCAGCAACCAGTAACCAGCAACCAGCAACGATTAAGCCCCTTCTTAGTACCAAAATCCAATAATTATCCTACCTTAACTCTCCTCTTTTTTTCACTTCTAAACTCACTACTATGCAAGAAGCAAAAGAACTGACAGTCGAACAATCGGCTTCAACAGGTCAGCCTGCCAAAGGATATGCGGCCATGCAGGTCGCAGAACCGCTAACGCCATTCAATTTTACACGCCGCACACCGAAACCGCATGATGTACAGGTAGAAATTCTCTATTGCGGCGTTTGTCATTCTGATCTTCATTTTATCCGAAATGATTGGGGAATGTCAATTTATCCGCTTGTCCCCGGACATGAAATCGTGGGAAGGGTGACCGCAGTAGGAGATCACGTAAAAAAATTTAAGCCGGGCGATACCGTGGGTATTGGTTGTCTCGTGGATTCATGTCGTGTATGTGATAGCTGCAATGATGGACTGGAGCAATATTGTTCCGGAGGAATGGTGCTCACCTACAGCAGTTATGAAAAAGACGGATCAATCACTTACGGTGGATATTCAAACCAGATCGTCACTGATGAAAATTTTGTTTTACGTGTCTCCGATAAATTACCACTGGAGAAAGTGGCGCCGCTCCTGTGTGCCGGCATTACTACGTATTCACCCCTGAGATATTGGAAAATAGAAGCCGGACATAAAGTAGGAATTCTCGGACTTGGCGGACTCGGTCATATGGGGGTAAAGTTTGCTGCCGCTATGGGTGCCGAAGTCACTGTGCTGAGTTCAAGTCCTTCCAAAGAAGCGGATGCTAAGAAACTGGGTGCGCACAAATTTATCGTTACTTCTAATGAAGAACAGATTTTGAAAGCAGCAGGGTATTTTGATTTTATTCTCGACACCGTTTCTGCATCGCATGATTACAATGTATATCTGCGGATGCTGAAAACAAGCGGAACGATGGTCCTTGTAGGCTTGCCTCCAAATCCGGCAGAAATACCCGCTTTCAACCTGGTATTTCAGCGTAAAAGCCTTGCAGGTTCGTTGATCGGAGGAATTGCAGAAACTCAGGAAATGCTTGATTTCTGCGAAGCAAACAATATTACAGCGGAAGTCGAAGTAATCAATATCAAAGACATTAACCGGGCATTTGAAAGAATGGAGAAGAATGATGTGAAATACAGGTTTGTGATTGATATGAGTTCACTGTAAATTAAAAATTAAAAATGCAAAATGCAAAAGGTCTCTAATTATCGGAGGCCTATTTTAAATTTTTAATTTTGCATTTTTAATTTAAAATTGAAAGGCCTCCGAATGTCGAAGGCCTTTTTTTTAATTTTTTATTTTGAATTTTTAATTTTTAAAAGTCAACTCCCATTGCAAAATGCAGCAATGGTTTTCCACGGAAAAACCTGTTCATTTCCCATCCACCGTCCAGACGCAGAAAGTAACCCAGTAATGTGCTACGTACACCAAATCCGTAACCACCGACGAACGGTCCGAGACCACCTGCTTTTATGCGCAGAATTACGTCTGGATTAGAATTCGGTGGATTTGAATAAGATACCTCCGGACGTTTGATCTTATTATATGCTCCATTCCATGCGCTGCCGAGATCAATAAATTGCACCAGCTGGAAGTTTCGCAGAAATGCATTGTTGATGGGCCGGTTGAACAGCGTAGTGAAAACCGGAAAACGGAATTCACTATTGATGATGATGGCATTGTTGCCGTTTGATACATTCTGCCGGAAGCCACGCAAATTCACTGCAAGCGATTGATAAGCATAATCACGGTCCTGTGGACGTGGTTCTGAATTGTATTTAGGGAAGAGCCAGCCATCCACACCACCGAGATAATAAACGATTTTCTGATTTCCCCACGATACATCTGCTGCTACGCGCCCGGCCCAAATGAAATTGCGATAGATGGGATAATAATATCTTCCGTCCACGCCAAGATTGAACATGAAGCGGCCAGGTTTGATTCCGCTTTCATCCGGTTTCGTGTTCGTTTGGGCATTGATATCCATGTAGATCTTATATCGCATCCCGAACAGGATGTTCATCGCTTTCTGTATTGTATTGTCGTGAACGAACTCCAGCCTGCTTATCACGAATGTCTGTTTGTTCCGATCACTGGCTTTAAGTGAAGATGTATCAAACTGATCACCCCTGATAACAACTTTGTCAGTTCGTAAGCCCAGAGAAATTCTTAGACTTCTTACTCTGTCAAGTGGATATTTTATAACGCCCTGGTACAGATTAGAAAATTGTTTCCCTTCAAATTGTTTCAATACATTGTTGAAAGTATCCACCACGCTTCCAATCTCTGTTTTTCTATAATAGATCAACGAATAGTCAAAACGATGTGGAAGATAGTCCGCTCTTGCAAACCATTCTCCACCGCCGTCGAACAAAGATTGATTTACGGGAACAAAGACACTTGTTCCCTGATTGCCGATCGATGCTCCCCCACCAAGTCCGCTGATAAGGGGAAGTCGCACCGCACCTGTAAACCTGATATCCTCAAAGAGGTCAAACACGGAGGCTTTCAACATTCCATTGAAGGCACCACCGCTTTGTAATTGAATAGGCAAGGATCCGGTGAAAGGTTCATACCGATTGATCAGGATGTCGTTATTGAAAGCCCCGGAAAAATTATCTACCGAAAATTTGAGCTTGTAATCAAAACGTCTCGCTTTTTTAAGAATTGA
>DATLDA010000095.1:0-9795 GCA_035526135.1 Flavitalea sp.
CTTTTGATGGAAGTGAGCGTTTCAATGATTGCCTTTTCTTCATTCAACCATCCCTGCTTTGCAGCTGCTTTGATCATGGCATACTCACCGCTTACCTGATAAGCGCTTACCGGCACCTGTACACTATTCTTAATTTCGCGTATGATATCGAGATAAGACAACGCAGGTTTCACCATGACAATATCTGCGCCTTCTTCTACATCCATTAGAGTTTCTTTGACTGCTTCCAGCCGGTTCGCTACATCCATCTGATACGTTTTTTTATCACCAAATCCGGGCGCACTGTCGAGTGCATCGCGAAAGGGACCATAAAAGCAGGATGCATATTTTGCACTATAACTCATAATACCTGTTCCGGTATTCCCATTCTTTTCGAGTGCTTCCCGGATTGCCCTGATCCTTCCATCCATCATATCACTTGGTGCAACAAAATCTGCTCCGGCCGCTGCATGACTCACACTCATCTCCGCGAGGACCTTAACCGTGGGGTCGTTTACTATTTCTTCTCCCTTCACGATCCCGTCATGTCCGTACGAGGAAAACGGATCGAGGGCAACATCTGTCATGATCACAAGTTGCGGGCAGGCTTCTTTAATGGCCCGGATGCTTCTTTGCATCAAACCATTCTTATTTAATGCTTCCGTGCCTTTGTTATCTTTTAATTCATCCGCGCACTTGACAAACAGTAACACAGATTTCAATCCAAGTGCAAAAATCTCTTTTGATTCTTTTATAATGTTGTCAACGCTCATTCTAAAATACCCGGGCATCGAGGAGATCTCCTCACGAATGTTTTTCCCTTCCATAATAAAAAGGGGCACGATAAAATCTTCGGCAGCAAGTTTTGTTTCCGCCACCATCGATCGGATCGCAGGAGAAGAACGGAGTATGCGGTTTCTGCGAAGCATTTTATAAATTAAAAATTAAAAATTAAAATGTAGTTGTATAAAGCATATCATATAAAGGTTATTCAATTATTTTTCATTATCGCAGTAACGAATTCTTTTAATTATTAATTTTGCATTTTGCATTTTTAATTTTTCATTATCCCACCCAGTCCCTCGGCTGCAAATATTTCAACAACTCTTCTTCCCTGCTTCCTGGTACAGGCTGATGATCGTATACCCATCGTGCACGGGGCGGCAGGCTCATCAGGATGGATTCGGTTCGTCCGTTTGTTTTTAATCCGAATAAAGTGCCGCGGTCATGAACGAGGTTGAATTCTGCGTACCGACCGCGACGGATTTCCTGCCAAAGTTGTTCATTTTCTGTATATGGATGTTGCATCCTTTTCTTCACAATAGGCAGGTAGGAGGGAAGGAACGCATTTCCATTGGCAAATTGAAATCGTAACAGTTTTTCTTCCTGGTTTTCATCTGCAGGCCGAACATAATCATAAAATATTCCGCCGATTCCCCTTGCTTCATTGTTGCGGTGGCGGTTTACAAAATAATCGTCGCATTGTTTTTTATAAAGCGGATAGTATTCGATTCCAAATTCATCCAACGCCATCTTCCATGTTTCATGAAAATGTTTTCCATCTTCCTCAAAAATGTAATAGGGAGTAAGATCAGAGCCTCCGCCAAACCACGCATCGATGCGTTGGTCGTCCAGATCGTACAATTCAAAATACCGCCAATTTGCATGCACTGTCGGAACAAAAGGATTCACCGGATGAATGACAATAGATAGACCGCATGCAAAAAAGCGCTTACCGGTTACATTCAGCGTTTGCTGCATGAGGGTGGGTAACTCGCCATGCACCGATGAAGTATTCACGCCCGCTTTTTCAAACACTATTCCATTTTCAAGAACCCTTGTTATTCCACCGCCGCCTTCTTTTCTCTCCCATGCATCTTCACCAAAAGATGCTTGTCCGTCCACTTCTTCCAAGGCAGTACAAATAAAAACCTGGAGCGCTTCAGTGAATTGTATGAATCGTTCCCGTGTCTTTCCTGTTGCTAAGGTTTCAGTTGGGGTGATCATGAACTAAATTCTTTTACCGCTTCAACAAAAGCTCTTGCATTTTCCACGGGTACGTTGGGCAGTATGCCATGACCCAGGTTGCCGATGTAGCGTTCTTTGCCAAAATCATCTAACATTTTTTTGACGCTTTTTCTGATTTCGGGAATAGGCGCCAATAGTTTAGCCGGATCAAAATTTCCCTGCAAGGTAATATTTGCTCCGGCAAGTTTTCTTGCTGCCTGCGGAGTGATGCACCAGTCAATTCCTGTTGCGTGCGCACCTGTTGATTGCATTTTCTCCAATGCAAACCATGCTCCTTTCGCAAATACAATGGTGAGGCATTGTTCACGCAAGGCCTGAATAATTTGTGTTATGTATGGTAATGAAAATTCTTCAAAATCAGCTGGACTCAGTAATCCTCCCCACGAATCAAACAGCTGGATCACATCGGCACCTGCTTTCGCCTGTCCACGCAAATATCGAATAGTCGTGTCCGTGATCATTTGCAGTAACCGGTGTGCTGTGCTACGGCTGGTAAAACAAAAAGCACGTGCTTCATCAAAAGTCTTGGAACCTTTTCCCTGTACCATATAACACAGAAGTGTCCAGGGAGCACCTGCAAAACCAATCAGCGGTACTCGTCCTCCTAAAGTTTTTTTTGTCAGCCTTAGCGCATCGAAAACATAACCGAGTTTTTCCTCTACATCCGGTATTTGCAATTTATCCAGATCTTTCACTGAATGTATAGGCTGCGGCAAAAGCGGTCCTTTTCCTTCCAGCATTTGTACTTCCATTCCCATCGCCTGGGGAACAACAAGAATATCTGAAAATATAATGGCCGCATCCACCCCGATCTGATCAACAGGTTGAAGCGTTATTTCCGTGGCCAATTCGGGATTCTGACATCTTTCAAAAAACGAATACTTCTCTTTTAATTTCATGTAATCCGGCAGATACCGGCCTGCCTGTCGCATCATCCAAACCGGTGTTCGCGCCACGCTTTCACCTCTCAGTGCGCGCAGCAATAAATCATTCTTCGATGTATTCATGTTTTCCGGCTTGATCTTTTTGGTTCCTGGGCGCGTTCCTGATCAAAATATGCAATCAGGGATTCAATAAGAGATTTTGCAGAAGGACTTTCTATTACAATTGATTTATTGTTTTGTTCATGGGCTGTTATCGCATCAGCAGTCGTGTTCCCTATCGCAAAACATATGACTTCGCCGGATAGACGGTTTGATAAAAAGTAACTGTTAACAGCACTGGGACTGAAAAACAGAATGGCATCATAACTTTTATTTGCCTCATGTGTTGTTTCAACTGTTTTATACACCACCACTTCTTCCAGCTTATATTCTTTTTCATTCAGTAAAGATGGCAATTCATCCCGTCGCTGATCTCCGCAAAAAAATAACAGCTCCACCGGAATGGAGGAACTGATCACTTCAGCCAGCGCTATGGCGTTTGATGCTGTACCGGTGATCTCACACGAAGGAAGCAATCGTCTGACACTGATTTCAGTAGTCGGACTGGTACAAAACACTTTCCATTGAGGAACCAATCCTTCAACAATGGCGTGCACTGCTTCCACCGCCCGGGCACTGGTAAAAATAACAGACTTTGATTCTGACGCGAAGATGGATATTCGTTTGTGCAGCTCGTAGCTTACTATATTTTCGGTCTTGATAAAAGGGATACAGTCAATCGTAATGTTCTTCTCAGCTGACTGAAAGATCAGCGATTCATCAAGCAGTTTTGTTGAAAGCACTTGTATGTTAGGAGTCATGCTGTATCAATTTCAGGATCGGTTCTCCACCTTTTGCAATCATTTCATTTGCTGCTAATTTTCCAAGCGATTCACTTTCACTGAGCAGCGCGCGCCTGTTTACATTTGCAACCTGCCTTCCATCCGGAGACATAATATTTCCTTTAAAAATAATTTCGCTGTTTTCGACGTAGGCAAGCGCGCTAATAGGAGTCGAGCATCCGCCTAACAAGGTTTGTAAAAATTGTCGTTCAAGTCTTGTGCATAATTCTGTTTGGCAATCGTTCAATGCATGGCACTGTTTGAGCAACTTTGCATCTTCGATACGTGCAACCACCACAATAGCGCCCTGTGCCGGGGCCGGTATCATCCAATCAAGTTCAATGACGTTTGTCGGGATCTTATTGATTCGTTCAAGTCCTGCTTTAGCAAAAATTGCTGCGTCCCAGGCCGATGTTTTCAATTTTTCCAACCGTGTGTTTACATTTCCACGAAGGTTTTCTATCCGATGGTTGGGGTAACGGTGAAGCCACTGCGCTTTCCGGCGAATACTGCTGGTGGCGATTAATGCTGTGTAATTTTCCTGAGCCAAAAAATTCACTGAGCTTTTGCATACGAGGAGATCTGCGGGTGAATCTCTTTTTAAAACTGCTGCCTGGATAATCCCTGCTGCAAGTTTTACAGGTACATCTTTGAATGAATGTACTGCCAGGTCTATGCGGTTATTTAATAAAGCAATGTCGAGTGCCCGTGTGAATATTCCCTGCACTCCCATTTCATAAAGCGGAGTTTTCACATCAAGATCACCTTCGCTTTTTATCGGAACGAGTTGTACAACCGCTCCTTCCTTTTCAAGCAATGATTTTACACGATTTGCCTGGCAGAGCGCCAACTCACTATCGCGGGTGCCTATCCTGATGGGGGGCTGCATTATGATTCTACCCCCGGCGTCATGAATTCGTTGAGGGCTGCAAGATATTGGCATCCATGGTTGCGATGTTCCTGCATTTTTACCGCCATGCCATTGATCACCTGTTGGATCTTTTCAGTACCAACCGAATGCTGCACATACGAATTTTCAATGTGTGTTGTATGAATTTGCTGTAATTGCAACTTCGCAGCGCGTAAAAAGGGAACGTATTTTCTTTTTTCATTCCATGAAAGAAATTCCACGAGATGCAGATCAATGATTGCTGTCGCCTTGGGGATCTCCGCCGCCCGTACCAATAAAGTTTCGTCTTTCACCTTCGAAAGTTCATCGACGTTCACGAGGCGAATGTTTTGTAAAGAACTGACTGACGGGTCTACGTTGTAGGGAATTGAAAGGTCAATAATCAGTTTGGAGGCGCCAGTTGAAAGTTCCGCAGAAGTGATGACGGGTTCAGTCGCATTTGTTGCAACGATAATAATATCTGCCTTACTTATTTCTTCCTGCAACTGGCTGTAAGAGGCAAAGGATACATTCAATTCTTCAGCGAGTTGTAATGCTTTATGATCCGACCTGTTGAGTAGTGTGATGTTTTTTACAGGCAAATAATGTTGCAGATTCCTACAGGTATTACCGCCAATTTTTCCTGTGCCGATCAACAGGATATTACTTTCTATAACAGAAGAAAAATTATTTTTTATGAACTGAACAGCCGCATAAGAAACAGATACCGTTCCGCCACTGAGTTCTGTATCATTTTTAATTTGTTTCGAAGCCTGCAGCACGGCATTTACCATTCTATCAATGAATGGGCCGATGCATTGGTGCTCGCGGGAAAATTTTACTGCTGATTTGATCTGTCCGATAATTTCATAATCTCCCAGGATCTGCGAATCAAGCCCGGCACCCACCTCAAAAAGGTGCCTGATAGCATCTATTCCCTGGTGGATATAACAAATTTTACGGAAAAGGTCCGGATCACCCGTACTTTGTTTGCTAACCAGCCCGAGCAATTGTTCCGCATCAACGGCTACACCATAAATTTCAGTCCGGTTGCAGGTGGAAAGGACAAAAAGTTCATGCACATTAATTTTGGCCGCTTCGTCAAGGATTATTTTATATTGGTCATGATTGATGGCAAATAAACTCCTCGTGGTTGCATCAGTTTTTTTATAATTGATTCCTATTGCATAGAACCTGCTGATATCTGAAGTGCCCGTTTCGATCATTTTCTCCGCAACTTGCATGGGTGACAAAAATACTTGGCAACCCGCCAACTGGCTAATTTTTCTGTCACTACTGTGTCATATCTCGGCACATCACGTTCCGACAGAATGAAATACATCCTTTCATCCATTTGACGATTTTCATTGTTCCCTGGTTACTTTTGCATCCATTATGAATGAAAATGGTACACGCGCCGTAATTCTTATGAATCTCGGTTCTCCGGATTCTACATCCATCCCGGATGTGCGAAAATATCTGATGGAATTTTTGATGGATGGAAGGGTGATAGATTATCCTTATATCCTCCGAAGCATCCTGGTTGGCGGCCTGATTGTTCCCTTCCGCGCTGCACGTTCAGCAAAAGCTTATCAATCCATCTGGACAAAAGAAGGATCACCGCTCATTGTGAATACGAAACAGTTACAGGCCGCAGTGCAACCGGACGTTATCGAAAGCGTTCATGTTGCCATGCGCTATGGTAATCCGGGTATGAAGGAAACATATAAAACGATCGTTGAGCAACATCCTGCTGTCAACGAAGTATTGATCATTCCGATGTATCCACACTATGCTATGTCTTCCTATGAAACGGCCGTGGAATATGCAAAACAAATTCATAAGAAATATAAATTCCCTTTCACCATAAAATTTATCAAACCTTTCTTTGACCAGGAAGATTATATACATGCGCTGACTGAAAGCATTCGCCCTTTTGTACAGCAACCTTTTGATCATTTTCTTTTCAGTTATCATGGAATTCCGGAAAGACATGTGTTGAAAAGTGATCCTACAAAAAGTCATTGTCTGCAATCGCCTGATTGTTGTGAGGCTCATTCTATTGCTCATAGTACCTGTTACCGTCATCAGTGTTTGCGAACTTCATCACTTGTTGCAGAGAAATTGCAGCTAAAGCCAGGAAAATATTCGTTTGCTTTTCAATCAAGGCTGGGTCGCTCCGAATGGTTAAAGCCTTATTCAGTTGTGCGATTGGAAGAAATGCCTGCTGAGGGAATTAAGAAACTGGTAATGGTATGTCCGGCTTTTGTCAGCGATTGTCTTGAGACACTGGAAGAGATCGCTGAAGAAGGAAGGGATGTTTTTCTGAAAGCCGGCGGGGAACAATTTACGCTGATCCCCTGTCTCAATGTGCATCCATTATGGGTGGCAACGCTTAGCCGGTGGATCAGGGAAACAGCAGGAGCAGATCAATCAATGATCTATTCATAACAGAATATGTATTTATATATTAAGGCGCTTCATATCATTTTCATTGTTACATGGTTCAGTGGCCTGTTTTATATTGTCCGATTGTTTATTTATAACCGCGAAGCCGCAGATGCAACGGAGCCGGAACGAACTATTTTACACAAGCAGTTTTCCATTATGATCCGCCGTCTCTGGCTTGGTATCACGTGGCCGTCTTGTATACTCACGCTTTTGTTTGGATCCTGGCTTTGGAGTTTACTGAATGGTACACCTTCCTGGTTGTGGATTAAGCTAGTTTTTGTTGCCGGGTTGCTCGCTTATCATCTTTCGCTGCATTTACTATACAGCCAACAGAAACGCAGTCAGTTTCGTTTTACTTCTCAGCAGTTGCGTATCTGGAATGAAGTGGCTACGGTTTTCCTGGTTGCGATTGTGATGCTGGCCGTTGTGAAACAAAAACTAAGTTGGGTGTGGGGGATTGTGGGATTATTGTTGTTTGTTGTTTTGCTGATGAGTGCGGTCCGGATCTATAAGGTGCTGAGAAAAAACAACACAAAAAACAACACATAGATACATAGAATCATAGGCACATATAAATCCTTTACGCCCAATGAAGCTAAAATCGCCAATCTAAAATCTAAAATGTTTTTGCTCCTTCGCTCGCACAGGACTAAAAAAAAAGCCACCCGAAGGTGGCTTTGTGTTGATTACAGAGGAAGCTTAACGCTTAGCTACATCAAATTTTTTGAATATGGATTTCACTGCTTTTTGAATGTCATCCTGGCTGAGTTTCCGGCTTGCGATTTCAGTTTCTGTCCAGCCCTGCCAGATCAGGTTATTAGATTTTGTATCCACGATATTGACTGTGATGGTTCCTGATTTGTAAGGAACATCATAGTAATTCTGACCCAGGTACTGAGAAGGATAGTAGACCGAATTCACACGCCTTGTATAAGGATTGTAGATATACCGCACGGTAGGCCTGCTGTATACAGATTCAGAACGTTCCTGTACATTGTTCTCGATCATAATGTCATAATCGATTAACGCGTCTGGATTTGATCTTACCTGATGCCAGCCGCTTTTTTCCAATTCGCGGGTAACGATGTCGCGGAGATATTTCACCTGAAAATCGTTGTAGGATTTGCCTTCAGATTTTCTGTTTCCCTCTTCGATCCAGGAAAAGGTTCTATAATTGTTCAGGTTAACTTCCGGGTCTTTCTCGACGTGTGCCACTGTGCCGCAACTCATCAGTAAAGCAACCAAGCCTGTGAGAAAACTACCCGTATATATGTTTCTGATGTTCATAATTGAGTGTTTTATTTGTACGTACTATAAACGCTCCAAAAGTGTTTTGAGACGTTAACGGACTGATAAAAAATACCTATTAAAATGTAAATCCCGTACCTGCCAAAAGATGGACGAAAATTCCCTGTGCAACCCGTTGATTTTCTATGGAACTTGTTGATGTTTTTAAACCATGAGCAGGAAAAACAATTGATAAACGAAGTGTGAAAGATTCTATAATGATTAAAGTAATCGCCTTTGATGCCGATGACACGCTTTGGGTAAATGAGCCATATTTCCAGGAGGCGGAAAACAAATTCTGTGGTCTGCTGGAGGATTACCTTCCCCATCATTCCGTAAAAAAAGAATTATTGAAAGTGGAGATCAGAAATCTCCCGTTGTACGGATATGGCATCAAGGGGTTCACACTTTCCATGATCGAGACAGCCCTAGGGGTTTCAGCTAATAATCTTTCCATTGCAGCCATCACGGAAATTTTGCAATATGGGAAAGAATTGCTGGAACATCCGATCGAGCTGTTAGATGGTATTGAAGAAACATTGCAGGCTTTGAAACAGCAATACCGGCTCGTAGTAGCTACCAAAGGAGATTTACTTGACCAGGAAAGAAAATTGAAAAACTCGTGCATTGAACATTATTTCCATCATATCGAGATCATGTCGGATAAGCAGGAAAAAGATTATAAAAAACTGATTCGTCATCTTGACATTCGCCCGGATGAATTCCTGATGATCGGGAATTCTTTGAAATCAGATATTATCCCGGTTTTAGAACTCGGAGGTCACGGTATCCATATACCTTACCACACTACGTGGGCACATGAACGGGTGGAAACGCAGGTGGACCATGAAAATTTCAGGCAGGTTACCCACATCCGCGAAATTTTACCTTATTTACTGCATGAAAAAGAAACTGGAGCTTGATACCTGGGCCCGCCGCGATCACTATCATTTTTTTCGTCAGTTTGAAGAACCTTTTTTTGGAGTGACCGTTCAAATCGATTGTACCAACGCCTATGAACATTCGAAGCAGATTCAGGCTTCATTTTTTCTTTGGTACCTGCACAAATCATTGGTTGCAGTGAATGAAACCGCTCCGTTCCGCTTCCGGATTGATGGCGATGATGTGGTTGAATATGATCAGGTGAATGCCTCGCCTACGATAAACCGGCCTGATGGAACATTTGGATTTTCGTATATGAACTATTACCGCGCTTTCAGTGAATTTGTCAATCACGCGCACACAGAAATCAACAAAGTTCAAAAAAGCACAGGTTTGATCCCGGCGATGTCGGGAGAAAATGTGATCCATTATTCTTCTGTACCCTGGCTGCACTTCACTTCGTTGTCGCATGCGCGTGCGTATTCTTTTCCCGACAGTATTCCTAAGATCTCTT
>DATLDA010000130.1:0-15006 GCA_035526135.1 Flavitalea sp.
GGCCCAATTGCCCGGGCATAATAACAGCCGGAGAATGTAAAGTAGGTATCATGCCCGGTTTTGTTTTCAAAGCGGGCCGGATTGGAGTTGTATCAAAATCGGGTACCCTCACTTATGAAGCTGCAGACCAGGTTGCTAAGGCCGGACTGGGTATTTCGACTGCTGTCGGAATTGGTGGTGACCCGATTATCGGCACAACCACAAAAGAAGCGCTTGAATTATTTATGAATGATGACAACACCGATGCCGTAGTAATGATCGGGGAAATTGGTGGAGGTATGGAAGCAGAAGCGGCTAAATGGTATAAAGAAAATGCACGCAAACCTGTCGTTGGTTTTATTGCAGGCCAAACGGCTCCACCGGGGCGGCGTATGGGCCATGCGGGTGCGATAATCGGCGGCGCCGATGATACTGCGTCTGCAAAAATGAAGATCATGGAAGAAGTAGGGATTCGTGTTGTACAAAGCCCCGCAGATATCGGAGCGACGATGAAAAAAATTATTAAAAAATAATTGTACTTCTGGTCAAATAAAAAAAAGGGACTTCCATGAAGTCCCTTTTGCGTTTCTGATTTTTATTTTCATTACCTGTACCGCTCAATATATTGGGTCAATTCCTCCCTGCTTCGGCTAAAAGAAAAAACATCATAGATCATATAATAATTTCTCTTGTCTGTTGTGTTGCGGTAGGCCACCTTGGCAAGTTCCAGTTTGTTATTTTCGAAGGAAAAAAACTGCAGCAATTGTTTTACCTGCTGGCTGGAAAGAAAATTTCTTTCTGTAATCTGGCGGGCAAGTGTCAAACGGGCGTTTTCAAAATTTTCACGACGTACCTGTTCACGGAGTCGCGCAAATTCCATTTCTGATAATGGAGAACGGTACTCATCATTGCGTCCGTAATTGTCATTCCCGTAATTACCGCTATTGTATGGTTCATTAGTGTATGGATCATTATCATCCATCCAGTCATCGTTTCCGTTCATTGTGCGTTCATCAACCAGGGCTCGACCGAAACGGTTGATGACAATGTCAACAAATTGCCGTGAACGAATATTTACTGATGTACTATACAGCAGATCATTGTTCCTGTTGTTTTTCCCCCAGATATTCCTGCCGGAAGACTGTGAACGCACTTTGTAAACTTTGATCGTGTGATAACCCGGGTTCAAGTTAGTGATCAGTACTGAATTGTCTCTTTCCTGATATCGTTGGTTGTCGACCATCACTTCAAATCCACCATTTCCGGCAACAGTAATGGATAAACGGCTGTCATTAGGAGCAGCCATTGCAATGAAAGATAAAAACAAACCGGTCAGAAGGGTAAAGGTTGTTTTCATAAAATGTTCCTCCTTATTTTTCTTTTAGGACGAACAAGAATCGCCAAAGTATAATCAGTGAAACTTAAGATTTAGTTAAACCTTCTTTATTACCACCCAATAAAATATATACGGGAACAGATGTTGATTTTTATGAAATCTTCTCACTTCATGCATCCTGTAAACAAATCAATAACTTTAAAAAAAATAATTATCCCTGATGAACATCCGTATACGCATCATGCTTTTGACATTTTTTATTTCCTATTCTGCGTTCTCACAAAATAATACATTTTATATACGTGCATGGAAACAAATCGACTCGCTTGTAAATAAAAGTGGGCAGACACGTACCGCTCTCGACGAAGTGAATAAGGTATACCAGAGGGCATCCGCAGAAAAAAACAATGCGCAGCTCATTAAATCTCTGATATACCGGATAAACCTTAGTGATAACATTCGTGAATCAGAAGAGATGGCAGGAATCAAGGAATTGGAAATTGCCGTTTCAAAATCTGTTCAGCCGGCAAAATCAATTCTTCAAAGCCTGCTTGCAGAAAAATATTACCAGGCTTTTCAACAATTACGGTGGAAATTATATAACAGAACTCAGACTGTTGATTTTAAGAAAGATGACATCAATACCTGGAGCGCAGAAGATTTTCATGAAAAAGTTGCATCCCTGTACATTCAATCCATTTCTTCCGAACAAGTACTTAAAACAACCAGCCTGACAGCATTTGATCCGGTTATCCTGAAAGGAAACGTTCGTTATCTAAGGCCTACTCTGTTCGACCTGCTTTCACACAGGGCTCTGGAATATTTCTCGAACGATGAAAGGAATGTAAATAAACCTGCTTATTATTTTGAAATTACTGATGCGGCAGCATTTTCCGATCCTGCAACTTTTGGGCAGCACCATTTTAAAGCGTCCGACACTGCATCCTTCGAATTCCAGGTCCTTCGTCTTTACCAAAAATTGACAATATTCCATCTGAGTGATAAACGGCCCGATGCACTACTTGATGTAAATACCAGCCGCATTCAATATGTGTATGACCATGCAGTCATTGAAAATAAAGATTCTCTCTATCTCGTCGCTCTGCAAAAAGTAATGCTCACTTATGGCTTATCACCGATAACCGCACAGGCCGGATACCTGATCGCTAAATATTATGCTGATAGAGCATCCCGCTATACTGATGGCATCGATACGGCCAACAGGTATGGCTATTTAACAGCAAAGGAAATTTTGAACAGGATCGCCACTCAAAAGGAAAACAGCGAAGGGAAAGCGAATGCAGCTGCATTACTTTCACAAATCTTGCGAAAAGAAATCCGGCTGGAAACAGAAATGGTAAATATTCCCGGTAAGCCATTCAGGATGCTTGTTCATTTCAAAAATATCCGGCAAATGCACACAAAGGTCATCGCTATTGACCCGGAAACAAAAAAGCAACTGCGGAACGACTACTGGAGTGATGAATACTGGAAAAAAATCCTTCAGATGAAATCGATCAGACACGACGTGCAGTCACTGCCCGATGCTGCTGATCATCAGGCACATCATGTGGAAATAGCGGTGGAAGCACTTCCACCGGGCGAATATGCATTGATAGCAAGCGCAAATGAAAACTTTACTTTGATCAATAATCCTCTTGCAGTTCAATACTTTCATATTTCGAATCTTGCTTATTTCAATCAGAATAGTGAATATTATATCAGACATCGGATAACCGGCCTTCCGGTAGGAAACGTAAATGTTACAGTCTGGAAACAACAATATAATTCCCGGGAAGGCAAAGAGATTCTTTTAAAATCCACAACTATAGTGGCAGACAACAAAGGACATTTTATCCTTCCTGTTACAACGTCCTATGAAAACAGGTTGCTTGAATTGTCAACGCCAAATGACCACCTTTTCCTTAGTGAAGCGGCTGCTTTTTCAAGACCGCAGGATGGTATCGTGAATGACAAAGAAACGAGCCATACATTTTTATTTACCGACAGAGCAGTATTCCGTCCTGGTCAATTGGTTTATTTTAAAGGTATCCAAATCCGTAAACCCTCAGGCAGTACCAGGTCTGAAATCATTGCAGGACTTAAGTCGGTAGTCTATCTCTACGATGTAAATGGAAGAAAAATTGATTCAATGGAAGTCACTTCAAATGAATTCGGATCCTATTCCGGGAAATTCAATTTGCCTTCCGGCGTACTCAATGGACAATTTCATCTGCAGGACGAAACTACAAAAGGAGAAGTGTGGTTCAGGGTGGAAGAATATAAAAGACCGACCTATTCCGTTGAATTAAAAAAGCCTGTCCAGGTATTCCGGGTAAATGATTCTGTCATTCTTCGCGGCGAAGCAGGCTCTTATTCGGGAAATAAAATTTCCGGCGCTCTGGTAAAATACAGGGTGACGAGGCAAACCATTCTGCCATGGACATCTTATACATTCAGCAGAAAAATATGGCCACCGTACAGAAGGGATAATGTTGAAATTGCGCATGGTACAACCAAAACAAATGTGGATGGAACTTTTTATATCTCATTCAAAGCAATTCCAGACAGGACCATCGATAAAAAAATACAACCCGTATTTCATTATATGGTTTCAGCGGATGTCACGGACATAGCCGGAGAAACAAGAAGTACCAGCGAAATGATCGGCGTCGCCTACCAGCCTTACCAAATAAATATCACCGCACCTAATAAAATTCATACGGATTCGACACCACACATAAAAGTATTCAGCGCAAACCTGAACGGGATACATACAAAAGCGACCGTCTTACTGAAAGTGTACAAGCTGGTGACGCCGCAAAGAATTTTACGGGCAAGATATTGGCGGCAACCTGATACGGCTATTTATTCGAAAGAAGAATATATAAAATTATTCCCGTCAGATATTTATATGAATGAAGACAATATGGATTCGTGGCCGCGGACATTATTATTCCAGCTGACTGATACAACCAGTGTGTCAGGAAATTTCCCGATGCAGATTACGAAGTGGGAACCGGGCATTTATTCATTCGAAGCAAGCTCGGGTGATAAGAACGACTCAATGTTTTTTAAGACTTATATGAATGTGTTCAGCAAATCCAATCCCGGAAATCCATTCGCGCAGGCAGAGATTGATTTCAACAAAACTTCAAAAATTGAAGGCCGACTCGAATTTTCTATTTGTACCAACCTGGATTCTGTTTATGCCTTATATGATATAAGGCGGCAGGGAATGGCACCATTGCGAAACGAGCAACGTCTATCACCGGTATGTTCAATGTTGAGTGTTCCTTTAAACATTACCGCTTCTACAACTATTGCAAGCGTAATTGTCAGGGATAACAGGTTCTACACAAGCGTGAAAGATTCCGTGCCGCCCCTCACCGAAAATAAACTGAATATAACTTATGCCACTTACCGCGATAAAACACTTCCTGGAAGTGAAGAGAAATGGTCTGTGAATGTCTCCGGTTCAACAGTCGACCAGGTTACATCTGAATTGCTAATGACGATGTATGATGCTTCTCTGGATCCCATTGCTCTGCATAAATGGAATATCCCTCAAACGGAAACCACGATGTATTATGAAATGCCCATATGGTCCGGCGCCGGTTTTCAAAGTCAACCATCATCGGATCGAAATTTTGATGCGAATCCGGTAAAACCATTCGAAAAAATTTATGACAGGCTTGTCTCCTGGAATAATTTCTACGAAACCAATATGACAATGCAAAGAAATTTGCGTGGAGGAGTTGTACAAATGGAAGCGGCGAAAGCAGCGCCTCCGGGTATTGTTTCGGAAGAAGGGGATGCGGCTGCAAACGGATCTGCTATTAATGATTCGGTTTCCGATCAATCACAAAAAGAACAAAAATTAAAAAAAGACCAATCAGCAGGTATATTTCGTAAGAATTTCAATGAAACGGCTTTCTTTTTTCCTGATCTGAAAACGGATGCAGCTGGTAATGTGCAGTTTTCATTCACCATGCCTGAAGCGTTGACCACGTGGAAATGGATGACGCTTGCCCACAACAAACAACTTGCATTCGGACTACAGGAGAAATCCATCATTACACAAAAGCCGCTGATGGTACAACCCAATGCGCCGCGATTTCTCCGTGAAGGGGACAGGATGGATTTCAGTGTACGTCTCGTGAATATGAGTGATCGGGAAATAACCGGTCAGGTGGAATTGCAATTGATCGACCCTGCTACCAATCAATCAGTGGACGGCTGGTTCCGCAATATTTTTCCGAACCAATATTTTACAATCGCAGCGGGCGCCAGTGCACTGGCAATTTTTTCGATTGAAGTGCCATTTCAGTATGGGAAAACTTTGAGTTATCGTGTAATTGCCCGATCCGATTCTGTAAGTGACGGCGAAGAAAATATAATTCCTGTTGTAAGCAACCGGGTACTGGTTACAGAAAGCATGCCCTTACCGCTGACCAGTGGTACAGCCAAGCATTTTACTTTTGATAAATTATTGAAAAGTGGTTCGAGTGAATCATTGAATCATCATTCTTTAACAGTCGAATTTACCGCGAACCCGGCGTGGTACGCTGTACAGGCTTTACCTTATCTGACTGAGAATGCTTATGAAAATGCAGAACAGGTTTTTAACCGTTTTTATGCAAACGCGCTTGCAGCAAAAATCGCCAACGAAAGTCCACGACTTAAAGAGGTTTTCGAAAAATGGAAGATCGCAGATACCGCCGCACTCTTTTCTATGCTGGAAAAAAATCTGGAATTGAAAAACATCTTGTTACAAGAAACACCATGGGTTTTGCAGGCAAAATCAGAAACGCAACAGAAAAAAGATGTTGCACTTTTGTTTGAAGTGGCTATGATGTCGCGTGAGCAATTGAAAACGCTAAACAAACTGAAAGCGCTTCAAAATTCCTCCGGAGCCTTCTCATGGTTCCAGGGGGGCCCTGATGACAGATTTATTACGCAATATATCCTCACCGGTTTTGGACGGTTGCAAAAATTGCAGGCGTTATCGACAGACTTCAAAACCACTTATGAATCTATCATCACACCGGCTATACGGTTTGCAGATGCGAAATTGAAAAACGATTATGACCTGCTAATTCGCAACAAAACAAATCTTGCAAACCATTCCATCGGATATATCCAATTACAATATCTGTATATGCGTAGTTATTATTTGCATATTCCCGTGGGAGGAGAATTCATAAAACCTTACAATTTCTACAGAAAACAATCACAACAATTCTGGTTGAAGGAAAATAAATTTGCGCAGGGAATGATTGCACTGTCATTAAACAGAACTGGCGAAAAAACTGTTTCCAGGAAAATCATTGAATCACTCAGGCAAAATGCAATTATACATCCGGAACTTGGAATGTACTGGAAAGAAAATTCCGGAGGGTATTACTGGTACCAGGCCCCGGTTGAAACACAGGCACTTCTCATCGAAGCTTTTGATGAGGTGGCCAACGATTTCAAATCAGTAGCAGAACTGAAAACATGGTTGCTAAAAAATAAACAAACAAACAATTGGAAAAGCACCAAAGCGACTGCGGATGCCTGTTATGCATTGCTGTTACAGGGCACTGAGCTGCTAACTGCAAATCCTGACATTTCAATCACGCTGGGTAATTCACAGGTATCCGGTAAGTCAGAAGGAACAGAAGCAGGTACCGGCTATTTCAAAAAAACATTTGCAGGCAATTTAGTGAGACCAGAAATGGGAGATATCCAGGTTTTTGTAAAACAAAATGCTGTACCAACTGCACCCATGCCAGCATGGGGAGCCGTGTACTGGCAATATTTTGAAGATGTCGACAAAGTCACGTCGTCCGCAACACCACTTCACATTATCAAGAAGGTGTTCGTTGAAAGTAATACCGATCGTGGACCCATATTGAAATTATTAGGTGACGGACAATCGCTCAAGGTCGGAGATAAAATAAAAATAAGGATTGAATTGCGTGCCGACCGTGACATGGAATATGTGCATATGAAAGACGCACGCGCTTCTGCACTCGAACCATTGAATGAAGCCAGTGGATACAGGTGGCAGGGCGGTCTGGGTTATTACCAAAGTATATCCGATGCAAGTACTCATTTTTTCTTTCAATTTCTTAACAAAGGAACTTATGTGTTCGAATATCCTTTGTATGTAACACATACAGGTATATTCAGCAACGGGATAATCACCATTCAAAGCATGTATGCGCCGGAATACAGTAGTCACTCTGAGAGTATCAGATTGAATATCGAATAGTAATGAGCGTTGATTTTATCATAGTCGGACAGGGAATTTGCGGAACTTTTCTTCACTGGTATCTTTCAGAAGCGGGTTTTTCGTGCATGGTAATTGACGAGGACAGGGAGAATACGGCCACAAAAACTGCCGCCGGAATTATCAATCCGGTAACCGGAAGGCGGATTGTACAGACATGGATGATCGAACAATTGATTGAATTCTCCAAACGAGCTTATGGTTCACTCGGAAGCTGTCTTGGAATTAACTTAATCACTGAAACGACGATTGTTGATTTCTTTCCTACTGTACAAATGCGAATGGCATTCCTCGAAAGGATTGAAGAAAAGGCAGAATATCTCACTATTGGTAAGAATGATCATCAATATGATGATTGGTTCCATGCTGAATTGGGGTTCGGAGTGATTGCACCCGCATTTCTCGTGCAGTTAAATAAATTACTACCGGCATACCGCGCGTTCTTAAAATTAAGAGGAGAATTAATTGAATCGAATTTCAATAATTCACTCGCGGAATACCGAAGTAGCAAAATTCTTTATGAGAATATCGAAGCACAGAAAATTTTTTTCTGTGATGGAATAGATTCTGCAAAAAGTCCGTTTTTCAGGCTTCTCCCGTTTGCACCGAATAAAGGTGAGATGCTTACCATTTCATGTAAAGGGATACCAGCAAATTGCATTTTCAAAAAAGGACTTAATCTTGTACCTGTAGAAAAAGATATTTTTTGGGTAGGATCTTCTTATGAGTGGTCTTTCGAAAATGACCAACCTACGAGCAGCTTCCTTAAGTATGCAACAGATATCTTAAAGAAGTGGTTAAAAGTCCCTTTTGATATTCTTGATCACCGCGCATCTATTCGACCTGCCACACTCGAAAGAAGGCCTTTTGCCGGCTTTCACCCCATAAATTCCAGGATCGGCATCCTGAATGGAATGGGAACGAAAGGTTGTACACTCGCGCCATATTTTGCAAGCCAGATCGCAGAGAATTGCATTTCGCAAAAACCCATCCTGCCGGAAGCTGACATCTCCCGATTTGCAAATACCCTCAGAAGAAATGTAATAGAATAAATTTCAAATAATGCAATAACGTATCCGGTTAAGTAACCCGGAGTTAGTTACTATTTTTATGTGTGGCTTTTCGTTTTTCTTTCTCGATTTTTTAGATATTTATAATACAGGATTTCAAAATCTCCTGCCTTTCCATAATGAATACTGCTCCTGTCTATTCGGTTCCACTTCGATACCGAAAAATAGAGAATCTGCATATTGTTTTCTGGCTGATAAAAGATTTGAGCTGGGCAATGCTGTGGAAGCCGTTGGGTATTGCAATGTTCTTTCCCACCTTTCTTATTTCTATTCTTATTACGTGGCAAACCCGCCACATCAAAGCAGAATTATTTCACAATCTGGCTGTGACCTTTTGGATATTTACCAACGGGTACTGGATGTTTATCGAGTTTATCGGGAGAGATGAAGAGTTACGGGTATATACCGCAATTCCTTTTGCGATCGGATTATTTTTTATAGCGTATTACTATTTGCTCGTGCAACCCGGTGAAAAAAAACGTCCGGCAACAATGATGGTGCGCGATCCGGCTGAGGATAATATTCGTTAGATTTATCGCTTTCGAAATTTGAAAACCAATGGCCGTGCCATTCGGTCAGGACAACGTTCAAATGATATCAATTGGAACTGATCTGTGAATGCCGCGACTCCATTTGCACAACAATTGTCCTCGATGTTCCCACGCGTGCATTCAAAAATAATTCCATGGGATCCTGCTTTAATAACTTTGCCATCGCATCGTATAAAACCGGTAATTCGTGTTTGAGGCGAATCGGGTTTTCAAAAAATACTTCCACGCTCACAGCCCAGAATTCATGATAATTGGTTCCGGCATAATCACCCAATATGGTTTTAGTTCCTTCCTGTATTGAATTGAAAATAGGCCGTGCTACTTTTGAAAAATTCTTAAATTCTTTTTTAAAATGTTTGTCTTCCTCTGTTTGTGTGATGAAATTTACATAAGCAAGAGCATGACTCATTTCATGCAATCCTACATTACAGTTTGGAGTAAGCCCTTTGATCCCTTTCATGAAGTTGTCCCACGAAAGATAAATGCCACTGTGATCAACATGACCCTGGAATGGCCTTGAATAAAATCCGTAATGGTAATCATCACGCAGCACATAAATATCTTTGAAATAATTCAGTAAAAATTTATCAAGTGACAACGTCAATTGAACAGCGACTGCGCTCACCAATACAGGCATCTCGGCATTTTCTTTCACATCGATATAATGAAAGCGTTTTGATTTTTTGAAAAGATAAGTGCGAAATAAAAATTTCCGCTGGTCCTCCAGGTTTAGTTTGTTATAAAAATTCAGCTGGCGTGAGATGATGGAATGATAATAAATTTCGTGCGACAGAAACTGAGAAAACTGACGCTTCAGGTACAGTTTATTGATCCAGTAACTAACAGGGCCCTGCAGGGCGATGATTGCGAAAACAGTTGAGAAGATCAGCAAGATTTCCATAAGGGTCCATTTTTCTTTTGTGTGACAGGTACGTGCGTTCAGACATGGTCTTCAGGCAATGGATAGAAAAATGGTCTTTCGGGAAATATGGAATCTGCTTAGAGGAAAGGGGATTGATCTTGGTTGATCTTATGGATGGGATTGAATCCTTTACAATTTAAACACAATTATTTGAAATTGAAAGTCCGTAGCAAAATTGCTTCCGGCGTTTTACCGTACATTTGCCGCGTTTTATTATAAGTTATTGGTCATTAATTAGTAACAGCCTTTGCAATCATTCATAATTTCATAATCCAGAGTAAATGTACAGGACGCATACCTGCGGTGAATTAAGGCTTGAACATACCGGCCTTGAAGTTTCCCTTTCAGGCTGGATACAAACGATCAGGAAATTCGGAAGTATCACCTTTATCGATTTGCGCGACCGTTATGGGATTACCCAACTACTCCTTGGTGAAGAATTGAACCAGCAGTTGACCCAACAGCCTTTAGGTCGTGAATTCGTATTGCAGGCACGGGGTAAAGTTGCCGAAAGAACGAACAAAAACACAATCATTCCAACTGGTGCAATTGAAATCATTGTTTCCTCTTTTACAATATTGAATAAAAGCAATACCCCTCCTTTCACCATCCAGGATGAAACCGATGGGGGGGATGATTTACGGATGAAGTACAGATATCTTGATCTGCGAAGGAATCAATTAAAAAAAAACCTGGAATTACGGTATGCGGTCAATCGGTCCGCAAGAAATTATCTGCATGAAAAAGGATTCATTGATATTGAAACTCCTTTTCTTATCAAATCAACTCCCGAAGGAGCACGCGACTTCGTAGTCCCAAGCCGGATGAACCCCGGCCAGTTTTATGCGTTGCCTCAATCACCACAGACTTTTAAACAACTTCTGATGGTCAGCGGATACGATCGCTATTACCAGGTTGTAAAATGTTTCCGAGATGAAGATCTGCGGGCAGACCGGCAACCTGAATTTACACAGATCGACTGCGAAATGAGTTTTGTGGAGCAGGAAGATATCCTTCAAACCTTTGAAGGAATGATCAAGCGCATATTCAGGGAAGTGAAAGGAATTGAAATCCCCGGTCAGGTGGAACGCATTAGTTGGGAAGATGCGATGTGGCACTATGGAAATGACAAGCCCGATATCCGTTTTGGTATGCAAATACTGAATATTAAGTCTTCCTTTAAACGGGACGGTCAGATACAGGCGACGGGAGAACTGGTGGCAGGAAGCAATTTCAGGGTTTTTGACGATGCTGAAACAATACTTGCAATACCGGTTCAGGGTGCGGCTGGCTATACCCGAAAACAAACGGATGAAATTACTGAATGGGTTAAACGACCGCAGATTGGAATGCAGGGACTTGTTACGATCCGTTACAACACAGATGGATCATATAAAAGCAGTGCTGATAAATTTTTCAATGAGGAGCGTCTGAAAACAATATGTGCTGCAGCCGGGGCTGAACCGGGTGACCTTTTGTTAATATTAGCCGGAGCTGAAGAGCGAACCCGTAAGGCAACCAGTGAACTGAGGCTCTTTATGGGGGAGAAACTTGCCCTTCGTAAGGCGGACGAATTCAGGCTTCTTTGGGTACTTGATTTCCCTTTATTTGAATTTAGTGAGGAGGATAATCGCTGGGTGGCCAGACATCATCCTTTTACCTCTCCGAAACCGGAACAACTAGGTTGGATGCAGGATGAACAGAAGTATGGTGAGATCAAAGCAAATGCTTATGATATGGTGTTGAATGGAAACGAGATTGGCGGCGGATCGATCAGGATCTACCAACGTGAGTTGCAGGAAACTATGTTCAAAGCACTGGGGATGACAAAAGAAGAAGCACAACACAAATTTGGGTTCCTGCTAGGGGCTTTTGAATACGGCGCGCCACCACATGGAGGCATCGCTTTCGGTTTCGACCGCTTATGTGCTATTCTTGGAGGCAGCGAAAGCATCCGCGATTTTATAGCATTTCCGAAGAACAACAGTGGCCGCGATATCATGCTCGATGCCCCGAGCTCCATTGATGACAAACAATTTGAAGAATTGCAGATTAAGGTGGATTTGAAGTAAGGGCAGTGAGCTATCAGCCTTCAGCGGTCATCCAACAGGCATCAAAATGACCTACCATTATAGTTGAATATATCTTGATTCATTCAACTTCCATTCTTCCTAATTAATCTTCATCAGCCAAGAATACTGCCGACTGCACACTGCCGACTGCCGACTGCTCTCAAGGCATACTATTTGCACTTTAATGGCAAAATCAATCACAATCTCTCTCCTATGCAAAATATAGCTTTGGCTTTCAGTGCGTTAATGATGTTTTCTGCATGTAGCAAGACCGCACCGTCAATCACAACGGACCCTTCGGCAAAAACATTGATGAACGTCTCTTATGGGAACGACAGTAAGCAGAAACTGGATCTTTACCTGCCTCAGGATCGTAGCAAAACGACGACTAAAATGGTCGTGCTTATTCATGGAGGCGGCTGGACCACAGGCGACAAAAATGAACTCACTGCGTCGGTTCAGGAATTACAGAAACGACTTCCCGGATACGCTTTTGCAAATATCAATTACCGACTATTTGCGAATGACCAGAATAAATTTCCGGCTCAGGAAAATGATGTACTTAGTGCAGTAAAATTTTTAATAACCAAGGGAGGAGAATATAATTATTCGCGTGAATTTATTTTCATAGGTGCAAGTGCAGGTGCCCACCTTGCCCTTTTACAAGCTTACAAGCATACGGAGGTGATTCAACCAAAAGCAGTCATCTCTTTCTTTGGTCCCACTGATCTGATCGATTTATATAAGAACCCACTCAATGCAGGAATTCCCTATCTTCTCAACTCATTGACAGGCTCAGTTCCTTCGCAAAATCCCACAGTATATCAGCAATCGAGTCCCATTTATTTTGTAAATGCAGGGTCGGCGCCAACGCTTTTGTTACATGGTGAAAAGGATGACCTTGTTCCAAAAAATCAGGCCATCCTCCTCAGGAATAAATTGCAGAGCGTAAATGTATCCAGCAAACTCGTATTATATCCAAATGAGGGCCATGGATGGTCGGGCACGAATTTGTCAAATTCTTTTGACGAGATTGCAGACTTCCTGAAATTGCACGTCGATTGATTGCATTTGGATATTGAACTTGATACAATGTTCGCGCATACACACAAAGCAGGCAATGGTGAGTCTTGATGAGAAAAATTAAAGGCGATGGAGATCAGTATGCCTGAACAGTCAACCATCGACCATTAACCGCTGTATTCTGAAGCATCAATCTATTTTTAGATGAGAAATTCATGGCAGTAGTACAGAATATCCCATTGGCAGAACGCATGCGTCCTGAAAAGCTGGAACACCTGCGAGGCCAGACACATCTTACCGGTGAAGGAAGTATTCTTCGAACAGCCATTGAACAGGGTAAAATTCCGTCGATGATTCTTTGGGGACCCCCGGGAACAGGAAAGACGACAATCGCAAACATCATTTCACACACTTTAAAAGTCCCGTTTTATACATTAAGTGCAATTAGTTCCGGAGTGAAGGATGTACGTGAAGTGATCGAAGAAGCACGTTCGAAACCCAACGCTATTTTATTTATTGATGAAATTCATCGCTTCAATAAAGGACAACAGGATGCTTTACTTGGTGCTGTTGAAAAGGGAATTATTACGCTGATTGGGGCAACAACAGAGAACCCATCTTTTGAAGTGAACAGCGCGTTACTAAGCCGATGTCAAATCTATGTATTGAAACCTTTGGACCGGGAAGAACTTGTTGGATTGTTGGAGGAGGTCATAAATAAAGATGACGCTCTTTCAAGAAAAAAGATCACACTGGTTGAGACCGAGGCATTGATCACATTGTCCGGAGGAGATGCCCGAAAGTTATTGAACCTTCTGGAACTTGTTGCCACTTCCTTTAACGATAGTATAGAGATCACCGACCAACTGGTAATGGACATCGCACAACAGAGAATTGCTCTGTATGATAAAAGCGGCGAACAACATTATGATATCATTTCTGCTTTCATCAAATCGATACGGGGAAGTGATCCTAACGGTGCCGTATACTGGCTGGCACGTATGATACAGGGAGGAGAAGACGTAAAATTTATTGCCAGAAGACTCGTGATCCTTGCCAGTGAAGATATTGGAAATGCAAACCCGACTGCGCTTGTATTGGCGAATGCAGCATTTGATGCGGTGAATAAAATAGGGTATCCTGAGGCCCGGATCATCCTTGCCCAATGTACTACGTACCTGGCCAGTTCTTCAAAAAGCAATGCCTCTTATATGGCTGTTGAAGACGCCCTGAATGCTGTTAAAATCCATGGTGATCTCCCTGTACCATTACATATCCGGAATGCGCCCACGTCACTCATGAAAAAAATGGATTACGGTAAAGGGTATAAATATTCGCACAGTTATGAGCGGAATTTTTCATCACAGGAATATCTGCCTGAAAAATTATCCGGAACTTCTTTTTATGATCCGGGTAAAAATCCACGGGAGGAAGAATTACGAAAATTTCTCAGGAGTTTGTGGGGTGAGAAATATGGATACTAAAATTCTTTAAGACCTCCCTGTATTACATTTTTTCATTTTTGATTTTTCATTTTTAATTTGATTGAGAATTCATCTATGGACATTCAATGGAAATGCATTCCTTTTGATCAGTTACCAGCAAGAGAACTGTATGCCATCATGCAATTGCGTAATGAAGTATTTGTGGTTGAACAAAATTGTGTGTTTCAGGATGCAGATGATAAAGATCCCTTTTGTTACCATCTTAGTGGTTGGATAAATGACAAATTGGTTGCCTATACACGATTGGTTCCTGCAGGAATAATATATGAAG
>DATLDA010000190.1:0-7470 GCA_035526135.1 Flavitalea sp.
CGGGTCGGAAATAAACCCAATACGCCAAGGCCTCTTTTACAAAAAATCCAGGCGAGTAGCCAGGAGAGTGCGAGTTGAACAACAATACCAAGCAATGAATTTCAGATTTTAGATTTCAGATTTAGATTTGGCGATGTGATAATTTATTAAGCAAAGATTCAAAGAAAGCAAAACGCAAAGCATACAAGCTATGTGATCTTTATTACTATGTATCTATGTCTAAATTTTATATCCTTCGGTCTGTAATATTTATATCCCCTTTGTTCAGGAGTACATTCAAAATCGCAAATCAAAATCTAAAATTATCTTCCTGCCACATCCGTTCTGAATTTTTCAATGCATTTGCGGTCCTGAAGTGTTACAAAGCACGTTTTAAAATCTTTGCCGCCGAAAGTAATATTACTCACATCTTTTCCCTTCAATGCAACTTCCTGTATTTGTTTTCCGGATGAATTGAAGATCGCGATGGTTCCCTTGCCGTACCGTGTTACATAAAGATTGCCTTTGATATCGCATTTCATTCCATCAAAACCAAAATCATCAACCGTGACGAAAATCCGCTGACCGGTAAGGTCGCCGTTTTCATTAATGTCGAAAGCCCAGATACGTTTCTGTATACTCTCATTCACATACAATGTCTTTTCATCCGGGCTCAGGCAGATGCCGTTAGAAGTACCCATATTGGCTTTGATCAGTACAACTTTTTTGTCAGTAGTGATCTTCCATACCTGCCCCGTTTGTTTTTGCCAGTTCGGATCCGAAGCAAACACAATTCCCTTTCGATTGATACAAAGATCATTGGGCTGGTTGAATCGTTCATCATGGCAGTAAACAGCTACGATTTTTGTTTCAGGATCAACTTCCAGTATATTATGCTCAATGAAATCAGCAACCAGCATAGTACCTCTGTTTGTAAACTGAATGCTGTTCCCTACGCTTTTTCCAGGCAATGACACAAAGGATTCCACTTGTCCATCCGGATGCACCAGGCCGATTGTGCCGTCGTGTTCATAATTCACCACAAACAACTTTCCCAGTTTGTCGACTGCTGGACCTTCAATATTGCGCGAGAAAAGATTTTCCGTTGTATGATCAGATGCTTTGAATAATGTCTTGCTGAACTCCTGTTCCGGCGATAGTTTCCGATGACAGCCCAAAGCTGAAATCAGGAGCAGCACCACAAAATGTAAATTCTTCATATGGATATATTCAATTGTTAAGCCGCACACGCGGATCAATCACCCCATATAAGATATCCGCGAGGAGATTGACAATGATAAAGAAGAAAGAAGAAATCAGCACAGAACCCATTACTATGGGAAAGTCAAGGTCCTCTAATGCATCTACCGTCACTTTGCCGATTCCTTTCCAACCAAAAATATATTCAACAAAAAATGCCCCGGCAAGTAATTCGGCAAACCATCCGGTGATGGCAGTAATTACAGGGTTCAACGCATTGCGTAGTGCATGTTTCCAGATGATACGTTGCTTCGACAAACCTTTCGCATATGCCGTACGAATATAGTCCTGGTTCAATACATCGAGCATGGCACTGCGGGTAAGTTGCGTGATCATGGCAAGAGGTCGGATCCCGAGAGTGATAGCAGGTAAAATAAGGTTTTGCAACTGGATACTTCTTTCACGAAAAGGTTCAGGATCATAGAGGCTTCCAATCATGTGCAAACCGGTAAAATCATGCAACAGAAAACCGAATACATAGGCAATCACAATACCCATGAAAAAGGACGGTGCAGAAATTCCCAAAACACTGGTAAAGATGGCGCCGGTATCCATCCATGTATTTTTCTTTACCGCTGCCAATACGCCCAATGGAATCCCGGCAAAGATTGCAATCAGCATTGCAGCCAGCGCAAGAAGGATTGTACCCGGCAAAGCATCCATTAATGTATCCCATACCTCTTTTTTTGTCTGATACGAACGCCGCAGATAAGGCACTTTGAAAGCAAGAGCATATTTCCCTCCGAGGAAAAAGCCTTTTAGTTTTTTTTGTTGGATTTCGTTAGATGAATGGATTGCAACCGGCGAAATATCGTTGACATAATGAATGAATTGTTTCCAGCGCGGTTGATCGAGATACAATTCTTTACGAATGTTTTCCTGCGTTCCTGCATCAGCGCGCTGTCCCATCACAAGACGCGATGGATCAGCAAAACCCTGGAAAAGGAGAAACACCATCGTGACCACACCCATCATCACAAGTATACCATATAAAAGTCTTTTGGTAAGATACCTGATCATGGAAGTTCATTATTGGGTGACTCCAATTCTGAAGACCGCACCATACGGATAGCGTTGACAAGATCTGCATAACTCCATTTATTCATAATCCGTCCTTCTTTTAACAGATAAAAAGTAGGATTTACGCGTGCTGCAGTTTTGATGGCAGTTGCATCACAGGTGAATATACTCAGAGTTACATCACCCAGTTGTTCCCTCAGCCATGATTCTGTGTTTTGGAAATTACTTGTCACAAAGTGTACGGGAATATTTTCTTTTTGTAATTCAACATACAAGGCATGAAAATCGGTCATCCATTTTTCTGAGCCGTTTTTCAAACCATTTGTAAATACCAAAAATTGATACTGCGTATCATTTAGGACAGACTGGGTCGTATCATTTCCTGAAGCAGTAGTTAAAGAAAAATCGCGAATGGCAGGAAGTGCGGTACCCTTCCGAACAACCTTGTCAAACCTTCGGAGAAATTTATAATCTTTTTCATTGAAGTCCGCAGGGAAATTTTGAGAAGTAAAGGCTACCTTTTTTCCACTTTTTTCATATTCGAAGGTGATCACTGTTGAGTCAGGTAGAGCACCGGGCGGAATTTTCATGTTTTCGATAATATTGTTACCCACTTTGAAGGGAAGGCAGTCGATCACTGGAAGGTGTTCGAGAACATACCATTGCAGCGAGAACGCCAGTATGGTTGTAAAGAACAGGGTCATGAGAGTAAATCTTAAGGGAATCAATGGTCGTATTTTCCTGCGAAAAATGAAAATGATTATGATCAGAAACAGTAGCAGTAAATCTTTGAAAAAAGATTGGTTTGCCTGCAGGGGAATACAATCACCGAAACAGCCGCATTCCCTGATCTTGCCGGAGAATAATGCATAACCGGTCAGAAATGTGAAGAACACTATCAGTAGTAATAACAACCAGCTGAAAAAGTCCATCTTCCATCCAAGAAGAACGGCCACACCCGCAAGAATTTCGAGCGTTATCATGGAGATGGAGAAAAAAAGTGTGTAACTGTTCAATTGATACCATCCCCACACTTCAAAAAATTCCTGCATCTTATAGCTTAGTCCGAGCGGGTCATTGGCTTTAATGAGACCGGAGAAAATAAACAATAGACCTACCAGAATGCGGGCAATGGAAAGAAAGTATTTCATGAGCTGTGAGTCGTAAGGCGGGTTACTTTAGCATACATCGTAAATCGTACATCGTACATCGTACATTTTAAAGATTCTTGGCTTCGCTCAGAACAAGTCCGGAATTAACCCACGTGTTTTCCTTCTTCGATAAGAATCAATGCAAACAAGGAATAATTAATGATATCGATAAAATTTGCATCGATGCCTTCACTCACCAGTGTTTTTCCATCGTTGGTCAATATCTGCCGGATACGCATTAGTTTCATCAGGATCAGGTCTGCAAAACTTTCCTGGCTCATAGAACGCCAGGCTTCACCATAATCATGATTTTTGTTTTCCATGATCTTTTTACACGTATTCACTTTTTCATCATACCAACTGTGTACCAGAGATGGCTGTAGTTCTTTCCCGGCGGGCTCATAGTCAATCTGAATCATACCGATCACTCCATAATTAACTATGCCGATGAATTCGCTGCGTATATTGTCGCCGATTCTCTGTTCTTTTTTTTCCTGTATCGTTCGTATTCTCTGAGCCTTGATGAAGATCTGGTCAACAATTGATACGGGTCGGAGTATTGTCCATGACGTTCCGTAATCTTTTGTTTTACTGATAAACAGTTCGCGGCAATTTTGAACAACACCGTCGTATTGCCTGCTTGTCACACTCATGAAAATTTCCCCGCTATTCAATTATAAATGATCAATTTTATAAGTTCAAATGTAAAGATATCAGCTGAATGTATACCCTGAATTGCAAAGGATCCATCGTTACGCTCGTTGAACCCGTCATCATGGGAATTCTGAACATTACACCTGATTCCTTTTACGCTGCAAGCAGAATTAGTAATGAAGAAGCCCTGATCAGAATGGCGGAAAAAATGATCCGGGATGGTGCATTCTTTCTTGATATCGGCGGACAAAGTACACGGCCAGGAAGTATACGTGTATCAGCCGATCAGGAATTGCAAAGAGTTATCCCTGCTATTGAACTACTTCACAAGCATTTCCCGGCTACTTTATTGTCTGTTGACACTTATTATGCAAACGTCGCCCGGCTGAGTGTACAAGCGGGGGCGTCAATGGTTAATGATATCAGTGCAGGAGCTTTGGATACTTCGATGCTCCCTACAGTAGGAAGATTGCAGGTTCCTTACGTATGTATGCATATGCGGGGTGCCCCGGACAATATGCAACAATTGACGCATTATGAAAATGTGACGCGTGATGTGGTCGACTTCTTCATTAAACAAACTGCAGCGTGTATCAATTCCGGTATCCATGATATTATTTTGGATCCGGGATTCGGTTTTGGAAAAACCGCTGCACATAATTTTCAATTGCTGCGAGAATTGAGATCGTTTTCTATTTTCAATAAACCAATTCTGGTAGGGTTATCAAGAAAATCTACAGTATACAAAACGCTGGGAATTCCGGTTGAAGATTCATTGAATGGTACAACAGTCCTACACACGCTCGCTTTACTTAATGGAGCCAACATTTTACGCGTGCATGATGTAAAAGAAGCACAGGAAGCCGTGCAGTTGGTAGCCAACTACCATATGGAAAAACCGGTTCAGAAAATTCCAGGGTGAATATACCTGCTGACATTTAAAGAAAAAGCGCAAAGTAGTGCTTTGCGCCTTTTGATTTTTTGAACCACTGGTTCTAAGAGTGGATAAAAAATTAAAACTGTGGTACCTGCGGCCCGCCTGTAGGCGCTGCTTTTACATCCAGCAATTCAATTTCGAAGATGAGGTTATCGAAAGCTTTGAAGGGGGCTCCCGGAGGAGGATTGCTTCCATAACCCAACATCGATGGAACAAAAAGCCTTCCTTTTCCACCTTTATTGAAGTACTGAATTGCTTCCAGCATTCCGGCAATCGATCCCCGAACACCTGCAATAAATTCAAACGGAGCCAGCGGATGTGGCTGAACCTGTTTGGTGCTGTCAATGTTAGAATCAAAAAACTTTCCGTCAAAAGTATAGCCGGTGTAATTAACGGATACCAATTTCCCGGAATCTGCTTTTGGACCTGTACCCTGCTGCAAGATCTCGTAATAAACTCCGTTTGGAGTTTTTAATGCATTAATATTTTTGCTTTTAAGATAGACTTCAATTGCCTTTACTTCTTTTTCTTTTTGGGTAGTAATCAGTTGCTGTTGATCTTTACGAACAAGTTCCTCCGTTGGAAGGATTTGTAAAACTTTCAAATGAAAAGTGATCTTGTCTTTTCGTTTCATAAACGGAGGCAGTTCACCGTTTTTCTTTGCGATGGTATCTCCCAGCATAACAACTACTACACTGTCACCTTCACGTAGCAGCGGAAATATTTCTGCCGGATTGTAAACATCGCCCACACTGTCTACCGGCGCGTAGGTCGGCATTCCCGTATAACTGGTTCCCAATAAAGAATCCTTTTTTGTATTATCGAAGTTTATTTTTTGTTCAAAATTTACTTTGATGAATTCTCCTCTCTTAACCAGTTGTCCTTTTCCATCAGATATGATCTTATATAAAATTCCACTCTTTGTTTTTTTGAAGCCATCATTTTCCTTACATCCCTGGAAAAGAAATAGTGTTAATACACTTCCTATCAATACAATAATTTTTTTCATTGCTTTTTTATTTGTCTTAAAATTGTTTTTCAATTGTTTGTTTTTCAATCCTGCAAAAGTGCAGCATTTTCTTTCATGGCCTGCTGAAAGCGTTCGACTGTTTTGTCGAGCGATTCGCTGCTTTTGCCGCCTGAAGCACTGTAATGGCCTCCGCCTTCAAAGTACTTTCGTGCGAACGTATTGGTATCAAAATCGCCTTTACTTCGGAAACTCCATTTTCTTTCTTCATCCCTGTCAATCACAAGCGCAGCCAGTTTGATACCCTGAATGCTAAGGGGATAATTCACCAGCCCTTCGGTATCACCCGTGCGTATTTGAAATCGGAGGAGATCTTTTTTTGAAATTGCGATAAGGGCCGTATTGAATTCATAATATACTTCCATCCGATTAAGTAAGACATGTCCAATAAATCGCAACCTGTTTTCTAAAAAATTATCATAGATGGCTTCATGAACTTTCGTATGTTTTAATCCCTTGTCTTTCAAATTAGCAATCATCCGGTGAACACTTGCATGTGCCGAAGGAAAACGGAAAGAACCGGTATCAGCCATAACTCCTGCATAAAGGCATTCAGCCATTTGCGTTTCGATCAGACTGTCATTACCCGATTCGATGATAAAGTCATATACCATTTCACAGGTAGAGCTTTTGTTGGTATTGCTGATCCCATACGTAAAACTGGCTTCATCCGGTTGTTGGTGATGATCGATCAGAATGCGTACACCGGTAAAATTCTGCAACAGCGGAGCAAGATTTTTTGTACGGGAAATGGTGTTGAAATCAAGACAAAAGAGCCAGTCTGCTTCTTTGATCAACTGATCGCTTTTTTCCCTGTTCATTTCAAAGTCGATCACATTTTCCGAACCCGGCATCCAGTTTAACCAGGTGGCCCAGTTGGTAGGGGAAATGACCACCACCTCATGACCGAATTGTTTCAGAATATGAAATAGTCCCAGAGAAGATCCCATGGCATCCGGATCTGGTTTCTGGTGAGTGGTAATGACCACTTTGCGTTTTTCACGGAGTAGTGGAAATATTTCCTGTATCGGTTGCATCAAAAGTGGGCAAAGTTGTGGAAATAAAGGGGGAGTGCGAAATTAATCTAGAGAGACCATCGACCATCGACAATTGAACATAGATTAAGGTTGGAGATAGATATACGATGTACGAGGTACGGTGTACGGTGTACGATGTAGCATGTAAAAGTAATACCCGTCTTTGGTCAATGGTTTAAGGTCCATGATATTGTTCCACAGTATATATTCTATATCGTACATGATACATTCTATGGCCGTCGTCTTGCTCGACGGCATACATGCGACATACTACATCATCAATTCTATGGCCGGGTGCTCTTGCTCCACATCATACATCTGACATCGTACATCGTACATCATACATTCGCTGGTCCGTGGTCCATCTCTGTGGTCTTCCCCCATATCATTATCTTTGCGGCCAAA
>DATLDA010000191.1:0-8457 GCA_035526135.1 Flavitalea sp.
CCAATATTCCTTACTGCTGCCTCCCGTAGGAGTCGGGCCCGTGTCTCAGTGCCCGTGTGACTGGTCGTGCTCTCACACCAGTTACTGATCGTAGGCTTGGTGGGCCGTTACCCCGCCAACTACCTAATCAGCCGCACGCCCATCTTCAAGTGCCGGAGCTTTACTTATAAAGTGATGCCACTTCATAAAATTATGGGGTATTAATCCAAGTTTCCCTGGGCTATTCCCCGCTTGAAGGAAAGTTGCGTACGTGTTCCGCACCCGTTTGCCGGTCGCCAGCATCCCTTGCGGGACCTGCTGCCCCACGACTTGCATGTATTAAGCCTGCCGCTAGCGTTCATCCTGAGCCAGGATCAAACTCTCCATTGTAAATGAGTTTTGACCGTTCTGGCGTTAAATTCTCTTAGAAAAATTAACGTTTGTATGATCTGTTATTTTGTCGCTACAAACCTTACCTCTGAAATAAATCAGAGTGCTATTGCTTCCAAACTTTCAAAGAACTTTCGGCTCTCGCCGCCCCATTTTTGATTGGGGTTGCAAATGTACGAGCCTTTATTGTTTCAGCAAAATATTTCTTCCCTTTTTCAAGAGATTATTTTGCCTTGTACTCGCTATTTCTAAAGAACTACACGCAATTTTTTTGCGGACTGCAAAGATAAGCGGCTTTTCAATTTCCTGCCAACTAATTTTTTTTATTTCGCACCGAAGTTATCACCAAGAAATCCACGAAAGGAATTCAGTGAACCGAAAAAAAACTAATGTAAAAAAAAATAAAATTGTCCTGCAGAAATGGACCGTTTATCGAAGAACTATCATTTAAAAAGCGGGTGTAAAGTTACCGGAAACAATTGTTTAAAAAAATATAAATCGAAATAATTTTTCTCAATCTGTTTCCACTTTAAATTCCACATCATAGATGCAATTCGATAAGGAATGGTTGTATCATAATTCAGCCATCATCATCGAACAATATGCTAAAAAAAATTCTCAGGGTATACCACTTCTTCCAGAAATAGTCCATGTCCCGGTACAGAAAAATCTGCCTGGGCACTTTCACCCGACCTGAAGATCTCCTGAAATGCGCTGAGTGAAATTTTCTTTCTACCTACCTGTAACATCGTCCCCGTCAGGCCTCTGACCATCCCCCTCAAAAAACGGTTCGCCCGTACCCTGTATATTAAAGTATCCGCCGTGCGTTCCCAACTGCTGTGGTGAATAGTGCATTCAAAATGATTCACCTGTGTATTGCGTTTGGCAAAAGCAGTGAAATCAGTCTGCTGCTGAACAAATGCGGCTGCTTCCCTCAGTAAAATATCATCAAGACGATAAGGATAATAATATGCCCGACCGTAGAGAAATGGATCCTTCTTGTGATAAATATAGTAGGCATAATGTCGGGCTATCGCATCATAACGACAATGCTGTTCCGACTTTACCCGGATGAGTTTAATCACTGCTATATCGATGGGCAATAACGCATTGAGATTATAAACCGATCGATTGTCAACGACCTGATCAGAATCAAAATGAAAATAATTTTGTAATGCATGAACGCCCGAATCAGTGCGGGATGATCCGGTTAAGGCAACAGGTTGCCGAAAAAAAACCTGCAATGCTTCTTCTATGGCAGCCTGAACAGTATGGGCATTTCGCTGCTTCTGAAATCCTGCATATTTTGTGCCCTTGTACCTGACCTCAAGGAAATAACGATCCATCTGCGAATGTAATAAACCAGGCGATAAGAGGAGTGGCTTTAGTTCCTGAACAATGCATTGAAACGTGATACATACTCCGAATCATTTAACAGCGTCACCAGATTTCTGTAATTCTCGGAATCTGAAACAAATGGATAGGAAGCGGCGAGAAAATTGAATTTAGAAGATTCGACATAAAATAATTCGGATAGCGCCTTGATTTGTTTTGACGTGAAGCACTTATTCTTATAATATTTACGGGCAGCCGCAATCTTCTCATTGTCCTTTTTTTCTGCAAGGATTTTGATCCGTAATTTGTCAACGTCCATATCGCTGGCGAAATTTCTACAATCAGAATTGATCATTTGTATTTTCTTTGACTCAGCTATCGAATCACGTTTTATCACAACAGTTGCGCTGGTACCTTTTGTATTTACTGAGTCCTTTATTTCGTTGATCAGCTTAGGAGTTTCTTGCGGGGCTGTTTCGAATGCAATTGAGATAGATACCGTATCAGCTTTAGCCGAATCCCTCACTACATACATTCTATCGAGGCTGCTATTCTTTCTTTCTTCCTTAAGGAAATTCACTGAGGCTTCCGGCACAGTAGATCCTGTTTGACCTGAATTTTTTCTGGAGGAAGAATCACGGAAAACAAAAACCGTCTCTTTCTGACTGATTGTACTGTCTTTTTTTGATCGGGTTTGCTCAACTTTTGCCATTACCGTATCGGCAGTTACCACGGGTTTCTTTTTACTTTCCGAGGCAATCGTCACCGAATCCTGGACTGAAACCGGGATTTTGACAGAATCCTTTGGAACAGGAACAGTTTGTGTTTTTACGAATGCTCCTGAATCGATATTTCTCAGTGGAGGTTCCTTGATAGCTTCAATCGGACGAGTCGGTGAGATTTTCTGAACATCAGGTTTTGCCGCTTCAATATAAGGAGCCTGTGAGGCATACAAAACAGCAGTATCATTTACGACTCCTGCCATAAGTGTGGAATAACCATCTGTCTTTTTTTTTATTTCCTGCAAATTTTTAGCGCTGCCTTTGACGGATGATTTTGGTTTGATCGTCTGTAATGAAATAAAATTGAACAGAACCCAACCCTGTTCTCCCATATTCTTTAATTGAAATCCCTGATCTTTCCGGTTAACTGCAACAAGAAACTCTACCTCAGAATAAAGGTTTTTTGGAAAACCAATGGTTAAAGTATAACTGCTGTCTTTCAAATTTGCAATAACCAGATGCCCGGCAGCGGAGGAACTATAAATGCGCGAACCAATCTTAGAATAAAATGGCTGGTTGTTATCACTCTGCAGGAAAATATAAAATTCCTGTTGTGAAAACGAAAGAAAACTGCAGAATAACGCTGGAATCAGGAAAGGAAGAAACTTTCCCCTGCTATTTTTCATATTGCTGACAAAATTAGTTAATTGAATTCGGAGGCCCGCCACTTATGGAATTTTTTAGAATTATTAACTCAACGAAAACGATCTTTACAAAAATCAAATTTTCATGATTAAGAAGTTATTTACGCTTGTTCTTACTTTCATTACAGTCACACTCTATGCCCAACCAACATCCGAAGGTCCACAGGATACTACCTGGAAAAAAGTATACCGTGAAACATATCCCCGGATCAATGATCTGGTACATACAAAACTCGATGCACATTTTGATTATAGCAAATCCTACCTGAATGGACAGGTCTGGATTACCCTGAAACCACACTTTTATGCGACCGATTCATTGGAACTGGATGCGAAAGGGATGGAATTCCGGAAAGTAGCTATACTAAAGGGGTCCTCTTCTCTTCCATTGAAATATGATTATGATGGAATGATCCTCAAAGTCAAGCTCGACAAATCATATACCCGTTCAGAAAAGTATACGATCTATATAGATTATACGGCTAAACCTGATGAATATACAGGAAAGGGAAGTGCAGCAATCACCGACGCCAAAGGATTATATTTTATCAATCCCCGAGGTGAAGAAAAAGATAAACCAACACAAATCTGGACGCAGGGTGAAACGGAAGCGACTTCAGTTTGGGTTCCTACTATTGATAAACCGAACCAAAAAACGACCGAAGAAATTTTGATGACAGTGCCGGCGAAATACGTAACCCTTTCCAATGGAAAGCTTATTAGTCAGAAAAAAAATACCGACGGCACGAGGACAGATACCTGGAAAATGGAACTTCCCCATGCTCCCTATCTTTTTTTTATGGGTGTTGGTGAATTTGCAGTGGTAAAAGATTCTTACAAGGGAAAAGAAGTCAGCTATTATGTAGAAAAAGAATATGCACCCGTTGCCAGAAAAATTTTCGGCAACACTCCGGAAATGATTGCTTTTTTTTCAAAAGCACTTGGTGTTGAATATCCATGGGTTAAATATTCCCAGATCGTTGGTAGAGATTATGTAAGTGGCGCGATGGAAAATACTACCGCCACCCTTCACCAGGAAAGCGCACAGCAGGACGCCCGCGAACTGGTTGACGGTAATTCATGGGAAGGTACCATTGCACATGAATTATTTCATCAATGGTTTGGTGATCTTGTAACAGCGGAAAGCTGGAGTAACCTTACTTTGAATGAATCTTTTGCAAATTATAGTCAGGTTCTCTGGGATGAATATAAATATGGAAAAGATGCCGGTGATGCTGAAAACTTCGGTGATATGCAGGGTTATATCCAAAGTCAGAGTGATAAAAAAGATCTGGTAAGATTCTTTTATGAAGATAAAGAAGCGGTTTTCGATGCTGTGAGTTATAATAAAGGCGGAAGGATTTTGCACATGCTCAGAAATTTTGTGGGAGATAGTGCATTTTTCAAAGCATTGAACCTTTACCTCACAACCAACCAGTTTAAATCTGCGGAGGCACATCAACTGAGACTCGCATTTGAAGAAGTAACTGGTAAGGATTTGAATTGGTTTTGGAACCAATGGTATTTCGGTGCCGGTCACCCGAAACTTACGATTGATTATGTATATGATGATAACGCCGGAAAAGCACAGGTCATTGTTAAACAAACACAGGCTGGAGATAAAGTATTCAAACTACCCATTGCTGTTGATGTATACGCTGGAGGAAAAAAGGAACGTCATCAGGTCTGGTTGCAAAATAAAGTGGACACTTTTTCTTTCAGTTACCAGTCAAAACCTGATCTGATTAATGTGGATGGAGATAAAATTGTGCTCGCCGAAAAGAAGGATAATAAAACCCTGCAGAATTATGTATTTCAATATAAGAATGCTGGAAAGTTTCTCGATCGAAGAGAAGCCATCGAATTTGCGGCACGAAATCAGAGTGAACCTGAAGCCATTGCATTACTGAAGACCGCCTTGAAAGATAAATACGATGGATTAAGGAGCTTTACTTTGAACAGGCTGGACCTTAAAAAGGAAGAAATCAAAAATCAGGTGGAACCTCTCCTTTCCGATTTGGCGAAGAATGATCCGAAATCCACTGTAAGAGCCACTGCACTGATGTTGCTGTCTTCTTATAAAAAGGCGGAGTACAAACCTTTGTTCCTTAAAAATCTGTACGATAGTTCTTATTCTGTTTCAGCTAGCGCATTAGATGGTTTGATGCTACTTGACAGTGTTGCTGCACTCAACGCAGCAAAAAAACTTACTTCTCAGGTTTCAAAAGGAAGACTTGTTGAATCCATCACACGGATTTTGATCAAATCGGGTGATGAGAATGCATTTACCATCATTGCAAATGCGTTTGAAAAAATGCCGTTGTCACAGGCGAAATTCAATATGCTTCAACCTTTCTCTGATCTGTTGGGACGGGTTCAGGATACGGAAAATCTGAAAAGAGGAGTTGACCTGATTGTTAAATTCAGAAATGCGATTCCTGAACAATATGGTCTGACACCGGTTGTGAATAATTTCTTGAAGAGCATAGCCACAAAGAAAGAAACAGCAAAAGCAACCGCTTCAGAAAAGTCGAACCTGCAGGCACAGATAGATTATGTGAATGCTAAAATCGGAGAGGAAAAGAAAGGATTTTGAATTAAGAATTAAATTAAGAATTTTTTCTTTCTGGTCTTTTTTAGTAAAAGATAAAGTACAAAAATTAAAAAGCCCTTCAAAGATGAGGGGCTTTTTAATTTATAAAATTGAATGATAAATTTTAAGAATTGAATCAAAAAAGAAATATTGGAATGATCACTTATTAATTACTAATTATTGATCGTCCATATTTTTCACCAGCTTCCTCCGCTACCGCCGCCGCCAAATCCTCCACCACCGAAACCACCAAATCCTCCTCCGCCTCCGCCGCCGCCAAACCCACCAAAGCCGCCTCCGCCGCCGCGCCCGGCGTTGCCGAGCATACTCCCGATAATGAAGGGTGCCAGTCCGCCACGATAACCACGACGACTCATGAAACCTCCACCTCCGCGTCCGCCTCCACCTCGCCGATTGATCAGACCAAATACTATAATTGCAATAATGATCAGTATCCACGACCGTGGGAATCCTTTCCTCTGACCGCCATTGTTTCCAAATCCTGCGGGCGCGGTATATTCCCCGGCAGCTGCTTTGAAGATAGCTGTTGTTGTTTGGTCAAAAGCATCGAAATAATCTCCACTTTTCAAATTTGGAATCAGGAATTCCTGTGCAATTGCGTTGGTAGTAATAGATGGCAATGCACCTTCCAGGCCATATCCGGTCGCAATAAAATATTGTCGCTTATCATCTTCCTCTTTACCATCACTCACCAGAATCACAATTCCGTTATCGAATTTAGCCTGGCCGCCAACACCCCACCATTGCCCGATTTCCGTTGCAAAATAATCGGCAGTATAATTATGAAGTGTATGGACGGTAACAATTACAATCTGGTTAGAAGTGGAGTCATTATATGCAACCAGCTTTTGTTCTAGTCTTTGAACTTCACCGGCGGACATTAACCCCGCATAATCGTTGACGAGCCGGGGCGGATTGGGTTTTGATGGCAATAGCTGATGGGGAACCAATTGAGCGTTTATGCAGCACCAGCCAAACAAAAAAGCCAAAGTCATCAAAACTTTTAAGCTGCCTGCCTTTCCGGATTGTTGCATTTTCTTTCTCTTTATTTGCCGAATACAAGATCATCGGGCAATTCGTTCTTATCGGTGTCGCGGATGTAAGGAAAATTGGAACTGAGTGCACGGCCAATATCTTCTATGATTAAAATAATTCCTTCCGTATAATCCTGGTCCCTGAAATGCTGTAACATTTTATTCACTTCCTGATGCCAGAATGCCGTGCCTACTTTTTTGTGTATTCCTTCGTCTCCCAGTACCGCAAGTTGTCTGTCTTTAGTGGCAACATAAATTAATACACCATTTCGCTCCTTTGTTTCCTGCATCTTCAATCCCGAAAAAAGTTCACCAGCCCGGTCCAATGGATCAACGAATCGGCAATGACTTTCAACATAAAGTCGGATTTCGCCACTGGTTTGCATTTCTGCATTCCGAATGGCACCAACAATCCGATCTCTCTGTTCGGGAGTAAAAAATTCTTTTTTCTTGAATAGCGACATGGGACTACTTACTGAAGTCGACGTTTGGTCTCTCCTTGTCTGCTGCAGATGCTTCAAAATATGGCCTTTCCTTGAAGCCTAACATCCCTGCAAACACGTTATTTGGAAAATTAGTAACCTTAGTGTTATAGCCGGTGGCTACTTCATTGTAACGACTTCTTTCAACAGCTATTTTATTTTCAGTATTTGACAATTCGACTTGCAAGTTCTGAAAATTCTGCGTGGCTTTCAAGTCGGGGTATCTTTCCGAAACAACCAATAAGCGACTCAAAGCACTGCTTACTTCTCCCTGCGCTGCCTGAAATTCACGCATTTTCTCGGGGGTTACATTATTAGGATCTACTGTTACCTGGGTAGCTTTAGCACGCGCATTAATTACACGCTCAAGTGTTTCCTGTTCAAAGTTTGCCGCACCTTTTACGGTATTAACCAGGTTAGGAATAAGATCTGCCCGACGCTTGTACTGATTTTCAACATTACTCCAGGCCTGGTTAGTTTGCTGACGCAATCCATTCATTGAATTGTAACTGTTGCAACCACATCCTCCCAGCAAAAGGATTACTACAACGATAATGATCAATGTCAGATTTCGACTATTCATAACTGTAATTAGTTTTAGTGGAGATTAAAATTAGCATATTTACATTATCAGGGACGATGTAATTCTTTTACTCGTTGCATACAGGCGCAGTTTGTAATGATTTGACAGGTAAAAAAGTCAATTTGATCGCAAGACGGAGACACTCACGCGAAAATTAAGTAAGTGAAGCATCATGACTTTTCACTGCGGCAATTCCCGGGAGTTCTTTTCCTTCAAAATATTCAAGCATGGCGCCCCCTCCTGTTGAAACATAACTGACTTTATCAGCATATCCGAATTGATTAACAGCCGCTACGGAATCCCCTCCACCAATTAGTGAGAAAGCACCGTGTGAAGTGGCTTCTGCTACTGCTTCGGCAATTGCCTTTGTTCCGGTCTGAAATTTATCCATTTCAAAGACTCCCATCGGTCCGTTCCATAAAATGGTTTTGGAATTTCTTATCACTTCGGAAAAATCTTTGATGGCCTTTGGGCCGATGTCGAGACCCATCCATCCATCCGGAATCTCATTATTATCTGCGGTTTTTGTGTTTGCATCAGCGGCAAATTTATCAGCAATGATACTGTCCGGAGGGAGGTGGATTTGAACATTTTTTTCCTTTGCTTTTTTCAAG
>DATLDA010000195.1:0-3931 GCA_035526135.1 Flavitalea sp.
CAGGCGGGCACAATTGTTGGTAATAACGAAATGCCCGGCAGAGATGTCAGCGGAAGAAGCAGAAAAAATCCGGGAAGAAATTGATCCTGCGGAAGGCCAGGAACTGTTTTTCACTTCTATTCTTTATGGCACACCTTATCATATACTGGCGGGTAATACTAATCCGATTGATGAGGAAACTGAAGTGTTGCTGGTAACAGGCATTGCCAATCCAAGGCCTCTCAAAAATTATTTATCGAATAATACAGAATCATATTATGAAATGCTCTACGATGATCATCATATTTTTTCGATCGATGACTGGAAGGAAATAATCAATCGCTTCAAAATGATGCAGTCAGAAAAGAAAATGATCCTCACAACGGAGAAAGATGCAGTCAGATTAATCAAATTCGAACAGGAATTGAAAGAATTACCATTCTATGTGATTCCAATGAAAATGGAATTTCTGTTTGGCAGTGAACGAAAATTTATAGATTTAATTATTACTTTCATCAAAGGGTTTAAAACGCGCAAACAAAATAATTGATGGGCAGAAAAGATTTTAAAAAGAAAAAGAAAAATTCTTCATCAGAAAAAACAGTCAAAGGCAGGCTTGATATTACGCGGTCGGGTGTCGGTTATGTCATCGTTGACAAAGTTCCCAACGATATCCTCGTGCGACCGGCGGATTTCAATACCGCATTGCATGGTGATACGGTTCGGGTCAGGGTTTCTGGTGGCGAATCGAAGAGCGGTCGACTGCAGGGCACTGTTACAGAAGTCGTACAAAGAAAGCAATCCCAATTTCTCGGACGGATTGAATTGAATAAAACATTTGCATTTTTTATTGCTGATATGGAAAAACCGATGCCTGATGTTTATATTCCGATGGCATCGCTCAATAACGCAAAACATGAGGACAGGGTGATTGTGAAGATCACTGAATGGGAAAAAAATAAGAAGCCGGTCGGAGAAGTCGTTGAAGTGCTTGATGCGGCGAATGTGAGTGATCTTGCAATGAAGGAGATCCTCGTTGAAAACGGATTCACACTTTTCTTTCCCGATGAAGCACTTGAAGAAGTAGAACGAATTCCCGACCTGATCAGCAATGATGATATCCAACGTAGAAAAGATTTTCGGGAAATATTAACTGTCACCATTGATCCCGTGGATGCACGTGACTTTGATGATGCTATTTCATTCAAGGTTTTGAAAAACGGAAATTATGAGATCGGTGTGCATATTGCTGATGTGGCCCATTACATCGCCGCTGATTCTGCCTTGGATCAATCAGCTTACGAACGGGCAACTTCCGTATATCTGCCCGACCGTGTATTGCCTATGTTACCTGAGCGGATTTCAAATGAGTTGTGCTCTCTGCGACCGCTTGAAGATAAACTTACTTTCTCGGCAATATTTCAGATGACGCCAAAAGCAGAGGTCAAAGAATATTGGTTGGGGAAAACGGTCATTCATTCCAATCATCGCTTCAGTTATGAGGAAGTCCAGGAGATCATTGAAAAAGAAGAAGGTTTGTACCGTGATGAAATTCTCATCCTGAATAATATCGCACAAAAAATGCGTAAGCACCGTTTCAAAAAAGGAGCAATTAATTTTTCATCAACAGAAGTAAGATTCAAACTCGATGAAAAAGGAACACCGATTGGAATTGTAGTGAAAGAAAGTAAAGAGGCACACCAACTCATTGAAGAATTCATGCTGCTTGCCAATCGTACTGTGGCGGAACATGTCGGAAAAATGAAAGTCAACAAAAAGGAAATTCCTTTTCCTTATCGTGTGCACGATACGCCTGATGAATTGAAACTGGCGCCGTTTGTGGAATTCGCCAAGAAATATGGCCACACTTTCGACACCAAAACTCCGCAAGGCATTGCCGCTTCATTCAATCAGATGCTTGAGGATGTGAAAGGGAAACCTGAAGAACATGTGTTACAGCAGCTAGGGATCCGAACAATGGCAAAGGCGATCTATACAACAGAGAATATCGGGCACTATGGGTTAGGATTTCAGCATTACTGTCATTTCACTTCTCCGATACGACGCTACCCGGACGTACTGGTGCACCGCATACTGGAAGAATGCCTCGACGGAACTATTCAGCCTGATAAAAAACTCGAACAAAAATGCAGGCATTCCAGTGAAAGGGAACGTGCTGCCATGGATGCAGAACGTGCAGGAAATAAATACAAGCAGGTAGAGTACATGAAGAATTACCTGGGAGAAGAATTTGATGGTGTAATCAGCGGGGTCGCCGCTTTCGGATTCTGGGTGGAAACGATCGACCATAAATGTGAAGGATTGGTAAGTATAAACAGCCTGCTTGATTTTGATGACTTCCGGCTGGTGGAAGGTGATTACAGCCTGATGGGAATGCGAAGTGGAAGGAAATTCCGGATGGGCGATAAGATCCGCATCAAAGTGATCGCTGCGAATCTGACGAAGCGGCAACTCGATTATGAATGGGTGTTAACCGCAACTGCCGTCGAAAGCGAGATGGAAATCGCAGAACATAAAAAAGGGAAACATAAGAAGAAGAGTCGGCAGTAGGCAGTAGGCAGTCGGCAGTAGGCAGTAGGCAGTCAGTAGTCAAGTCCAAACTAAACTAAGAACTAAGAATTAAGAACTATAACGAGCAACCAGCAACCAGTAACCAGTAACCACTTTCCGTGCACACTTTTGAAAAACTTTCTACCTTATTTGCTGAGCGATTCAATCAAAGGCATTTTCCTGAAACGCCCACAAACCTGTATGATGCGGGCGAATACTTTTTAAATCTCCAGGCAAAAAGGATCAGGCCTGTATTATGCCTGATGGGGAATGAGCTATTTGGCGATATCCGGCCCGACGTATATCACGTGGCTTCTGCAATAGAGCTCTTTCACAATTTCACCCTCATCCACGATGATATTATGGACAAGGCTCCGTTGCGAAGAGGACAGCAGACTGTTCATGAAAGATTCGGTTCCTCAACTGCTTTGCTGGCAGGCGATGTAATGCTTGTGGCTGCATATGATCATCTGAACAAAATTGATCCTCATTTTAAATTTGCTGTGCTGGATCTTTTCAATAAAACTGCGCGGGAAGTGTGTGAAGGGCAACAACTCGATATGGATTTCGAAAAGCAACCCATAGTACAAATGGATGCTTATATCCGTATGATCACGCTGAAAACTTCTGTGCTGCTTGCATCGAGCTTACAACTCGGCGCGATTCTCGGTGGAGCAGGACTCGGAAATCAAGAACATATTTATGAATTTGGTAAATGCCTGGGAATTGCTTTCCAGGTACAGGATGACTATCTGGATGCATTCGGCGATCCAACGAAATTCGGTAAACAAGTGGGCGGTGATATCCTTTCTGATAAAAAAACTTTTCTTCTTATCAAAGCACTTGAAGCAGCAAAGGGAAAAGACAAGGAAGCGCTGGAAAAATTATTGAAAGAAAATTCTCCCCGGAAAGTAGAAGAAATGGTGTCGATCTTTCGGTCGCTGCAGGTAGACAAATGGGCATTTGGACTGAAGAAGCAATATATGGGAGAGGCTTTACGTCACCTGGAAGAGATTGCTGTTTTATCTTCAAGAAAAAAGCCGCTGGAGGAACTCGCGGAATTCCTTGTACAACGAGACTATTGAATTTGAATAATCCTGATGAGGATAGCACATCATTTTTGATTAATTTGAATTTTCAAACCAACTACTGCTCATGTCCACCTCTTTATTCAGGAAGAAATCAATAGAAAAAATTCTCAAAGATGCCGGAGAAGGATTACCTGACGGACACGGGGGAAGCAAACTAAAAAAAATTCTGACAGTCAGAGATCTTACTTTCATGGGAATCGCTGCCGTAGTGGGAGCGGGTATCTTTTCTACGATAGGCACCGCTGCGTTTAACGGGGGCCCCGGTATATCATTATTATTTGTGCTCACCG
>DATLDA010000205.1:0-2693 GCA_035526135.1 Flavitalea sp.
GCAATACGTCACGTAATACGGCCAACAATATCCTTCAACTACAAGCCAGACCTGGCAGCAAAGGATTATTATGAAACACAGGTGGATGAAACGGGAAGGACCTACCGGTTCTCATATTATGATGGAAGTATTTTTGGACCTTTTTCAGAAGGAACATTTGGTGGAATAGGGTTCGGTGTGGATAATAACATTGAAATGAAAACGCGTTCAAAAAAAGACACGACCAATGGTGGAATCCGTAAGGTTCGTTTACTCGATGGATTCGGATTTAATGGCAGTTATAATTTCATGGCTGATTCTTTCAAATTATCTCCCATGAGTTTTTACCTCCGTAGCACTTTGTTTGAGAAAATCAATATTACCGCCGGCGCAACGCTTGATCCTTACCAGTTGGATACAGATGGATACAGAACAGATAATTATTCGTGGCAGGGGAGTGGATTCAATCCCGGAAGATTGACGAATGGGAATATTGCAATTTCTACCACTTTGCGCAGTAAGCCGAGGGACGAGAAAAAAGCGGCAGAGGCTGCGAAGACAGGGCAAAATGAAAATTTGCCACCGATGACCATGGAAGATCAATTGGCGCAAATGCAATATGTAAACCAGAACCCTGCGGAATTTGCCGATTTCAACATTCCATGGTCGTTGAACTTATCTTATTCATGGAGTTTTATTCGGGATTTCAGACGTGACTATAAAGGTTTTGAAACGAGAACCAATTCAAACTTAAGCTGGAACGGAGATTTCAATCTGACAGAAAAATGGAAAATGGGGATGACAGGATACTATGATTTTAATACATCTTCTATTCAATCCATTACAATGTTCATTTCCCGGGAAATGCACTGCTGGCAACTATCCATCAACGTTACACCGGTCGGGCTAAACCGGTCTTTCAATATTACAATCAATCCGAAGTCGGGTATCTTGCGTGACCTCCGGGTGAACAGGACACGTTACTTCTACGGGCAGTAAATTTGTTTCACGCAAAGATGCAAAGTTTACAAAGACGCAAAGTATTACTATGTGTGCCTATGTATCTATGTTTCTATGTGGTATTCCTTACCGGCATTTACCATTCACTGCGGGAAGTTCTTTTATTGTTTTTTACATAATAATCTTTCATTAACTCAAAGCATTTTTTTTTCAACGATTCTGCAGTTTCATTTTCAACCGGAACGGGTGGCAAAAAGTGAATCGATAGCGGATGCGGTTCAACATAAAATCCTTTGCCCGCTGGTAATACTCTCTTACTATTGAAAATGACAGCCGGAATAATTTCCGTGCGGGTTTCCAGTGCGAGGCGGAAAGCTCCACTGTGAAACGGTTTTAACGGATCTGTTGATTTATTACGCGTGCCTTCCGGATAGATGCACATGTGCAGGCCCATCTGCAACACTTTTTTCATTTGTACATAGCTGTCTTTCCTGCTTGCATCACTTCGTCTGTCTACAAGAACACTTCCTGTTTTATAAAGCATGCCGAATACAGGCGTTTTTGCCATTTCAATTTTCGCGATGGTTTTATTGCCACCGGGTATCGCAGGAGAAGAAACCGGTACATCCATGAATGAATTGTGGTTACAAAGAACAATGTAAACTTTCCCTTTTCTGAAATACCCGGTTCCTTTTACTGTAAGTGGGCAACCAATCGAAAAAAGGTAGATCTGCATCCAGGTGCGCGCATACGTGATGAAGCGAATATTTTTCAGAGGATCTTTTTTCGGATAACAGAAAAGGAGAAAGGGAATCATGAAAACAAGCATAGTAAGTATGAACATCAGCAAAGCCCACATCGCCATCACGGCACCAAAAATTTTTTTTATGAGTTGCATGAAAGTTAGTAATAGATCACAACGACCAGTCGATCGGATCAAGTTTATGTTTTACAAGATATTCATTCGTTTTGGAAAAGTGCCTGCATCCATGAAAGCCATTATTCGCTGAATAAGGGGATGGGTGAGCTGCTTTCAACACCAGGTGCTTTGTTTCATCGATCAACGATTGTTTTTCCTGCGCATATTTTCCCCACAGAAGGAAAACAAGATTTTTGCGCAGGTCAGATAATTTTCTGATTGCTGCATTTGTAAATTCCGGCCATCCGGTTTTTGAATGACTGTTCGGTTCATTTGCACGTACAGTGAGTGTTGCATTCAATAACAAAACACCCTGTTGCGCCCAGTGCTGCAGGTTGCCAGAGGAAGGCAGGGGGATACCAAGATCGCTATGCATTTCCTTAAAGATATTCATCAGGGAAGGAGGTGGATGGATACCGTCAGGAACAGAAAAACTTAGACCGTGTGCCTGTCCCGGTCCATGGTAAGGATCCTGACCGAGGAGTATTACTTTCACATCAGAAAATGGAGTGGAATTAAACGCATTAAAAATGAGTGAGCCGGGAGGGAATACGATTTTGCCACTTGCTTTTTCAAGTTTAAGAAAAGTTACGATCTCCAGAAAATACGGCTTTGTGAATTCTGATTTGAGAGCCTGTTTCCAGCTCTCATGTATTTTCACCTCCATGTTCTGCTTTGGGTGCAAACTAAAAAAAATTATCTTTGCGCACCTTTTACAGTTCAGGTCCGGTAGCTCAGTTGGATAGAGCAACTGCCTTCTAAGCAGTAGGTCATTGGTTCGAATCCAATCCGGATCACTAAGATTGCTAAAGGGTTTCAGCAAAAATTGAAGCCC